>JANXOP010000447.1 GCA_025357755.1 Kofleriaceae bacterium | reverse complement strand
ATCCGACCGGCAAGAAGGTCTCCGTTAAAGCGTTCCGCGCACTGCAGATCGAGAGAAACGACTTTCACGGTGAGTGGAACTACGTCATCAGGCCACGCACGCAGTACAGGTGACCGGTCGACTTACGCATTCGCGGGCCCTAAGACATCGTCGAGTTCCGTCGCACCGATCTCCTTGACTTTTTACAGTCCAGCAGGAGTGAGTACTCTCTCGGCAACTGACGCCTTGACTGTACTATGTCCTGCGGCATGGAACTCATTCACACAGACAATTACTTCTTCTAGCAGTGTGACGGTAATATACCGAGACCCGTCTGCTGCTGACAGTGCATACTGTAACGCAGTTGGAAGTGACACATACGGCAACCAGTGGACGACCGTGACGAAGTTCTCGTGCTCGACTCCAGGCGGATGCACGAGCCCGAACAACGCCTTCACGACGTCTGCTTCGGCAGCTAACTTGTCCATCCCACTGTTGAGCGGAGCCACATGGACTAGTTTCGTTTTGAATTGCCATGTGCCCACTTCTGGATACCTGATGAACTACAGAACAACCTTCTAAAGGAATTTATGCGGATCACTTCAGCGCTTCCGGTTCTCATTGTGCTCATTGTGCTCATTGTGCTGGCTCTGGCAGATGTGCATGCGTCAGACGCCAGCACAATCGTTTACCAATCCGGAGACTCCTGCCAGATCGGTGGATGGAATATCACTCGACCTTTGATTACATATCTTTCGGCTGGCGTTTCTGACAGCACAAATACTCCGAATACGTCTGGAATGGCCGTTCAATGTCCGATCAGATGGACAGGGACTAGCCTGTCAGCGGCCCCATTTGGGGATGTCATATACCGCGACTATAACAGCACTAGCGGCGGAAATTTCACATGCCATATCGCTGGTGCGGATGCCAGCGGCAACATATACGCTGGAGCAAGCGTGTACTCGTGCAGTACGGCTGGCGGTTGTTCTACGCCAAGTCCCGGTTACACAAGTCCGACCGGAACAACGACGTATCTGCAGGTTACTGCCGCAGGCCCGTACACGACCTTTATTTCATTGACGCTGAGTTGTGCGGTTCCTTACAACTCCGCTGGCAATTCGTGGCTCCAAAACTACTTTTTTTCATTCTCCTAGGACTTCGCCGGTGACCCACGCCCGATATGGCGCGTGGCCACCAACTACATTCAGCTCGATCGATTCGGGCGTACGGGTGAAACTCGACGAGCCGCGCGGTCATCATCTCGATCCGCTCGCGCGTGGTCTTGATGATCGCGAGCGTCTCGGCCTCGTCACAGAACGCGCCCTGCCAGCGATGGATCGACCGGATCGCGGTACCAGGTTCACGCAGGCCGCAAGGCGCTCCTCGACGAGCGTTCGGCCTACCTCGGCAGCCTTCACAGCCCCTGGAAACGTCGAAACGAGCACCACGACGGACATGGCGCATGGTAGACCGAGCCCGCCGTGTTGATCGTCCAGAAGTATGGCGGCACGTCCGTCGGAACCGTCGAGCGCATGAAGGCGGTGGCCGAGCGCTGCCTCCGAACCCAACGTGCGGGCCACCAAGTCGCCGTCGTCGTCTCGGCGATGTCGGGCGAGACCAATCGCCTGCTCGAGCTCACCCGTCAGCTCCATGAAGACCCGAACGACCGCGAGGTCGACGTCATCATCTCGACCGGCGAGCAGGTCTCGGTCGGCCTGGTCGCCCTCGCGATCCGGGCGGCCGGCGGCAAGGCCCGGTCTTTCTTGGGCAGCCAGTGCAAGATCTTGACGGACAGCTCGTTCGCGCGCGCCCGGATCCTCGAGATCGATGGCCAGCCGATCAAGGACGTGCTCGCGAAGGGCGAGATCGCCGTGATCGCGGGATTCCAGGGCGTCGACGACAAGGGCAACATCACCACGCTCGGTCGCGGCGGTAGCGATACGACCGGGGTCGCGATCGCGGCCGCGCTCGGCGCCGACGCGTGCGAGATCTACACCGACGTCGACGGCATCTACACGAGCGATCCGAACATCGTCCCGAACGCGCGCAAGCTCGATCGCATCAGCTACGAAGAGATGCTCGAGCTCGCCTCGCTCGGCGCGAAGGTCCTACAGATTCGCTCGGTCGAGCTGGGCATGAAGTACGGCGTGCGCATTCACGTGCGCTCGAGCTTTTCAGATGTCGAGGGAACGTGGGTCGTTCCCGAGGAGAGCAGCATGGAGAAAGTCGTCGTCTCGGGTGTCACCGCGTCGCGTGACGAAGCCAAGATCACCCTCGAAGACCTCCCGGATATGCCGGGCATTGCCGCGCGGATGTTCGCGCCGCTCGCCGACGAGAACGTCTCGGTCGACATGATCGTCCAGAACCAAGGCTACGACGGCACGACCGACCTCACGTTCACGGTGCCCAAGGGCGACCGCAAGCGCTCGGTCCAGCTGCTCACCGACAAGGTCCCCGACATCGTCGGTACCAAGGGCGAGCGCATCTCGTACGACGACGAGATCTGCAAGGTCTCGGTCGTCGGTGTCGGTATGCGTTCACACGCCGGCGTCGCGAAGACGATGTTCGAGCTGCTCGCGAAGGAGGGCATCAACATCCAGTTGATCTCGACCTCCGAGATCAAGATCAGCGTCGTGATCGCGCGCAAGTACGCCGAGCTCGCGGTCCGCACGCTGCACGATGGGTTCGGCCTCTCGCTGCCGCCCGCGGATCGCACCGGACTCTAACGCGATGGGCGGGTGTACGAACTGCAAAGGCAAGACCGGTTGCGATTCGCGCAAGGGCGCGATGATGTCGACGGTCGAGCAGGTGATGGAAGAGCTCTATCCGTCGCGCACGTGGGGCGAAGCTCGGGATCCCGCCGATCCAGATCACGCGACGATGCCGAGCGACGAGCTCGATGCCCTGGCCGAGGAGCTCGCGCTCGAGCTCAAGGCCGCGACGTTCGTCAAGCACGGCGACGATCACGAGCCGTGCGACTTCATCTACGTGCTCGCGCTCGGCCGCGCGCCTTGCATCATCCAGGTCCGCGACCATGGCGTCGCCATCCCCGAAGAGTGGCCGGCAGGCGACGGCGGGGTCGAGGAGCTCTACTTCCGCGTGGTGATCAGCCAGCGCGCACGCGTCGCCGCGGTCCAGCAGGTCGCGGTCTCCGCGGTTCGCGCCGGCGATCAGTGGGTGATCCGCGAATCACCACGTGCCGGCGTCTACGATGCGCCGCTGCTCAAGCGCATGCAGAAGCTCGTCGCGATCCTGCCTGCCTACGATCTCCTGCACGTCGATTTCGGCGAGATCGCGCACGTGCCTCCCGGCTTCAAGGGCGGCACCTGGAAGGATCTGTTCATCGGCGAGCCTTCGATCGCGAACTACCTGTTCTACCCGCAGCCGACCACGATGATCACCACGAGCCTCGTGGGATGATCGAAGACGAGCTGCGCGAGATCCTGCGCGAGCTGATCTCCGAGATCGGCGCGACCTCCGCGCGGATCCTCGGCGAAGACACGCCGCCTCGCACGGGCGTCCCGGCGCGCACGATGCCGCTCGGCGGTGGCGAGTATCTGAGCGTCGAGCTACCCACCCGCACGAACCACACCGACGTCGAGGCCGCCTTCGAGCGCACCGTCCGCCAGCTCCGCGCCGTGCGTCGTCGCTACGAGGTCACGCGCCTCCCCGAGATCGCGATCACGCCCGCTTCCTCGGAGCCCGAGCACGGTCGCGTGATGGTCACGATCGAGAAGTACCTGACCGCGCTCGCGAGCATCGATCGCGCCTCGAACGCATTCGTGATCCGCGGCTCCAAGCTCGTCGCATCTGCCAAGGCCCCTGACGAGGTCGAATCCTCGCGCTGGGAGTTCCTCGCGCGCCGCGCGCTCGCGACCCCAACCCCCGGCAGCTCGCATGGCGAGATCGTCGACCCCGACGCCTATGCGATGACGTTCTGGTACGACGCGACGCTCGTCGTGCTCCTCGCCGAGCCCTACGCGACCGACTTCATTCGCCACCGCTGCCGCCAGGTCGCGCGCGAGCTCTGCAACCTGCTGCCGCTGCTCGATCCCGAACCCGATGCGCCTGCCGCGATCGGTCCGCGGCCGCGCCGTCCGACCCAGCAATAAATGGGGACGGTAACGCTCCCCTCACGTTTCGCTTCGTAGCTCGCTGAAATCACACGAGCGCGTAACCGCGAACGCTCTCCTGACTAGTTCGTCGAGGTGCGCAGCGCGGCGAGCTTCGCGAGGAGCTCGTCCTTCGGTGCATTGCGATCGATCGCCTCGCGCAGCTGATCGGCGGCGAGGTGCGTGGTCTTGAAGCGCGCGATCACGGCTTCGACTTTCGGCTGAGCGCCTTCGACGTAGCCGTCCTTCTGCGAGGCGATCTTCTTGACCTCGCCGAAGTCGGCGAGCGTGCTCGTGCAGGCGAGCTGGCGCGATTCGATCACGGGGACGACCACGTCGACGAGCTTCGCGCGCGCCTTCTTGGGATCGGTCGTCAGCAAGTCTTCGAAGTGCTCGGTGCCGGTGGCCACGCCGTTGTGGACCGCGGCGGGACTGTCGAGACACATCGGGTAGAGCTGCTTGGCTTCTTGCCGTGCGGCGCTGATGACCTCGACGTTGACGCCGGCCGACTTCTGGCGATCGACCGACTTCCACGCGATGAAACCCATCGCCGCGATGGCGACGCTGACGGTGACGGCGAGGGCGATGAGATACTTCCGCATGGTTTATCCGATCAGCGACTTGAGGACGCTGGCATCGCCCTCGAGCGCGGTGCGCTGCATGTAGAACTGTAAGCCGCGCTGGCCACCGAGCTCCTCGCCACCGCCCGCGCGACCCGGGCCGCCGTGGACGAGGGAGGGAAGTACGGTGCCAGGCCCGGGCGACATCGCCGCCATCTTCGAGGAGCCGAGGAAGAGGCGACCCGCCCATGGCGCGGCGTTCGTGACGAAGGTCTGGACCCAATCGCGATCGTCGGAGTACGCGGAGCTGACGAGGCAGCCTTCGCCTTTCGCGATGAACGCGGCCGCGTACGCGGCGTCACCGGAATAGGGCGCGAGCGTGGACACCGGGCCGAACACTTCGTGCTCGTTGAGCGGGGCACAGGTCATCGCGTTCGAGGCGCGGCGCAGGACTGGACCGACGAAGAAGCCCTTGCCCTCGGGGACGCCGAGCGGCCCAGGACCTGGGACCTCGCCGCGGCCGCCGTAGACTTCTTCGGTCGCCGCGGCGAGCCGCGCGATACCCGCCTTCACATCCTCGAGTTGCTGAGCGCTCGCGACTGGACCGATGCGGACTTCCTCGAGCTCGGGGTTGCCGATCTTGAAGCTGGCGAGCCGCTCCTTCAGCCCCTCGGCGACCTCGGCGAGCTTGTCCTCGGGGACGAGCACGCGACGGATCGCGGTGCATTTCTGGCCGCTCTTCTGGGTCATGTCGCGCACGACATCGGAGAGGAACAGGTTGCCGACCTCGCTCGTGACCTCGACATCGGGACCGAGCACCGCGGCGTTGAGCGAATCTGCCTCGATATTGAGGCGGGCGTGCGGGACCTTGCCGCGCAGCATCTGCGCGGTCGAGCTCCCGCCGGTGAACGCGACGACATCGGCCGGCGTGACGTGATCGAGCAGTGAGCCGGCGGGGCCGATCAGCATCTGCAGGACGCCCTTGGGCAACAGCGGCTCGAACAGCTGCGCCAACCGCCACGCGACATGCGCGGTCGCGGTCGCGGGCTTCGAGATCACCGGCATGCCCGCGATCAGCGAGCACGCCAGCTTCTCGCACGTGCCCCACGCCGGGAAGTTGAACGCGTTGATATGGACCGCGACGCCGCGACGCGAGACCCAGATGTGCTGGCCGCTCATCCGCGCGGTGCGCCCGACCTGGATCGGCTCGCCATCGCCGAGTAGCGTGTGCGCGCCGAGCTTCGCACCGAGGTCGGCGTAGTGCGAGAGCGTGACCGCCGCGCCATCGATATCGAACTTCGCATCACTGCGGGTGTTGCCGCAGTTCGCGATCGCGAGCGCGATCAGCTCCTCGCGCGCGCCGTGGATCGCCTTGGCGAGTGCAGCGACGAGCTCGCCGCGTTGCGCGAACGTGAGCTGCGCGAGCTCGGCGGTGCCAGCTTCGCGCGCGAACGCGAAGGCCTGCGCGAGATCGTGCCCACCGGCGTGAACTTCGGCGACGACAGCCTCGGTCGCGGGGTTGAGGAGCGCCTGCGTGGCACCCGATCCGTTCGACCAACCACCGGCGAGAAAGCTGCCCAGGAGCTGCATGATAGGGGTCTTACCACGGGTACTATGAACTGCCGCGTGCAAGCCGGAACTTGCTTCCGGCGTGCAGCGCTGCCGACGGCAGTGCGGAGCTCGAAAGCACTCGAAGATGCTCACTCCGACGCTGAAACGCATGATGTACGGCCTGGTCGCGATCCTCTTGGTCGTGCTCGGCGGGTCGTTCGGCTATTACATGATCGGGCATGGCCGGTGGCCGATGGCCGACTGCGCGTACATGACGGTCATCACGATCACGACCGTCGGCTATGCCGAGGTCCTGCAGGGCATGGACATCACGGAGTACGCCCGTGGCTTCACGATCGTGTTGCTCTTGTTCGGCACCGGCACGATCGTGTTTTTCGCCTCGACCATCACGGCGTTCATCATCGAAGGTGATCTCAAGAACGTTCTGTTCGCGAACAAGCTCAAGAAACGGATGAAGAAGATGAAGGACCACGTGATCGTGTGTGGCGCCGGCTCGACCGGCCGCAACGTGATCGAAGAGCTGATCGCCACGGGTGTGCCGGTGATCGCGATCGACATGAACGAGCACGAGCTCAAGGAGATCGCCGATCGCCATCCGAACGCGGCCTACACCTATATCGTGGGCGACGCGACCGACGACGACGTGATCAACCAGACGAACCTCGGCACGGCGAAGGGCCTCGTCGCCGCGCTGTCCTCGGATAAGGACAACCTCTACCTCACGGTCTCGGCGCGCCAGACCAATCCGACCGCGCGGATCGTCGCGCGCTGCGCCGAGCTCTCGCACGTCGAGAAGATCAAGCGCGCGGGGGCCGATGCGGTGGTCTCACCGAATTTCATCGGTGGCATGCGCCTGGTCTCCGAGCTGCTGCGGCCCGCGGTGGTCGCGTTCCTCGATGACATGCTGCGCGATCGCCGCACCGCCTACCGCATCGCCGAGGTCCGCCTCGGCGCTCGGACCGCGGAGCTCGGCACCACGCTGCGCGATGCGCGCGTGCGCGAGCGCTTCGGCATGACCGTGCTCGCGATGCGGCCCGGCGACGAAGGTGAGTGGACCTACAACCCCGATGCGAACGAGAAGCTCTCCGTCGGGATGACGCTGGTCGTGCTCGGCTCCGCCGATCAGGTCAAGGCGCTCCAGAGCGCGACCACCTAGACCAGCTCGCGATCGAACAGGTGCAGCGAGCCCGGCATGGTGCGGGCCTCGCGCGGCGCGATGTCGATATCGAACACGGCGGTGACGCTCGTCGAGTGGCCGGCGATCACGTCGACGATCGTGATCGCGGCCTGCGAGTAGATCTTCCACAGGCCGAGTCCGGCGCCGCCATTCGACGCATCGATCACGGCATCGCCAGCGCTGTTCGCCTGACCGCGTGCGATGCTGGCGAGGACGTGGGCGCGGGTCAGCCGGCCGAACGGATCGGTGACCTGGATCGCGACGAGCGTGCCATCGGTCGCGAAGCGTGCGCTAGGGACCTCGTGATCCTCGAGCGCGATCGAGGCGCGACGATCGTGCGCGTAGCGCGATTCGCCGTAGTGATTGACCGGCGCGTCGTACATCGCGTTCATCAGCAGCTCGTGGCTGACCTCGCCGATCCGGCCGAGCATGCGGTCGGTGGCACCGGCGCGCTCCGCGAGCCCGACCAGCTCGCCGCAGATCGAGTCGCGATCGGCCGAGGTCTGCGATGCGTACTTGGTCGTGACCGGCGCGCCCACGAACAACTCGGTGAGGTGGAGCATGGTCTCGGCCTGGTGGAGCGCGCGACGGACCGCGAGCGCGAGCTCCCACGGGCGGGGCATCGAAAGGAACGAGGGCCACCCGAGGATGCCGCGCACGTGTGGATCGCGCGCGGCTGCGAGCACGAGCGGTTCCATCGGGCCGGAGCTCCAGACGAGCACCCGCGCGCGCGGAAAGTAGCGTCGGGTCCAATCGAGGGCCAGCTCGAAATCCTGGTCGCTGCACACGAGCAGCCGGGTTTCGGGGGAGAGCTGCGCGCGCAGGCCGGCTGGATCGGTCTCGCTGGCGATGTGGCTGAGACCCGCGGCCGCGCGCACGATCCGCGTCGCACGCGCGAGCACGGTGCGGTTTCGTTCGAGGACGCCGATCGTGGCGGGGCCGCTCTCGAGGATGACCGGCGAGAGTTTCGGCATCAGAACGCACCTCGCAGGGCGAGCGCCGCACCGAGCCCCGCGCTCGCGATCAGGACCGCGAGGACGATCGTGCGGCGATCCCTGGGTGCGCGGGGTGGCGGGGCGAGCTCCGCGAGCCACAGCGGCGTGGCGCACTGCGGGCAACACGCGCGGCCGAGCTCGGCGTACGGCAGCACCACGATCCGCGTCGCGGTGCACCTCGTGCAGTGACCGAGCGTGGCGATCGAGCGGATCGTCGCACGCGAGCCCGCGAGGGCCTTCGCGAGTGCGAGCGGCGCACCGAGGATCTCGATCGATCGCGCTTCGGTACCGAGCCCGCGCAACGCGACGGCCGCGGCGGCACACGTGGCTGGCTCGAGGACCACCGCACCGAGATCGAGCTCGACCGAACCCTCCACTCCGTCGAGCAGCTTCGCCCAGCGAAAGCTCGCGTCGACCGAGCGCTCGAGCCGCAGGGTCGTCCGATCACCCTCGACCCGCTTCTCGAAAGCGGCGCGGACCATCATCTGCGCCGGCACCTCCGGCGCATCGACGACGAGATCGTAGTCATCGTCGCCGCTCGTGCGCAGCTCTTCGAGCTGCTGGATCTCGGTCGCGGCCTCGTCGATGTCGACTCGAGCGAGCGAGGGTCGATCGCCGAATAGCACGCTCAGATAGGCCGCGACCTGCGCTTGCGTCGCACAAGGCAGGGCCGCGAGCGACTCGGCCATCTCGCCGGCGGTCGCGAACCGATCGGTGGGCTTGGCTCCCAGGGCGCACCCGAGGATCCGTTCGAGCTCCGGTGACACATCTGGACGCAGCCGGCTCGCCGAGGCGAGCTTGTGGCCGACGATCGCCATCATCAAGCTGAACTCGCCCTTGGGCTCGGCATCGCGCTCTGCGATGTAAGGCCGGCGGCCGGTGACGAGCTCGAACAGCACGACCCCGAGCGCATAGACATCGGTCCGGCGATCGAGCACGCCCGCGCGCACCTGCTCCGGAGCCATGTAGGGCACCTTGCCCTTGAGTGAACCTGCGCGCGTCTCGTGCATGCGGCCGCGACTCTTGGCGATCCCGAAATCGATCAGCTTCACGCGGCCATCGAAGGCAACGATCAAGTTTTGCGGTGAGACATCGCGATGAACGATCTCGAGCGGGAAGCCGTCGAGCGAGCGCGCCTCGTGTGCGTGGTGGAGTCCCGCACTGGCGGCCTTTCCGATCGCGACCACGATCGGAAATGGCACGGGCGTCGCGGCGAGCTTGGCCGCGCGGAGCAGGGCGCGGACATCGACGCCGTGGAGGTATTCCATCGCGAGGTACGGGACCTCGCCGACGAAGCCGAAATCATACATCTCGACGATGTTGGGATGGCGCAGCAGCGAGACCGTGCGGCCCTCGTCGAGGAACATCTCGACATAATCGGACTTGTCGGTGAACTGCGCGAGCATCTGCTTCACGATCACGACCCGGCGATCACTGTCACGCGCGGCATGGATCTCGGCCATACCGCCGGACGCGAGCCTCGTCACGATCTCGTACTTGCCGAGCTGCACGTTAGGGCTGGGGTGCCGGCTTGAACAGCGTGACCGGCTTCGCGGCCCCGGCCGATTCGAGCCCGAGGCTCAGCCGGCCACGTGGCTCGAGGTTCGCCCACGCGTTCACGCTGGCTTGCCGGAACGCCTCGATCGTCACGACCGGGACCCCGGCGAGCGTGCGCACGACATCGCCCTCGCGAATGCCCGCCAGCTCTGCAGCGCTGCGCGGATCGACGCCGATCACGACGAGCTGACCGCCCGCATGGAACGCGGTATCGAGCAGCGGGAACACCTCCGCGACCTCGGCGCCGCGGAATCGTGCCGTGCCGCGGTAGCTCGCGACGAGTTGATCGTACTGCTTCTTGCCGAGCTTGTAGCGGACGTAGACCTCGGTGCCATGATCGCGCGTACGCGACGAGAGCTCGGCGCGCTCGAAGGCAATGTCGCGCGCGTGCTGCGCGAGGAAGCGATCGCTGATCGCCTGGTCGGCGCCGGGTGCATCGCGACGCAGCCGCTTGTCGATGAAGTCGTGGACCGAAGAACCGGCGAGGTCGAGATAGATTTGATCGACCAGCCGGGCCGTCGCATCGCGCCGCGCGGCCTCGAGCGAGCCCTCCGCGCTGGCGCTCGTCAGACCGTGACCGAGCACGAACACGTCGTCACCCTCGATCGCGAACGGACGTTCGACCCACGCGGGCGGCAGATCATTCGTGCCTTGCCACGCGGAGCCCGCGGCGGGCGTGGGCTTCTCGATGGCCGCGGCGACCGGAGCCGCAGCGGCCGGCACCGAGGCGACCGGCGGCGGCACCACCGGAGCCGCGACCGGCGCGCGGCGAGCACCGAGCGTCACGATCACGGCGACGACGACGACCGCGGCGCCCGCGATCGCGAGCGTGGGCCACGGAAAGCTGCGTGCTCGAGCCGCTGCGACACTCGGGGCGCGCGCGATGACCGGTTCCGCCGGCGAGACCGCACGCGCGATCGCCGGGCGCTGCGCTGCGCACAGGCGGTCGAAGGCGGTGCTCGCGGCGAGTTGCAACGCGCCATTGCAGCGCTTGCACGCGACGTGATGCTCGCGTCCCGCCGCGAGGTCGGCGACGTAGCGATCGATCTTCACGGAGGCAGGGCGCTGGACCGCACACGCGGGGCAGAAGGCAGGCACGATCGCCGAGGTCACCGTGAACCGCCCGTTCGGGCGCACGAGATCGATGATGCTCTCGACGACGGGTACCGGAGCGTGGGCGAGCTCGATCGGCCCGACCGAGCCCGGCAGCCCGCGGAGCGCCTGATCGAGGTGACGGACACCGGCGTCGTCGAGCGCGGGAATCTCGGCGAGGTCGATCGCGAGCGGGCCTTCGATGCCATCGAGGATGCGGGGCCACCGCAGCTGACCCGAAAGCTTTCCCCGAACGCGGATCACGGTCGCGTTGCCCTCGACGGTCTTCTCGATGTCCTCGGAGATTGCGGGCTGCTCGCGAGCGACCAGGGCATCGTGAAGCGCGCGGACATCTGCCGGAATCACGGCTCCCAGGCTCGCGGAGGCGAACGCGAAGTACGATCGCGCGTCGTCATCGAACCGCGCCTCGTTCGCGCAGCGGGGGCACGTCATGGTCGTCGGTGCCATCGCCGTGATCTCCGCGGTGTCACGCTCGAGGTCGAGCAGGCGCTCGATCGGGCTGCTGCAGCCGGTGCACAGGTAGGGCGCGTAGAACGAGACGATCTTCGCGTTGCCGTCGAACTTCCGGATCATCGCGAGCTGATTCACGATCGATTCGGAGCACCGCACGAAGTGGAGCTCGGTCATCCGCGCCGCGGCGAGCATCGCGAGCCACTCGCGGACGCCGAACGAGGTCACTCGATCGACCTCACCGAGATCAAACACCACCCGACCGACCAGCGTGCGACCGAGCGCTTCACCCTTGAACGATTCGGTGAGCCGGCCGCGCATGTGCACGAGCGTGAGCTCGCCTTCGCGCGAGACCTCGATCGCGGCATCGGTGCCGATCGTGCGAGGCACGCGCACGGTGGGCGTTGCAGGGCCGACCTGCGCGATCTGCTCGCGGGAGGCGCGGATCGCGGGCATCGCAACCTGCGCGATCGGCGCGATCGGCGCGATCGGCGCGATCGGCGTGGAGCCGAGGGTGAGCGTGAGCGTCGGCTGCGACGCGAGCGTCCGTGCCGTCGGACTCTGGCCGGTCGCAGCGGCGACCTGGGGCGTGATCGCCACGGCAGGTGGCGTGCTCACGCGACCCGGCACGCGCGGCCGGTTCGCCGGCATCGGCACGGTCGTCTGGGTCGTCGTCGTGATCACGGGCGCGCTACCGCGCGGCACTCGTGCGGGCCGCGCCAGCGCGGTCAGTGATTCGGAGAATGACGTGATCGTCATCGTCTGGTTGTGAAGGTCCGCCTGACCGGTCGCGTACGGGCTGATCTCGCCGTACGAGTAAAATCCGGTGATCTTGCTCTGCTTCGCGCGCGTCGTGCCAAGCGCATCGCGCACCGCCTCCATCTCTTCTTCGATGCGGGGCCCGAGGACGAGCCGGCGACCGACGCACGAGATCGCGACAACGAGTGCATCGGTTTGCGGCGCCAGCCCTGCGCGTTGTGAACCGGTCTCGAGCGTCATCGCACCGGCCGTACCGGCACCATCGATCAACCGCTCGAAGTCCGCCTTCATCAGCCGCGCGAGCTGACCGGTCGGAACATCGCCGGCGAAGGTCATCGAGTTCTTGGCATGATCGACCGAAAGCAGCGTGCGTACGATCAGCTTGTCGTCACTGGTGTCGGCGCGCAGGGCAAGCGGGAACAGGAGGCCCGAGGAGGGCAGGTCCTTCGCCTTGTCGCCGAGGTACTCCTTGTAGAGCTCGAGCGCGGGGCGACCGTCGAGCTCGTAGAGCACGTTGCCTTCGGCGCGTGTCACCACGCGCTCGGGTCCGAACTTGTCCCAGCCGCCCTTCGAGCCGTGGCCGATCACGACGTGGTCACCGTAGAAGCCGACCGCCGCGACGACATCGCTCTTGAGCTTGCCCCCGATCGCGACCCACGTGCGCTTGAACGCGGCGCCGTCGGCGGAGAGCCCGCCGGTGACGACGATCGAGTCATCGATTACCGCGTTGAAGCCGCGGATCAGCTCGGAGCCGTTGACGTGCAGTCCCTCGGAGAGGATCAGTACGCCGCGCAAGCCGGGCTTGGCGACGAGCCGCTTCGCGAGCGTCTGCCCGGTCGCGAAGCTCTCGGCCGGCGAGCGGACCTCGAGCGACGCGAGTTGCAGGTCGGTCTTGTCGAACCGCGTGACCGTGACCGCGAGCGAGTGATCGAGGACTCGCGTGCCGTGGATCTCGCCGGCGCTCGAGCAGCCGAGCACGAGCGAGCGCGGATACATCTTCGCGAGCTCGCCGAAAGCCTCGGGATGGTCCATTAACTCCGGTGCACCGAAGCCCAGGACGAGCGTGCGCGGTGAATCGAGCGGTGGGAGCTTGGCCGACCACGCGCGCGAGGTCGCATCCCACGCGAGCTGGCCGATCGCAAACCCCGTGCCCGGCGGCGCCGCGATTGGCGCGAGCGGCGCGAGCGGTGCGAGCTCGGTGTTGGTGTCCTCGAACGTCGGGGCCGGCGCCGGGCGCGAGAGTGCGCTCGGCGATTCCGAAAACGACGTGAGGGTCATCGTCTGGTTATGGAGATCGCAGTGACCCGTCGCGAACGGGCTGATCTCGCCGTACGAGTAGAACCCGGTGAGCGTCGCGCGCGGGTTGTCGAGCGCATCGCGGACCGCCTCCATCTCTTCTTCGATCCGAGGCCCGAGCACGAGTCTGCGACCGACGCACGAGATCGCGACGACGAGCGAGTCGGTGTTCGGGGGCGCCGCGCCGTTCTCGAGCGTCATCGACCCGGCCGTGCCCGCACCATCGATCAGGCGCTCGAAGTCGGCCTTCATCAGCCGCGCGAGCTGGCCGGTCGGGACATCGCCCGCGAACGTCAGCGAGTTCGCGGCATGATCCACCGCGAGGAGCGTGCGCACGATCAGCTTGTCGTCGCTGGCGTTCGCGCGCAGGGCGAGCGGGAACAACAGCCCCGAGGAGGGCAGGTCCTTCGCTTTGTCGCCGAGATATTCCTTGTACAGCGCGAGCGCAGGTTTGCCATCGAGCTCGAACAGCACGTTGCCCTCGGAGCGCGTGACCACGCGCTCGGGTCCGAACTTGTCCCAGCCGCCCTTCGAGCCGTGGCCGATCACGACATGATCTCCATAGAACCCGACCGCGGCGACGACATCGCTCTTGAGTACCCCGCCGATCGCGACCCACGTGCGCTTGAACGCGGCGCCATCGCCGGAGAGCCCGCCAGTGACGACGATCGAATCATCGAGCACCGCGTTGAGACCGCGGATGAGCTCGGAGCCGTTGACGTGGAGCCCCTCCGAGAGGATCAGCACGCCGCGCAACCCGGGCTTCGCGACGAGTCGCTTCGCGAGGGTCTGCCCGGCGGCGAAGCTCTCCGCTGGCGTCGTCACGCCGAGCGACGCGAGCTGGAGGTCGGTCTTGTCGAACCGCGTGACCGTGACCGCGAGCGAATGGTCGCGCACGCGCGTGCCATGGATCTCGCCCGCGCTCGAGCAGCCGATCACGAGCGAGCGCGGATAGGCCTTCGCGAGCTCGCCGAACGCGGAGGGCGAATCGATCAGCTCGGGCGCGCCGAAGCCGAGCACGAGCGTGCGTGGCGAATCGAGCGGTGGTAGTGCCGAGGCCCAGGCGCGCGCAGTGAGATCGTAACTCGTGGCATGGCTCTGCATCGGAGGCTCCCCTAGTGAAACGCGGTGACGACCAACGTGAGGTCGTCGCCCTGTTCGGTGTCTTCGCGAAACGCGGCGAGGGCGGCGACGACCGCATCGCGCACGCTGGCCGCGCGATGCGCACCCGTCGCGGCCGCCGCGCGCTGGATCACGGCGCGCAAGCGGCGCTCGGTGAACTGCTCTCCGCGCCGGTTCTCGCACTCGACGATGCCGTCGGTGAAGCACGCGAGCAGATCGCCCGCCTCGAGCGGCACCTCGATCGGGCGATAGACCGGATCGGCCGAAGCTCCGAGTGGTGCGCCCTCGGCCATCAACGGATGGACGATGCCCTGGCGTACGAGTACCGGATTCGGATGGCCGGCGTTCGCCATCGCGAGCACGCGGCGCGCGGGATCGATGATCGTCGCGTTGCACGACATCATCACGCGCTGGCGCGCCGTGCGATGGATCGCCGAATTCATCAGCGCGAGCAGCCGAGGTGGATCGAGCATGCCTTGCGTGACCTCGATCGCGAGCTCGCAGGCCGCCTTCGCCGCACCGGTGATGATCGCCGACGACACGCCGTGACCCGTGACGTCCCCGACCATCAGCAGCTGCTTGCCGGCGGCGAGCTCGTTGATCGTCCACCAATCGCCACCGCACTCGGCGGCCGGCTGGAAGTAGCTCGCGACCTCGAAACCGTCGCGCTGGATGTCGGCGTCGGTCGGCACGAGCAGCTGCTGGACCGCGCGCGCGACCTCGAGCTCTTTCTTGATCGCGGCACGCTCGGCGGTATCCGACAGCAGCACGATCAGCTGATCGGCGAGGCGAACCAGGTTGCCGCGGATCAGCGAGACGTCGCTGGAGTTGTCGTCACCGATCTTCGATTCTTCGAGGATCACCTGGAGCCGATTCGCGAACGTCTCCTTCGCGATCGAGACCTGACCGGTCGCACCTTCGGTCTGGACGATCGATCCGAATTGGGAGAGCGCCTCGCCGATCGTGCCGACCACGCTGGAGAGCCGATCCCGCTGGCTCTCGACACGACGACGCAGCGTATCCATCTCCAGCGTCGAGAGCTCGAGCGACCGGTTGAGCATCGTCCGGTCGTCGTTGGTGTGCTGGAAGTGATCGTTCAAACGATCGATCAGCAGGATCCACTGCGCAGCGGTCGGCACGCCGGCCGGATCGATCTCGAGCCGTCGCAGCTGGCGTGCGAGCACGGGATCGAGGGGACGCTCGCTCATCGCTTCCGACTGTAGTCAGCGCGCGGCCGCGTGGTACCTGCGGATCCCCGTCGCCACGCAGATAAGACCTGAAAAGAGTGCAAGGAGAGTTCAGGAGAGGACACTCCGCACCAGAATAGACGACCGGTGTTGCGTTAGTCAACGACTCGCAGTGGCTCGGAGTCACCGAGCTTGTAGCCCTCGCTCGTGGTCTCGATCCGGCCCGCGCCGTCGAGCAACTTGCGGAGCTTGTGAATCGCGTTATGAAGCAGTTTGTCGTGACGGAGTGGGTGATAGGCAGTCCCCCACGCACACTCGACGAGGACTTCTTTGGTCGCGAGATGGGGTGAGGCCAAGAGCGTCTCGAGCAACTTCCATAGTTGCGGTTTGTCACCGAGCTCGCGCACCGAACCATCTGGCAACCACGCGCGCCGACGCGTGCGATCGACGCCCCAGCCAGGGACGTCGTTGGCGGCGCCAACGACGATCGTCGCGGGCCGCACTCCGAGTGCGTCGCAGACCGCGAGATCGATCGGATCTGCCGCGCGGCTCTCGCCGAGTGCATGCCGCGCACGTCGCGCAGCTGGACCGGTCGTCGCCGCGAACCGTTCGAGTCGCTCCGGTGCCCGATCACCGAGCAGCAGCGAGGCGAGCTCGGCATCGGCGCAGAACCGCGGCGAGCCGAGTCGCTCGCCGAGCGTGCGCAGCCGGTCGACGAGGTAGCCGGGTGGCACCCGCGCGATCATCGCCGCATCGAGCGCGGCGGCGACCGCGACCGCTTCGGCGACGCCAAACCCGGCTTCGGCGCAGCGATTCGCCGCGACGAGCGCGAGCTCCTGGGCGTGCACGGGGTGACCGTCGAGCAGGGCGCGCTCCCAGCCGAGCGCTTGCGCGGCGAAGCTCGCCTCGAACACCCCCGAGGCCGCGAGCTCGAGATCGGCGGTGAGATCCGCGAGGTCGCGGCCCGCGCGCAGTGCGACGCGCGCGTGATGGAGCCGGGCCACGGTGGGCCACAGGCCGTTGCCCGCGGGCGGCAAGCGCGTTGGCGCACTCGCAGGATCGAGCAGCGCGAGCTGCGCGCCGAGCGACGAGGCCCACGCACCGAGGTAGCCGGTGCCGACCTCGACTTCGCGCACCAGCGCGAGCGCGTGATGAGCGGCCACGGTCTCGCCGCGAGCAAGCGCGAGCTGGGTGCGCAAGAGCGCGATGAACGGTTGGTGAAGCGTCGCGAAGCTCGCCGCGTGCTCGAGCTCTGCGAGCGTGAGTTGCGCGTCGGCCAGGCGGCCGCGATCGATCCACACGGCGGCTCGCACGAGCAGCGCGCGCCGCCCGATGAACCGCGCGAGCTCGGCGCCGTGCATCGCAGTCTCGAGCTCGTCGAGCGTGCGCTCGGTCGGATCCAGATCTCCGAGGTCGTGCTGGGTCGAGGCGATGCTCTGCAGCACCTCGCACGCGGTGATCTCGGGGAGCCCGGCGACGCGCGCGTAGAGCTCCCCGATCGCGAGGCGTGCCGGGCCGGCCGCACCCGCGAGAGCCTCGAGCCGTGCACCCAGCGCGAGCGCGCGGACCGCGACGAGCTCCGGGACGTCCGGCATCTCCGCGATCGCGTTGAGCTCCACTCGCGCGGTCTCGATCTCGCCGCGCGTGCCGTATCCGCGAGCGACGAGTAGCCGCGCCGCGGGATCGTCGATCGTCGCGGCGATCGCGAGCGCACCCTCGATATTATTCGCGCGCATCTGGGCCTCGGCCCACAGCAGGCGATCGCCGGGATTGGTGGTGCGCAGCGAATCGGCGACGAGCTCGGGGAGGACCGCGCCATCTCCGATCTCGACGGCGGCGCGCAACCGCCAGCGTGCGAGCGCAGGATCGCGCGAGGCGGCGAGCGTGTGCGCGAGCCGCGCGGCGAAGCCCGAGGCGACGAGGCGGTAGCCGTCGCGATCGAGGACCTCCAGCGCGAGCTCGGGCGCACGTGCCACGAGCGCGAGCCGGATCGCCTCTGCCACGGCGAGAGGCTCGCGTTCGCGCCCGAGGCGCTCGGCGAGCATCCGTGCGCGCGCAGGTTCGAGCTCGCGCGCCGTGCGGACATCTCCGCTCGAGACGAGGCCACCATGCAGCTTCACGAGGCCGCGGTCGTCGAGGTCCTCGAGCTGGAGGAGGGACGCCGAGGTCAGCTCGGTGACCATCGCGATCGGCATCGCATATTCGGTCGCCGCACAGACCCCGAGCACGCGCTCACAAACGAGATCATCGTCGCTCGCGGCGAACACGTAGCCCTTGCTCTGCATGCGTTCGGCGAGCATCCGGCGCAATCTTCGAGGCGAGCCGCGCGAGGCCGTCACGGCGAACGAGCGCTCGTCGGGATCGAGCGCGGGATGCCAGCGGTTCGCGAGCGCTTCGAGCGCGGTGTCGGGGAGCCGTGCGATCGGCTGCGCGTATTCCAGGATCGCGTCACTCGGTAGCTTGGTGCTGATGACGATCCACCGACTGGTCCGGGCAAACCGCGCGGCCAACGTGGCAAGCCGCCAGTGACCGTCGGTCGCGCCGTCGAGCACGACCCACAGGTGGTGCCGCTCGGCGAGCGCGAGGGCGCGTTCGTCGTTGACGTCGTTGACGTCGTTGACGTCTGGAGGCGGGCCCGGTGCGAGCTGCCGGATCACGGCGGTCGCCGGATCCTCGTCGCCGAGCTCGAGATAGCCGCAGCGGCTGACCTCGCCACCGAGCACGCGATGCACCGCGTGGAGGACGAGCGCGGTCGCGCCAAGCCCGGCCGGGCCGTACACGACCGCCAGGCGGCCGTTGCCGATCGCCTCGACGAGCCGCTCGATGTCACCCTCGCGACCGACCACGACGGGGGGTGGGTTCGGCAAGCGAGCAGCGAGCGGCCACATGTGGCGTGTCGTACACCCTTCTTCAAGATGCCGTCACGCCCGGAAATTTCGGCCAGGAACGCGGTGATCGGAGGACCTGTCAGATTCTCAACACCCGTGGAGATCCGAACAGATGCGAAGGATCCGGCCCTCGTGGTAGTGAACGTCTATGAGTTTTCTCCACCAATCGGCGCCTCGGGTGTCTGTGGTGGTTCGCTCGTACAACCGGCTGCCAGCGCTGATCGAGTTGCTCGGCCTGTTGCTCGCGCAAGCACACGATAGCTTCGAGGTCGTCGTCGTCGAGCAATCGACGCAGCGCGCGCCCGAAGATGTCGTCCAGCTCGATGCCCTCGCGCGCGATCCACGCCTGCGCGTGCTCCAGTTCCCGCCCCTCGGTGGCCCCGCGGCGCGCAACACCGGCGTGCGTCACGGGCGCGGCGACTTGTTCGTGTTCATCGACGACGACGACCTGCCGGTCGGCACCGATTGGTTGCGCCTCCACGAGGCGAACTTCGCGGATCCCAAGTGCCTCGGCGTGACCGGTCAGTTCTTCGAGCCGAACGCGGCTCCGTACGTCAACCTCGAGCGCGCACGGCGCGATGTGCTTAGCTTCAACTCGCTGATGTGGCAGCGCGTGTTCGCGCGCACCGATCAACGCAAGAAGGTCCAGAGCCTGATGGGCGGCAACGCGGCGATTCCGCGGCGCACGCTCGAGCGGTTCGGACTGTGGGACGAGTGCACGCCGATCGAAGACGAGCCGTCGCTCGCGTATCGGATCAACGCCGGCAAGGCTGCCGACGAGTACATGCTCTTCGATCCCGACGTGAAGATGATCCGGCGCCTCGACGTGCCGGGTGGCATGGGCAAGCGGACGATGTCGGGACCGTTCTACGCCAAGCGCGTGTTCACGTTCCTGCACAACATCGTCGGGCACTACTTTCCGAGGCGCTTCGTCCTGCTCTACCCGGCGTACATGTACATGTGCATCTATCACGTGACGCAGTGGATCTGCTCCGATAGCCTCAAGCACCGCACGCTGTCGCAGCGGGTGCTCGCGACCGGTGGCTTCTACCTCGCGTTCTTCCCGCTGTGGACGTACCTGCTCGTGAGCTGGTCGGTGAAGCGCGTGTTCGTCGCGCCGGCTCATCGCCCCGAGCTCGATCCGCGACCGGCAAATGTCACCGCTCAGCTCGCGCCGATGCGTTCAGCCGAGCCGGCCAACCAGACCGTCGCGGCGTAGCTAGTAGTCGCGCTTCGGCTTCGGACCGTTGGAGCAACGCTCGGTCGCGTGCTTCACGGATGTTGCCGCGCGATGGCAGGCGAGGGCGATCACGTGTTGTGACGGCGCGTCGGGATTTCCCTTGTGGCCGGCGTCGAACGACTCCTGCGCGACCTGGGCGAGGCTCTTGGCCCATGCCTTGTCGTCATCGTCGTTGTACGGGCACTCGCCGTAGACGTTGATCGCGACGACCAGCGCGTCACACTCGTGGTCCATCGTATCGACCTGGATCTCGGCGGCCGCGGGGATCGGCTCGCCTGGAGCAACCGGCGGCGGGTCGCTGTGACAGGCCCACACGGCGCACACGCCGAACATCGCGAGGATCCAACATTTCGTGCCGAAGGTGCTCGGGAGTGTCGGAGCCATGCGCTAGATCGTGGAGGTCATATCATGGGTGGGTTCACGCATCTTCATCTGCACACGCAGTACTCGCTCCTCGACGGGGCGATCCGCGTCAAGGATCTGTTCAAGAAGACCCACGAGCTCGGCATGGACACGGTCGCAGTCACCGACCACGGCAACATGTTCGGTGCGATCGATCTCTACACGGAAGCCAAGGCCGCCGGCAAGAAGCTGATCTTTGGCTGCGAGACGTACGTCGCCTCGACCGATCGTCACGATCGCACGAACCGTCGCAACTACCACCTCATCCTGCTCGCGCAGAACGACGTCGGTTACAAGAACCTGTCGTACCTGAACTCGATGGGCTACCTCGAGGGCTTCTACTACAACCCTCGCATCGACAAGCAGCTCTTGCGCGAGCACTCCGACGGGCTGATCGGTATGTCGGCATGTCTCGGCGGTGAGATCGCCCAGACGCTCGAGAAGAACGGTGTCGCCGCGGCCGAAGAAGCGGCCAAGGAATACGCCGCGATGTTCGCGCCCGGCGATTTCTATCTCGAGCTGATGCCCACCCCGACGCCGGAGCAAGAGACGCTCAACGGCGAGCTCGTCCGGATGTCGAAGAAGCTCGATATTCCGCTCGTCGCGACGAACGACTGCCACTACGTCAACCGGAGTGATGCCGCCGCGCACGACGTGCTGATGGCGATCCAGACCGGCAAGAGCCTCAAGGACGAGAAGCGGCTCAAGCACGTCGTCGACAGCTACTACATGAAGTCCGAGTCCGAGATGAACGACGCGTTCAAGGACGTCGGCCAGGCGGTCGAGAATGCGGGCCTGATCGCGGCGCGGTGCAACGTCAAGCTCAAGCTCGATCAGACGCACATGCCGCAGTACAAGGTGCCCGAGGGCGAGTCCCTCGATACGTACCTGTCGAACATCATCTGGAAGGGGCTCGAGCGGCGGTTCACGGAGCTGACCGCGCGCGGTATCAAGTTCGACGCCGACATCTATCGCGAGCGTGTGAAGCGCGAGATGGGCGTGATCGTGTCGATGGGGTTCTCGGGGTACTTCCTCATCGTCTGGGACTTCATCAACTGGGCCAAGGAGCACGGCATCCCGGTCGGTCCCGGTCGTGGATCCGGTGCCGGCTCGGCCGTCGCGTGGGCGATGCGGATCACCGATATCGATCCGATCGAGTTCAAGCTGCTGTTCGAGCGGTTCCTCAACCCCGAGCGCGTGTCGATGCCGGACTTCGACGTCGACTTCTGCATGAATCGCCGCGGCGAGGTCATCAACTACGTCCAGGAGAAGTACGGTCGCGACCGCGTCGGTCAGATCGCGACGTTCCACCAGTTGAAGGCACGCGGCGTGATCCGCGACATCGCGCGCGCGATGGAGATTCCGTTCGCCGAGGCCGACAAGCTCGCGAAGATGGTGCCCGAGCCGGTCGCCGGCAAGACCCCGCCGGTGCGCGAAGCGATCGAGCAGACCGCCGAGCTCAAGGCGCTCTACGACACCAGCCCGATGCACCGCGAGCTCCTCGATCTCGCCGCGTCGCTCGAGGGCCTCAACCGCAATGCCGGCATGCACGCCGCCGGGGTCGTGATCGCAGGCGGCCCGCTGTGGGAGTACGTGCCGTGCTTCCGCGGTCAGAACGACGAGATCGTCACGCAGTTCGCGATGAAGGAGGTCGAGAAGGCCGGCCTCGTCAAGTTCGACTTCTTGGGCCTCAAGACGCTCACGGTGATCCACACCGCGGTGAAGCTGGTGAACCTCCAGAAGCGTCCTGGAGAAGAGCTCGACATCGACCTCATCCACAAGGACGACGCCGACGTCTTCAAGATGATCTCGCGCGGTGACACCACCGGCGTGTTCCAGCTCGAATCGAGCGGCTTCCGCGAGATCCTCAAGAAGCTCAAGCCGGACTGCCTCGAAGATATCGTTGCCGCGGTCGCGCTCTATCGCCCGGGGCCGCTCGAAGGCGGCATGGTCGATGACTTCATCGACCGCAAGCACGGCCGCAAGAAGATCGAGTACATGCACGAGTCGCTGAGCGAGGTGCTGAAGGACACCTACGGCGTCATCGTCTACCAAGAGCAGGTCATGCAGATCGCGCAGGTGCTCGCGGGCTACTCGCTCGGTGGCGCCGATCTGCTTCGCCGCGCCATGGGCAAGAAGAAGGCCGAGGAGATGGCCAAGGAGAAGGGCAAGTTCCTCGAGGGCGCGAAGGCCCTGAAGGTCGACGTGAAGCGCGCCGAGGAGATCTTCGATCTCGTCGAAAAGTTCGCGGGCTACGGCTTCAACCGTTCGCACTCCGCGGCGTACGGATGGATCACGTATCAGACCGGCTTTCTCAAGGCTCACTACCCGCACGAGTTCATGGCGGGTCTGATGTCGTGCGACGCCGACAACATCGACAACGTCGTCAAGTTCATCGCCGAAGCACGCGCGATGGGGCTCGTGGTCGAGCGCCCGGATGTCAACGAGTCGAACCTCGACTTCACCGTGACGCCCGCTATTACCGGCACGGATGGCGCCGACAAACCAAAGGTCATCCGGTTCGGCATGGGCGCGGTGAAGGGCGTCGGCACGAACGCGGTCGAGGCGATCATCGAAGCGCGCACGACCGACGGCAAGTTCACGTCGATCTACGAGCTATGCCGCCGCGTCGACACCCAGAAGTGCAACCGTCGCGTGCTCGAGCAGCTCGTCAAGAGCGGTGCCTTCGACGGCTTCGCCCTGCCGGATGGAACGACGCACCATCGCGCGCAACAGCTCGCCGCGCTCGATGCCGCGATGGAGCGCGGTGCCTCGGAGCAACGCGATCGTCGGAGCGGTCAGACCTCGCTGTTCGGCCTGATGGATCCCCCGAAGGTCGGCGGCACCACGACGGTGTCGCCGGCGACCCAAGGCGAGATCTATCCCGAGCTCGAGGCGTGGTCGCAGAAGCAACTGCTCGCGTTCGAGAAGGAGTCGCTCGGCTTCTACATGTCGGGCCACCCGCTCGATCGCTATCGCGGCGACCTCGCGCGCTACGCCTCGGCAACGACCAGCGAGTTCCTCGCCGGGCTCAAGAACGTCGGCGATCACTCGATCGGCGGCATCGTCAGCCAGTACCGCGAGATGATCACGAAGAAGGGCGACAAGATGGCCCGCTTCCAGCTCGAGGATTCGGAGGGCTCGCTCGAGGTCATCGCGTTCCCGAAGACCTTCGAGAAGGTCCGCCACGTGCTGGTCAGCGACGAGCCGATCCTGTGCAAGGGCGCGGTCAAGAACGAAGGCACCTCGGATGCGCCCGAGTGGAAGATGCTGCTCGAGTCAGCCGATCCGCTGAGCGAGGTCCGCACCGCGAAGACCTCGCGTGTCGATATCTCGCTCGATGCGGATCTACTCACGCACGACATGATCGACGAATTGAAGACGATCCTGGCGAATGCGCAACGAGGTGCACATCAGCCGGTCGTCCGGCTCAAGATCGCCCGCCGCGCCGAGGCCGTAATCGCCTTGCCGGATGCCTGGGCCGTGGCGCCAACGGACGATCTTTTGACGCGCCTGGACCGGTTGTTCGGCGAGCGCGTCACGACCTTGGCGTGAATTTCGTTGCAACCCGGATCGCGGCGCCTAAGATGCGCAGCGAGGGTTCTTCATGCTGAGACATGGGTGTTGGGTATTCGTGCTTGCCGGTTGTGCGATCGGCACCAGCCCGAATCAGCAAGTACAACAAGATGCACCGGCCCGGCCTCACGACGGCAGCGTCGCGGTGAAGGATGCCGGGCTCGGGGATGCATCGTCCCAGCCACACGATGCGCACCTCCTCGACGCGTTCGTGCCGCAAGACGCGGCGCTCGTGCCCGAAGGCGGGTTCTGCTCGAAGAACCACGAGTGCGCGACATCGTGCTGCTACATCGCGATCTGCGTCGCCGGCACGGCGGTCGGCGATACGCTCTGCTTCCCCAACTGAGGTTTCAGTCGAGGCCGAGGGCTTCGAGGTCTTCCTCGTCGAGCCCGAAGTAGTGCGCGGTCTCGTGCAGCACGGTGATCGTGATCTGCTCTTCGAGCTCGTCGAGATCGCCAGAGGCGCGCTCGAGGTTGTGCTTGAACAGATGGATCTTCGTGACGACCGGCGCGAGGTCATCGGCGGCGACCGAGCCGTCGAAGAGACCGAGGATGCGCGGGTCGATGCCATCCGCGAGCTGCTCGGCGCTCGGCTCGCTGTCGATTAGGATCGGCACGTTCTGGAGCTTCTCGCTGACCTCGGCGGGCATCATCGCGAGGGCGGCGGTCGCGATCCGATCGACCTCGGCATCGCTGATCGAGACCTCGGGCGGTGGCAGCTTGCTGTCGAGCTCGCGCGTCCGCTTCCACGCCGCGATCATCTCGGGGCGCTCGTCACGGAGCTCGTGGACGCGGCCGAGCAGGTGCATGGCATCGGCCTCGAGCTCTTCGTCGGCTTTTGCGATCTCGATCCACTTGAGCGAGGCGCTCGTATCCTCGGCGGCGAGTGCGAGCTCGGCGAGATCGAGGGCGAGGATCGGTTCGTCGATGACCGACGAGGCGAGCTCCGCGAGCGACGTGCGCGCGGCCGGTAGATCATCGGTCGCGATCAGCGCTTCGGTGCGCACCAGGATCGCCTCGACGAGGTCGCGCTCTTCATCGATGAACTCGAACGCGGCCTCGACCGTCTCGAGTGCCGCCTCGGCGTCGCCCAGATCGCGGAGCTCGATGCGCGCGGCGCAGATCCGCGAGACCGGATCATCGGGCGTGACCTCGGTGATGCTGCGATAGATCGCGAGCGCGGTCTCCGCTTCGCCCTGGGCATCGGCCACGGCCGCCATCAGCGCCATCACGTGCGGGCTCTTGGCGTCGAGCTTCTGGAGCCGCTCGGAAGCGGCGATCGCGTCTTCAATATTCCCGTCTTCGAGGGCGGCGAAGCCCTTTTCGAGGTCAGCTTCGAGCTTGTTCTGGCGTGCCATCGCCGGAGACATACCTCAGATCGAGTCCCGAGAGCCTGCGGGTTGCCCCTGATGGGTGGCACCGTTAGTGTTGAGGCGTGAGAACCGTTCTGTCCGCCCTGGTCGTTGCTGCGGTTGCATCTGCCGCGGGATGCCATGGCAAGCGCGAGGTCATCGGACCGGCGATTCCCTCGAACTCCGATCCGGCCGCGAAGCAGCGGTTCAACGAGGCCAAGGCGAAATTCCTCGAGGATTCGCGTGTCTCGGCCGACGAGTTCAAGCGCCTGATCGAGGACTTTCCGCACGATCCGATCGTGCCGCTCGCCGAGGTCTACGCTGGCTACGCTCAGATCAAGGCGCACAAGTTCCGCGATGCCGACGCACAGCTCACGCGCGCGCTCGCCGGTGCGACCGACTCCGGAACGCACGCCAAGGCGCAATTGTTCCTCGGCATCGTCAAGAACTACGAGGGTGATGCCGCGGGCGCCCGCAGGCTGCTGAGCGAAGCCGAGGTGGCAATCGAGAATGATGACGAGCGCGGTGAGTACCTCGGTGCCCTCGCATACGCGACCGCTGCCGGCGACAAGCCGCTCGCAGCGCTACCGATCTTCGATCGGCTGTGGAAGCTCGCATCACCGACCGAGAAGGCCGTGATGGTCGCGCGCATCGAAGAGGTCTGTGCCTCCGCGCCGCAAGATCAGCTCCGCGCGGTGTGGGATCATATCGGTCACGACGGTCCGGCCTGGGCGTTGGTCGGCAGCCAGCTCGTGGTCCGCGCGGATCAAGCGGGAGATACGTCTGGAGCCGCGAAGCTGCGCAACGAAGTCGCCGAGGTTCGCGCCACGCTCGGCCTCTCACGCACGATCACCGCAGCCGCGGTCGGTGGCGCACCCGCGACGAGCAACCGCGGGTTGATCGGCGCGGTCGTCCCGCTCGGCACGCAGAATCGCATCGCCGATGCCGCGGTCGCCGGGCTCGGCCTCGCCGCAGGCGCGCCGAATGGCGCGGGCATCGCCGCGATCGAGGTCCGCCCTGCGGGCGACAAGACCCAGGGCGAACAAGCGGTCGACACGCTCGCGAACGATCACGTGATAGCGATCGTCGGGCCGATCGAAGGTGGCATCGTCGACGCGGCCGGTGCGCGCGCCGAGAGCCTCGGGCTGCCCTTGATCTCGCTCGCGACCGCCGCGGACCAGCGCCTCAAGGGCCGCTTCATCTTTCACATCCGCCACTCTGCCGAGCAGCGCGCACGGATCCTCGCGAACCGCGCGCTCGCGAAGGGCATCCACACGTTCGCGGTGTTCGCGCCGGATAGCGGCTACGGCAAGGCCGTGACCGCCGCGTTCGTCGACGCGGTTCAGAAGGGCGGCGGTACGATCGCCAAGACCGTGACGTATCCGAAGGACTCCAAGTCGTTCGCCGGCAAGGCCAAGGAGCTCGGCACCGAGGGCTGGCAGGCCGTGTTCGTTCCCGATACCGCGGACAAGCTCGCACTCTCCGCGCCCGCGATCGCGGCCGCGGGCAACGTGCCCAAAGCGATGCCGTTCCCGAAGAAGGTGCTCGGAGGGCGGCCGGTGATGCTGCTGTCGACCGCCGAAGACCTCACGAATGATTTTCTCACCAGCGCCGGGCGCCACGCCGAAGGTGCGCTGCTCGCGCCGGGGTTCTATCCCGACGATGCCGATCCCATCACGAAGCCGTTCATCGACAAGTTCGTCGCGGCGTACGGTCACGTGCCGGGCGCGGGTGAAGCCTATGCGTACGATGCGGCGCAGCTCGTGGTCTCGGGTGGCAGCAACGATCGCGGTGCACTCGCGACGGCGATCGCGAAGGGACAGCTCGCCGGTGTGACGGGTACGGTCAGGTTCGACAGCGATCACCATCGTAGCGATGCGGGTGTGGTCTACACCGTCGTCGAGGAGACCGGCAGCGTGTTCGCGATTCGCACCGCTAAGTGACGCGACGGCCGTGATACACACGGCCCATGGCGTTCTCCGTCGGAAATCGATTGATCGTGGCGCTCGATACGCCGAGCCGTGCGGATGCGGAAGCGTTCGTCGGCAAGCTCGAAGGCGTGCCGAGCTGGGTCAAGTGTGGCCTCGAGCTGTTCTGTGCGGAGGGGCCGTCGATCGTGCGCGAGCTGACCTCGCGCGGCCTTCACGTGATGCTCGATCTCAAGCTCCACGACATCCCCGAGACCGTCGCGCGCTCGACCGCGAAGGTCGCGGGCCTCGGCGCCGGCCTGCTGACGGTCCACGCCAGCGGCGGGCACGCGATGCTCGCGGCGGCGGTCAAGGCGGCACGCGAAGCGGGCGACACCAAGGTGCTCGCGGTGACGGTGCTGACCTCGCTCGACGACAACGACCTCGCGCAGATCGGCGCGATCGGACCGGTCGCCGAGCTCGTGAAGAAGCGTGCTCTCCTCGCGGTCGCCGCGGGGTGCGACGGCATCGTTGCTTCAGCGCACGAGGTTGCGATGCTACGTGCGGTGCTGCCTGCCGGGTTCTTGATCGTGACACCGGGCGTGCGACCGGAGGGCAGCGCGGCCGGTGATCAGAAGCGCGTGATGACGCCCCGGCAGGCGAGGGCGGCAGGCGCAGACCTCGTCGTGATCGGGCGCCCCTTGCGCGACGCGACCAACCCGGCGGCCACGGCCCGCGCGATCGTGGAGGAGCTCTCGTGAGCGGCGCGAATCGCGGCGCAGGCGGCGGTCGGCCACCGCGCGGTGGCGGCGGCGGGGGCTACAAATCGACGGGCGGTCGCGGCGCCGGTCCCGGTGGCTACCAGCCGCGCGAGGGCGGACGCGGAGCGAGCCCGGGCGGATACCAACCGCGTGAAGGCGGACGTGGCGCGAGCCCGGGCGGATACCAACCGCGCGAAGGCGGCCGTGGCCAACCGCGTGAAGGCGTCCGTGGCCAACCGCGCGAAGGCGGCCGTGGTGCGAGCGCCGGTACGTACAAGCCGCGCGAGGGAGGTGGCTTCAAGCCGCGCGAGGGCGGTGGTGGCTTCAAGCCGCGCGATGCGGGCCCCAGCGCCGGTGGTGGCTTCAAGCCGCGCGACGCGGGCCCCAGCGCGCCGCGCGAGGATCGCTTTCGCGATGCGCCGCGCAGCGAGCCGATCAAGGGCGATGGCGAGCGCGCGATCTACGGTGCGAACCCGGTGCGCGAAGTGCTCGCGAAGAACCCGCTGGCGATTCGCTCGATCTGGGTCGACCGGATGCGCGCCGAGAAGTCCGAGCACGATCCGGTCGCACAGATCGTGACGACCGCGCGCGCCGCCGGGATCAGGGTCGAAGAGCGCGAGCGCACGATCCTCGATCGCGCGAGTGACGATGGTCGCCACCAAGGTGTCGTCGCGTGGCTCGGCGCGTTCCACTACACGCCGCTCGACAAGCTCGTCACTGGCGACGAGCCCGCGTTGCTCGTGATGCTCGACGGCGTCGAGGATCCGCGCAACTTCGGCGCGATCTTGCGCTCGGCCTACTTGCTCGGCGCTCACGGCGTGATCATCCCCGAGCACCGCGCGGCGCAAGTGACCTCGCTCGTATCGAAGACCTCGGCGGGGGCGAGCGAGCTCTTGCCGATCGCGCAGGTCGGCAACCTCGTGCGGGCGCTCGAGGAGCTCCGCGAGATGAACGTGTGGCGCGTCGCGGTTCACGCGACGGAGCAGGCGCAACCGATCGCGAAGATCGACGGCAAGATGCCGCTCGTGCTCGTGCTCGGTGGCGAAGGTGATGGCGTGCGTCCGCTGGTCGCAAAGAACTGCGACTTTCACGCGGTGATTCCGATGCAGCGCGCCGGCGTCGGCAGCTTCAATGTGTCTGTGGCGGCTGCGCTGGCGCTGTACGAGCTTCGTCGCCAGCGCTCGCACTAGCGCGCGCTGCGAGGTAGAGCGCGAGCGAGAGCAGGCCGGCGATCAGCTCGAACCACGATTCGACCCGGTTCATGTGGAGGCGCGTGTAGAGCAAGTTCGAGGTCAGCGGCAGAAAGCCGAGGATCGCGAGGCCGACCATCCCGAGCCCCGACACGAGCGTGAACAGCGCCTCCGCGCCGAACCGCGCGAAGCCAAAGCCGAGGAGGCCCACGCCGAGGTTGAGGCCGACCGCGTGGATCCGGTTCGTCGGCAGGGGGCCGATGTCGTCGGTGAACATGCCAATGGCGCCGACGACTACCAAGAAGGTAGCGACTGCCCAGGCCCACCAAACGATCAGTCTCTGCGCCACGCCCGAGCGAGCATAGCGCAACTGCGCCTGGCTACGCTTCGGCTTCGATCTTCTCGAGGAAGCTAGCCTTCAACAACTTCTCACCGTGGACCGGGAAGAACGTCGAGATGCTATCACCCGAGACGCGCACCACTTCGCCGTCACCCCAGACGGCGTGACGCACGATGTCACCCTTCTCGAGTGGGCCGAAGACGGGGCGTTTTACGCGCTCGATCTTGAGCGCGCGACCACGCCCTGCGGTGTGGCTCCGCCGGCGAGCCTCCTCGAGCAGCTCCTTGCGAATCTCGACATCGCCACCGCGTCGCGCGGTGACTTCATGAGCGACGAGATCTGAATCGCGTGCGGGCGGCGGCACGACGCGCGCGCTCGCGCGGCAGTTATCGCAAGTGCCGCACGCGGGCGCATCGGTGTAACCGAAGTAGGTCACGAGCAGGCGCGTCCGACACAAGTGGGATTGCGAGTACCGGAGCATCGCGGCGAGGCGCGCGCGATCTTGCGCGCGCTTCTGTTCGTAGCGACTCGCGGCGCGCGCCAGATCTTCGATGCTCGGCGGCTCGAGAGCGAGCGGTGCGAACCGCGCGCCGGGCGCTTCGGCCGCGAACCCGACCTCTTTCAAGAACGAGAGCACGACGCGCGCTTTCTTCGCGGGCGCATCGGCGCGCTCCGCGATGTCCTTCACGCTCGTGAACACCGGATCGTGATCGTCGGTCTCGGGCGTCGCGACGATGCCACCGGTTGCATGGACGAGCGCTTCGGCGACCGCGCGTGTTTGCTCGGGCGTGGGATAGCGTCCTCCGAGGAAGAAGCTCTGGATCCGCTTGTCCTCGGGTTGATAGAGCAGCACGCAATCCGCGGGCAACCCGTCGCGCCCGGCACGGCCGGCCTCCTGGTAGTAGCTCTCGAGCGAGCCCGGGAAGTTATAGTGAATGACGAAGCGAAGGTCCTGCTTGTCGACCCCGAGCCCGAACGCATTGGTCGCGACCATCAAGCGCGGCTCGCTGTGCTCCATGAACGCGGTCTGCACGCGCTCGCGATCCTTGGCGCGCATGCGACCGTGATAGCGACCGCACTCGACACCTTGCGACCACAGAAAATCGGCGAGCGCGTCGACGGTCTTCACCGTCGCGGCGTAGATGATGCCGCAGCCCGGCTGCTGCTCGATCAAGCGCAGCAGTATCGACTGCTTCTTGCGCTCGCTCGAGGCCTTGAGCACGTGGTAGCGCAGGTTCGGACGGTCGAGGCCGATGTCGATGACCGCCGGTTCGGCATTCGGATCGGTGAGCCCGAGCTGCGCGAGGATGTCGTCCTTGACCTTCGGCGGCGCGGTCGCGGTGAGCGCGAGCACCGGCGGTTTGCCGAGCGCTCGCACCGCTTCGCCGAGGCCGAGATATGCGGGTCGGAAATCGTGACCCCACTGCGAGATGCAGTGCGCTTCGTCGACCACGAATAACGCGACACGCACGCTCGCGAGCCGATCGCGGAACTTGGGTTCGCCGAGCCGTTCGGGGGTGACGTACGCGATACACGGGCGGTTCTCGGAGAGCCGAGCGAGCGCCGTTGCTTCATCGCGCGGCGAGAGTGTCGAATCGAGTCGCAGTACTTCGATCCCGAGCTCGACGAGCTTGTCGTACTGATCCTTCATCAGCGCGATCAGCGGCGAGACCACGAGCGTCACCCCATCGAGCTCGAGCGCCGGCAACTGATAGCAGAGCGACTTGCCCGCACCGGTCGGCATGATCGCGAGCGTGTCGATGCCCGCGAGGACGTTGCGAATCGCGAGTGCCTGGCCTGGCCGGAACTCGTGCAGGTTGAAGCGCCGGCGCGCGAGCTCGAGCATGTGCGCGTCGATCGATTCGGCATCGCCGGAGAGATCGAGGGCGTCGAGGGCATCGCCTTCGATGACCGGATCATCTGGATCGATCACGATCGTGTCGGGGGCGTCGAGGAGCCGTAGCTCTTCGTGGTGGTCCTCGACGGTCGCCACGACGGGCAACGGATGCAACGCGTCGCGCGTGCCACGGGCCAGCTTCACCGGCTTGACAGCCTGTGAGCTAGCCGACGGACTCGGCGCTACTGGCAAGCCAGCATTCGTCGAGGCTCGCTGCTTCTTCGCAGGTCGCTTCTCCTCTGGCTGGCGATTGGACATCAACCAATACTTTGCAGGCGAACGAGCAAGGCTGGCAAGGGCAATCCAGCCCAAGCCAACTGCAGGGATTGGTGAGCCGAGACGCACACTTCGCACTGCGAGGTGTGTGTAAAGAACTGTTGCGCTGGAGCCTCGCGCATCAGCACGCGCAACCTGTGCAAGCAGGCAGCTACTTAGCGGTCAGAAATCCTTCCGCCTGTAACAATTCAGCGGTGAGTACGGCACCACCGGCGGCTCCACGCACCGTGTTGTGAGACAGCGCGACGAAACGCCAGTCGAACATGGCATCCGGGCGCAGCCGGCCAAGGGAGATCGCCTGGCCCGCGCCGGCATCCCGGTCGAGCTTTGTCTGGGGTCGGTTGTCCTCAGCAAAATAGTTCAGAAAAGGCTTGGGAGCGCTCGGCAGGTTCAGCTGTTGCGGCTTGCCCTCGAATTCTTTCCACGCCGCGAGGATCTGCTCGCGCGACGGCTTCTTCTCGAAGGACACGAACACCGCCGCCATGTGGCCATCGCTGACCGGCACGCGGATGCATTGCGCGGTGATCAACGGTGCCTTGGCCGCGACGATCTTGCCATCTTCGATCGTGCCCCACACCTTGAGGGGCTCTTGCTCGGACTTCTCTTCTTCGCCTTTGATGAAGGGAATGACGTTGTCGATCATCTCCGGCCAGGTCTCGAAGGTCTTGCCGGCGCCGCTGATCGCTTGATACGTGCACACCACGAGCTTCGCGGGGCCGAAGGCGAGCAGCGGATGGATCGCAGGCACGTAGCTCTGGATCGAACAGTTCGGCTTGACCGCGATGAAGCCACGCTTCGTGCCGAGCCGCCTCCGTTGCGCTTCGATCACGCCGGTGTGATGCGCGTTGATCTCCGGCACCATCATCGGTACGTCGGGCGTCCAGCGATGCGCGGAGTTGTTCGACACGAGCGGCGTCTCCGCGCGCGCATAGGCTTCTTCGAGCTTGGCGGTCTCATCCTTCGCCATGTCGACCGCGCAAAACACGAAGTCGACCTTGCTCGCGATCGCCGCGACCTCGGACGCGTTGCCCACGACGAGCTTGGCCGTCGCGGTGGGGACCGGCGTGGTCATCGCCCAGCGGCCAGCGACGGCCTCGGCGTAGGTCTTGCCCGCCGACGACGGACTCGCCGCCACGGTCGTGACCTCGAACCACGGATGATCCGCGAGCAATGCAACGAACCGCTGGCCGACCATTCCGGTCGCACCCAGCACACCGACGCTGAGCTTCTTCATATCGCCGCGAACCATAACAAATCTGCCACTATTCGCTCGTGATTTGCGCGCTGCTCGCATGGGCACTCGACGTCTCTGCGCTCGCGCCGATCGTCGGCGGCAGCGTCGATGCGGGCGACCCGGCGGTCGTCTCGATCGCCATCGGCGGTGGTCAGTGCTCGGGCGTCGTCGTCGCACCGCGCGTCGTCGTGACGGCGGCGCACTGCATCGCGCCGGGCCTCGGGACCGTCGAGCTCGGCGGTGAAACCGCGAACGTGGTTCGCACGTGGGTCGATCGCTATTACGTCGGCGATGTCGAACACGACCTCGCGGCGCTGCTGCTCGATCGCGACGCCGGCATCACGCCGCTACCGATCGCCGCGCCGGTCGAGGGGACGGTGACGCTCGTGGGCTTCGGCGCGATGGTTGCCGGTGGTACGCGCGGCGAGCGTCACGCCGTCACGACCTGGATCACCACCGTGACTGCTCGGACCGCGCGCGCGGGAGAGGCGGGCTCGACCACGTGCACCGGCGATTCCGGGGGCGCCGCGATCGATGGCAACGGAGCGCTCGTCGGTCTCATCACGGCGGGCGACGCCACGTGCACCGCCGCGTCGTACCTCGTGCGTCCCGATTCGGAGCCGCAGCTCGCCGAGGTCATCGCCGCGTGGAGCAGCACCTGTGGCACCTGCGATCCGTGTGGCTTCGAGGGCACGTGCGCCACGGCGTGCACCGAGGTCGATCTCGATTGCCCGGTCGGCGGCCTCGCCGGTGCCACCTGCGCGGTCGCGACCGATTGCGAGAGTCGGCTCTGTGTCGGCGACGCGCGCGGCCACTACTGCGCAGCGGCGTGCGCGACCACGGCCGATTGCGAGGCACCCTTCTCGACATGTACGGCGGCGACGTGTGGCTATGAGGGCGATCCGCCTGGCATCGCGGGTGCCCGGTGCGCGACGAATGACGAATGCCGATCGGGGCTTTGCGACCTCGATGCGGCGGCTTGCACGGTCCCGTGCGGCAGCGACGGATCGTGTCCCTCGGGCTTTTCCTGCCTTCCTGTCGCGGCTCGGCAGGCGTGCACGACAGGCGGTGGCTGCTCGGTCGCGGAGGGTGGTGGGAGCTGGCTCGTGGTCGCCGCACTCGGGTTCATCGCGCGACGGCGTAAAGCCCATTGATCTCTGCGCGTGGACATGCAAACTCGCGCCTCCATGCCACTGCTCGACGGTGTCCAAGTCATCGCGTCCAAGATCCACGGCTACGGTGGGCGCACCACGCGCGAGTTCTTGAAGGGTGAGACCGTCTGCTTCGGCGACGGCGTGCTCTACCAACAAGACGACGACTTCGATGACACGTACGCGCTGATCCTGCCGGGTGAGGATTCCGGACTTGGCGAGAACATCTTCTGGGACCTCGTCGACCAGACGCGCTGGTTCAATCACTCGTGTGATCCGAACACCGAAGTGCAATCGAAGTGGGACAACGAGACCAAGACCCTGCGCGCGTGGTGGGTCGCACTTCGCGACATCAAGAGTGGTGAAGAGATCACGTACGACTACGGCTTCGTCGCCGATGTCGCCGAGGTTTGCGCGTGCGGTGCCGAGAGTTGCCGCGGCCTGATCGTCGATCCCGACGAGGCTCACAACGTGCGCCCCGAGCTGCGTCAGTATCTGCGTCTCGCCAGCTAACAAGCTCCGTTACAATTCATCGCTGGCGGTCCGACCACCGCGATCTTGCTCGCGATTTCGTTGTCGCTCGAGAGAGGGTCATGTGTAAGGTGAGCGCGCCTTCACGGGTGTGGTGGGTGGAATGCTCGGCGTCGCACGCATTGGTAAGTACGAAGTGCTCGGACATCTCGCATCGGGCGGGATGGGGCAGGTGTATCTAGCGAAGCACACCGGTCTGGGTGGGTTCGAGCGCCAGGTCGTGGTCAAGACGCTCGACGTCGCCGACGACGAAGATCAGTTCGTCACCATGTTCCTCGACGAGGCGCGCCTCGTCGGTGCGCTTCACCATCAGTACATCACGCCGGTCTACGAGGTCGGCCAGGACGAAGACGGTCGCTATTACATCGTCATGGACTACATCCACGGCGAGACTGCCGAGGCCGTGTTTCGGCGATCGAGCGACGGCGAGCTGCCCGCGATTCCGCTCGGGTTCGCGCTCAGCGTGGTCTACGCGGTCGCGTCGGCGCTCGACTACGCGCACAAGCTCTGCGCGTCGGATGGGATGCCGCTGCAGATCGTCCATCGCGACGTCTCGCTGTCGAACGTGATGATCGGCTACCAGGGCGGCGTCAAGCTGATCGATTTCGGCATCGCGAAGTGTGCGAACCGCGTGACCAAGACCGTCGCCGGCACGCTGAAGGGCAAGTTCGGCTACCTGTCGCCCGAGCAGGTGCTGCGCGGCGCGGTCGACCATCGCACCGATATCTTCGCGCTCGGCATCATCCTCTACGAGCTCACCACGTTGAAGCGCGCGTTCGTGGGGAGCTCGGAGCTCAACACGCTCGAGCAGATCGTCAAGGGGGAGTACACGCCGCCGACCGAGCACGTGGCGAGCTATCCGCAGGCGCTCGCTGCGATCGTCGAGCAGGCGCTCGATGTCGATCCTGCCAAGCGCTTCCAGTCCGCGGGCGAGATGGCGCACGAGATCGAAGCGCTCGCGCGCGCGTCGGGCATCGCACTCGGCGATTCCTCGATCGTGGGTTCGATGGCGGAGCTCGCGGAGCTCCTCGCGACCAAGCCCAGCCGGAGGCTCGCGCGCTCGAGTAAGCAGGTCCGGACCACTCCGCCACTCGTCGCGAAGATCGCAGCCGAGGCCGCGGCGCGCGAGGATCTGACCCCGGTCATCGCGAGGAAGGACCTGACGCTGCGGTCACCGGCGACCGCGATCCCCGAGCAGGTCGACGACGAGCTGACCGTACCGGTGACCTCGCCGCCCGAGCGTGACGAGCGTGACGAGCACGACGAGCCCGTGCTGACGCCGACCGATCTCGTCCGGCCCGATTACCTCACGCGACCGACGAGTGGGACCTCGAAGCTCGCGGTCGACCGTAGCCTCAAGCCGGGCGTGCTGTGGATCCTGCTCGCCTTGTTGGCGATCCTCAGCGGTGTCGTCGCCGCGATCGTCGTACGCTAAGCGCGGAGGTCGCGCGAATCGGAGCGATTGCGGCGAGCACTGCGTCAGCTCGCGGCCATCGTCTGGCCGTCGCGCACGTAGCTCGAGCCGACGATCGCTTTGGCCGTGCGCTTGCCGACCGCGGCGAGCTCGGCGAGGCCGGCGTAGGTCTTCGCGCGCGCGAGCGAGATCGCAGCGACCGAGACGCTCATCATCGGGAACCGGCGCATCACGCCGAACCGGTCCTTGGTCTCGATGTAGCCGCGCTGGCGATCCGCGACGTCGTAGTACAGCTTGATCAACGTGTCGAACCGGTCGCAGAGCGTACGGCACACGCTGTCGGCCTTCTCGGCGCTGGTCACGAACACGAAGTCGTCGCCGGCGATGTGACCGATGAAGTCCTTGGAATCACCGTAGCGCTGGATCACGTAGCGGATCACGTCGCCGGTCTGGCGGATGACCGCATTCGCCTTCGCGTAGCCGTAGTAGTCGTTGAACGCCTTGAGGTTGTCGAGATCGAGGTAACAGGCGACCGCGGCCGCATCTCCGATCCGGCGCTCGATCTCGGCCTGGATCGCATCCGCACCCGGTAGCTGGGTGGTCGGCGACGCGCCGAGCTCGCGGGCCTGGCGATCGAGTGCCTTGCCGACGCGCGCGAGCAGCTCGGCTGCGTCGAACGGCTTGACCATGTAGTCCTCGGCGCCGCTGCGAAACGCGCGAACCTTGTCAGCGGTGTCTCCGCGCGCCGACAGGAACATGATCGGCGCCATCCCGATGTTCGGATCGGCGCGGATCATCTCGGCCGCGCGGTAACCATCGATGTTCGGCATCAGCACGTCGAGGACGATCATGTCGGGGCGAAACCGGCGGGCCTCCGCGAGCGCGAGCGTGGCGGAGCCAGCATCGCGAACTTGATAGCCACCGAGCTCGAGCACCTCGCGGCAGATCTGGCGAATCGACGGATCGTCGTCGACGATCAGCACGCGCGGTGCCTCGCGACGGCCGCTCTCGACGATCCGCAAGCAGGCATCGCGAAATGCCGCGGGTTGGATCGGGAAATCCATCATGTCGTCGGCGCCAGCCGCGAGGAAATCGACGCGGCGGTCGGGTTCGCCGACGACCATCACGGCGGTCTTGTGAGTATCCGGATCGTGCTCGAAGATCGCGAGCAACGCCGAGGCCTCGGGCAACGAGCCGGCGACCACGGCGAGGGCAGGGTGCTCGGCCCGAGCGAACGCGAGCGCGCTGTCCGCGTCGTGGCAGACCAGCACGCGATCGGTGAGCGCCATCAAGAGGCCCTTGATGAGGAGAGCGCGGCGCGGATCATCGTCGACGACGAGCGCCGCGACGTTGTCGCCCAGCCCGCGCCTTCGGATCGGCCCATCGGGCTCGATCATGATCGGTTGGGTGAGCTCTTCTTGGCGCGGCGAGACCGGCAGCGTGAACACAAACTTGGTGCCCTTGCCGTCGGACTCGACCCAGATCTTGCCGCCGTGCGCCTCGATGATCGTGCGCGAGATCGAGAGCCCTAGGGCGGTGCCACCGACCCGCCGGCTCGACGCCGAGAAGGGCTCGAAGATCCGCTCGCGATCCTCGGCCATGATCGGCTCGCCGGAGTTGTGCACCGAGACGCCGACCGCATCTTCGGAGAGCGGCGGGCCGAACACCTCGACATCGATGATGCCGTTCGGGGGCGCGAAGCGGATCGCGTTCGTCAACAAGTTCCCGAGCACCTGCGAGAGCCGCTCGGGGTCGCCGAGGATCGAGATGTCCTCGGCAGAGGCGCTCAACATCATCGTGAGCTGCTTGTTCGCGGCGGCCTGGCGATAACGATCGATCACCTCGCGTGCGAGCCGATCGAGCTGCACCGGTGCGGTCGTGACGGTGATCGTGCCCGCTTGCGAGCGCGCGAGATCGAGCAGCTGATCGATCAAGTGATTCATCCGCGTCGCGGCCTGGCGCGCCATATCGACGTAGCGCAACTGGCGATCGCTCATCTGCCCGGCGTACCCCGAGAGCACGATATCGAGTGCCCCGCTGATCGAGGTCAGCGGCGTGCGCAGCTCGTGCGACATCACTTGCGCGAACTCCGCGCGCCGGCGGGCCATGTCGGCGGTATCGCCGAGGTCGCGCAGCACGACGATCGCGCCGATCGGTACGTCGTCCTCGCGCAGGGGGGTCACCACCGAGTGAAGGAGCCGATCCGCGACGCGGACCTCTTCGCGAATCGGCTGGCCGTCGGGGGAGCCCGCGGCGAGATCGAATGGATAGAACCCGACCGTGTTCTTGAGATAGGTCGTATCGACCGCAGCATCGAGCGGGATGCCCAGCATCTCGCGGGCAGCGCGATTGATCAGGACCTCGCCCGAGGTCGTATCCGCGAAGATCGCGCCGTCCGCCATCAGCTCCACGGCGATCCGCAGACGTTCCTGTAACCCCCTTGGCATCCACATAAAATCATACAAGAACTTCGAGCCAGGCGCTGCGTAGTTGCGGTCTGACCTCACCCCGCGGTAAGGGTGCGTGGATGTCGGCATCCCTGGTCGTCGGTCTCGTGCTGGCCTGCGCGCAGCCGCACCCAAATCCCAAGACCGGCGATGTGGATGTAGTCAACGAAGCCAGCCACGCCAGGCACGCGAGCCACGAGGGTTGCGTGACTCCAGGTGGCCCCAAGGCGGACGTTCCGGTCGCGCCAACGCCCACGCCCGAGCCCGAGAAGCCGACCGTCGTTGCGAAACCTTCCGAGCCGCCGCACCGCGAGCAGCCATCGCCGGCCGACAAGCCGAAGCTCGACAAGCCCACGGACAAGAATACCGAAGCTGTGAGCGACCGGAGCGACAAGCCGGCGAAGTCACCCGCTGACCTCCACGGTTAATCGCGATCGCGACCCAGCAGACGTCGACGAAAGTGTAGGCGACGACCAGCGGCCGGCGCAATTTCGTCCCTGCCGGCAGCTCGGCTCGAACCCGCGCGTCAGTCCTGGCGGCGGAACGTTTTTTCGAGCGCCGCGTACAACCCGCCCTTGGCGACCAGCTCGTCGTGCGTCCCTTGCTCGACGATCAAGCCTTTGTCCATCACCACGATCAGATCCGCGTTGCGGATCGTCGAGAGCCGGTGCGCGATCACGAGGGTCGTGCGGCCCTTCATCAGCTCGTGCACGCCCTTCTCGATCAGCACCTCGGCTTCGGGATCGACGTGCGCGGTCGCCTCGTCGAGGACGAGGACCTCGGGATCGCGTAGCAGCGCACGCGCGAACGCGACGAGCTGACGTTCTCCCGCGGAGAAGTTCGCGCCGCGTTCGGCGACCTTCTCGCCGAGCGCGGAATCGACCGAACCGGCACGCCGCGCGAGCGCGCGATCGAGGCCGACGCGCTTGACCGCAGCGTCGAGCTCGGCCTGGCTGTGGACCTTGCCGAGCGTGATGTTGTCGCGCAGAGTACCGGCGAACAGCGTGACGTCCTGCGAGACCACGGTGATCCGGCGACGCAGATCGGCCAGCTCGAGGTCGCGAATATCTTCGCCGTCGAGCTTGATCGAACCGCGGTCCCGTTCGTAGAGGCGCGTGAGCAACTTGATGACGGTCGACTTGCCGGAGCCCGTCGCCCCGACGACCGCGACGGTCGCACCGCGCGGCACGCTGAGATCGATCCCGCGCAGCACCGGCTCGGCGCCGTAGCTGAACTGGACGTTGCGCATCTCGATCGACGGTGAGTCCGCGGCGACCTTCGAGGGCTCCCCGGGCGCATCGTGATCCTTCAGCGTCGTCCCGAGGACGAGTGCGACGGCGCCGTCGTACTCCTCGGTATCGAGGAGCTGGAAGATCCGCTCGCTCGCGGCCATCGCGCCTTGCATGACGGCGTACTTCGCGGACAGGTCGCGGATCGGGATGAAGAACTTGTTGATGTACTCGATGAACACCACGACCACCGCGATCGTGGCGGCGTCTTCGATGCGGTGTCCGGCGGCCCACCAGATGACCAGGCCGGTCGCGATGTAGCCGATCGCTTCGACGAGCGCGTACATCGCGGCATCTGCCTGGATCTGGAGGAGGTACGCATCTCGATGGCCGGCATTGACTTCGTCGTACTCGCGGCGCGCGATCTTGCCGCGCCCGAGGAGGTGGATCACGCGGATGCCGAACAAGTGTTCCTGCGCGAACGCATTCATCGCAGCGAGCCGCACGCGGATCTGGCGGAACGATTTACGCATCGCACGGCGCGCGACCTCGACCAGGATGAACACGAGCGGCAGCGTCGTGTACGTGAGCAGCGAGAGCCGGACGTCGATCGAGATCATGATGACCACGATCCCGATCGCCTTGACGACATCCGCGATCAACGTGATCGCGCCCTGCGCGAACATCTCGTTGAGGCTCTCGATGTCGTTCGTCATGCGCGTCATCAGCCGGCCGACCGGGATCCGATCGAAGAACGCCGCGCGCTGCGCGAGCACGTGATCGAAGATCGAGATGCGCAGGTCATGCATCGTGCGCTGACCGGCGAGCTGCAAGAACCACTGGTCGCAGAACCCCGAGACGCCTTGCCCGAGGACGAGGCCCATGTACGCGAGCGCATCCCACGGCAGCATCGCGATCTTGTCGTCGAGGATGTGGTGCTGGAGCACGTAGACGAACAGCAGCGGCTGGGCCAGCTCGAACGCGATGCCGAGCAGCATGAACACCACCCACGCCGCGAGCATCGCGCGGTGCGGGCGGACGTACTTCGCGATCCGCTTGATCAGCCGGAGGTCATAGGCCTTGCCAAGGACGGCCTCGGCTTCGATGCCGGCCTTACGCGCGACCGCCATCAGCCCACGTCCCGGATCTCGAACTCGGTATCGAGCTGCGTGCGATAGAGATCGCGATACACCCCCGCCTGGCCGATCAGCTGAGCGTGCGTACCCTTCGCGACGATCTTGCCCTGATCGAGGACGAGGATCTGATCGGCATCCTTGATCGCGGCGATGCGATGGCTGATGAGGACCGCGGTGCGTCCCTTCATCACGCGCCGGAGATTCGCGAGGATCACGCGCTCGGTCTCGGCATCGACCGAGGCGAGCGAGTCATCGAGCACGAGCAAGCGAGGCTCGGCCGAAAGTGCGCGCGCGAGCGCGACCCGCTGGCGCTGACCACCGGAGAGCGTGATGCCGCGCTCGCCGACGATCGTCGCGAGCCGATCCGGCATCACGGCGAGGTCGCGCGTGAGCCCCGCGGCATCCGCCGCCGCGGTGACGCGCGGCGCATCGGAAAGATCCGGCGCGGACTCGGCGGCGCCCACGCGCTCGAGCTCGGCCCGGCGCGCGGCCGGTATCGCGGTGCCGGCGCCATACCCCATGGCGACGTTGTCCGCGATCGTCGTCGAGAACAGGAACGCCTCCTGCGGGGCGTACCCGATCTGCGCGCGCAGTGAATCGAGCGGCACGTCGGTGATGTCGCGACCATCGATCGCGATCGAGCCGGTCGGCACGGGGATGAGCCGGCAGAGCGCCTCGACGAGCGTGCTCTTACCCGAACCGGTGCGGCCAACGATCGCGGTGACCGTGCTCGGCGCGAGCTCGAACGAGACGTGATCGAGCAGCGTGCGCTCGCCGATCGTGATCGTGAGGTCCTTGACCACCACATGAGCGGGCTCGGGCGTGGCCGCGAGCGGCTCGCCGTGCCCATCCTGGATCGCGGGGACCTCGTCCTGGAGCGCGACGAGGCGGCTCCACGAGGCACGGCCGCGCTGGACGAGCGCGAGCATGAACCCGAGCGTGAGCGTGGGCCAGACCAGGCGGGCGAGCAGCGCGGCGAACGCGGTGTACTCGCCGACATCTAGATCGGTGTGGATGACCGCGCGTCCGCCCATCACGATCAAGATCGCGACCGCGGAAGACGCGAGCGCATTGAGCGTGGGCGTGAGCTGGATCCGGACGATCGCCGCGACCATGTTCTTGTCGAGCAGTCGCTTGCTCGACGCGATGAAGCCTTCGCGACGTAGCCCCTCGAGCCCGTAGGTCTTGATCACCTGGATCGCGCCGAGGTCTTCCTGGATCCGCGCGGACAGCCCGCCGAGCTCGCCCTGGACCGCGCGCATCGACGTGTAGATCCGGCGCGACAGCATCTGGCCGATGAAGAAGATCAAGGGATAAGGGATGATCGCGATGAGCGCGACCTTCCAGTCGAGCAACAACATGAATGGCAGCACCGTCGCGAACGAGGTGACCGCGTTGGACAGATGGACGAGGCCGGCCCCCCACATCGCGCGCACGACCTGGACATCGTTCGTGAGCCGCGACATCACATCGCCGGTCGGATGATCTCGGTAGTAGCCGGGTGAGAGCGACAGCGCGTGGCCGAAAAGATCGCTGCGCAGATCGTACTCCGCGGCGCGCGCCGCATTGAAGATCCAGACGCGTGAGAAGATCCGGGTGATCGCCGTGACGACCGCGAACAGGACGAGCAGCTCGACCGCGTGGATGGCGGCATCGGTCGCGTGCGCGGTGTGGACGCGACGCCAGTCTTCGAGTGCGGCAGCGGGACTCGCAGGGAGCGACAGCCAGCGCATGACCTCGGCGATGTCCGCGATTCCGCGAGCGTCCTTGATGGCCTGGACGGCGTCTTTCAAGAACACCGCGACGCCGATGTAAGCGGCGTTCGTGGCGACCAGACACAGGACGCCACCTGCAATGATCGCGCGATACGGCCGCAGATAGCCGAGAGAGCTTCGGCCCTGACTACTCACGCCGAAAGATATACACCCGCCCGCACTCCGGATCGATCTCCAGGGCCGCTGTAACTCGCCGAATGGACAAGCGCGATCGGTTGTAGGACCCGAACGTGATCGATACCATCGGCGCTCCTCGCGCCATGGCCGACCTCGCCTCATCACTCGCTGTTCTCGAGCACGATCCCGATGACGCGCAAGCGTTAGAGGCACTCGCTGCCGCCGCTCAACAAGCTCCCGCAGCAGTTCGCGCGAGCCGGTTCGCCGCCACTCGCAAGCTGCTCGCGAGTCGCGGTCGGCCCGATGCCGTGGTCTCACTGATCGACGCCGAGATCGCGGCGATGAACGGCGACGACAGATCGCGGCAAGCCGACCTCTTGCTCGAGAAGGGGATGATCCTCGATGGCGAGCTGCTCGACGTGCCTGCCGCGCACGCCGCGTTTGCTTCCGTGCTCGAGCTTCGCAAGAACGACGCGATGGCGATCGAAGCGCTCGAGGAGCTCAACGTCGCCGAGGAGAACTGGCAAAAGTTCACGGCGAAGTACGTCCAAGAAGCGACCGCATCGACGGATCGCAGCCTCGCGACCGGGCTCTACGTCTCGGCCGCCGAGGCCTACGTCCGGTTCTCGCCCGAGACTCCCGAGGCCGAGCAGTACCTGCGCAAGGCGCTCGAGATCGATCCGAAGAATGCCAAGGCCGCATTCCACCTCGCGCGCATGCTCCGCCGGCGTGGTCGCTGGCAGGATCTCGCGGAGCTCCTCGACGAGCGCGCCGAGAAGGCCGGAACGAACGAAGAGAAGGTGGCGGCGCTGATCGCGCTGTCCGAAGTTGCACGCACCAACCTCGGCAATGCGGCGCGCGGTGAACGGGCGCTCAAGCGCGTGCTCGCCCTCGATCCCACGCACCCCCGCGCGCTGCGCTTTGTCACCGATACGGCGCAAGCCGCCGGTGACTGGCCCGGCGTCGTTGCCGCGTACCAGGCCGCCCTCAGGGCGCGCCGCGATGGCGACGACCTCGGCATGCTGCTCCAGATCGGCATGGTGCTGTGGAAGCACCTCGACGATCTCGATCAAGCCGAGGAGTACTTCCGGCGGATCAGGAAGCTCGATCCGGGGCACCCGGCCGCGCTCGATTTCTATCGCGCCTACTACACGGCGAAGGGCGAGACCGGCAAGCTGATGACGATGCTCAAGTCGGCTGACAAGCCCGGCGACCAGCGTCGACCGCGGAGCGACTCCGGCGAGAAATCGATCTCGATCGAGATCGCCGAGCTCGCCGAGCAACAGAATAATCCCGAGAAGGCGATCGAAGCCTGGAAGCAGCACCTGCGCCAGGATCCGACCTCGGTCCAGGCGCGCTCGTCGCTGCAGCGCCTGTATCGCCGGACCGAGAAGTGGAACGCACTCCTCGATCTGATGAAGGACGAGGTCGATCGTCTGTCCGAAGTCGATATCGCGGGTAAGGCCGCACGCTTGTTCGAGGTCGCCGAGATCTATCGCGATCGCCTCAAGCTCGACGTGATGGTGATCAACACCTACAACGCGATCCTCAAGCTCGATCCGGATAACCAGCGCGCTGGCGACGAGCTCGCCGGGAAGTTCCGCACGCTCGGCCGCTGGAACGATCTGATCGCGGTGCTCACGAAGAAGAGCGAGAGCGCGAACGTGCCCGATGGCGAGCGCGTGAAGCTGCTCCGCGAGGTCGCGGACCTGTGGTCAGAACGGTTCGGTAACTTCGCGAACGCGATCAAGCCGCTCGAGCGGATCGCCGAGCTCACCCCGACCGATACGGACGCTATCAATCGCCTCAAAGAGATCTATACGAAGCGTCGCCAGTGGCGGCAGCTGATCGATCTGCTCGGCAAGGAAGCCTCGACGCTTGCGCCCCCAGATCGCCGCGTCAAGCAGAGCGAGATGGCGCGGCTCGCCGCGGAACGCCTCGGCGATAGCAAGCTCGCGATCGAAGTCCACAACCGCGTGCTCGCCGAGGCCGGCACCTCGGACGTGACCGAGACGCTCGCGGCCCTCGCCGCGCTCTATGATCGGGAGAAACGCCACCTCGCCTACGTCGAGATCCTGCACCGCCAGGTCGCGCTCGCCCGTGCGAAGACCCCGGCCGCGCCGTCCGCCGCGAAGGAGGCGGTCACGCTGCTCGAGAAGCTCGGCCAGATCTACACCGAGCGCCTGGCAGCCCCCCAGCAGGCCGCGGTCGCGTGGAAGGAGATCCTCGAGCTCGAGCCAAACCACACCAAGGCGCTGCGCACCTTGCGCGAGCTCTATGCACTGGCTGGCGATTTCGTCGGGCTCGAGCAGCTCTACGCGCGGCTCGGTCAGCAAGAAGAGCTGGTCGATGCGCTGCTCGCGATCGCGGACCGCATCGATGCGAAGGCCCAGCGGCTGCCGCTCGTCGAGCGTTCCGCGCAGCTCGCGCAAGAGCGCGCTGACAAGAATCCTGGCCACGCACCGGCGCTCGAGAAGGCGCGACAAGTGTGGGAGCGCGTGCTCGCCGTCGACTCGCAGCACGTCGCCGCGGCCGCCGCACTCGCCCCGATCTACGAGAAGCAAGAGAAGTGGACGCGCCTGCTCTCGATGTACGAGATCGAGCTCGGCGCGGCGACCGAGACCCGGGCAAAGCTCGGCAAGATCGAACAGATCCGTGCGTTGTGCGAGCAGAAACTCGCGTCGAAGACGCTCGCGTTTACGTGGGCCGTGCGCGCCTACGAGCTCGAGCCCGCGAACCCCAAGCTCTACGACGACGTGATGCGGCTCGCGAGCGAGCGCGAGCAGTGGAAGGAGGTCGTCGGAGCCTTCGAGCGCGCGATCGCCGGCGGGACCTTGCCCGAGCCGCAGCGGCTGAGCACCTTCCGCGAGCTCGCGAAGATCGCGGCCAAGCGCCTCGGCGATCCGGAGATGGCGCGTGGGTATCACCGCAAGGTGCTCCAGGCCGCGCCCGAGGATCGCGACGCCGAGGCGAACCTCGAGGATCTCGCGACCCAGGTTGCCGACTGGAGCGAGCTCCTCGCTTCGTTCCGGAGGCGCGCGAATCGCGAGACCGAGGCGCCCGCGAAGGCGAACCTCCTCCTCGAAGCTGCGCAGATCCAGGAACAGAAGCTCCAGGATCTCGACGGCGCCGCGGCGACGTACCAAGAAGCGCTGCAAGCCGCGCCGGGTCACCCCAAGGTGCTGCGCGCCCTCGCGAAGGTCCAGGATGCGCGCGGCGATTATCCATCGCTCGCCGAGGTGCTCGCGCAAGAGCTCGGCAACGAGAAGGATCCGAGCGCGCGTGCAGAGCTCGTGATGCGGCTCGGTTCGCTGCACGAGCACAGCCTCGAGCAACCTGCCAAGGCCCTCGCGTACTACCGCGAAGCGCTCGCGATCCCGGCCCAGGGCGGAGTCGTGCGATCGCAACCGATCGCTGCGATCGCGAGGCTCGTGCTGGTGCCCGAGACGGCCGCGAAGCTCGATTCGAAGGAGCGCATCGCCGCTGTCCGCGAGGTGTTGCCGCACCTCGAGGCGGGCAAGCTCGCCGCGCAGCAAGCTGCGGCGCTCGAGGTCTTGCGGGCGTCGGACGAGACCGGCGCGACCGAGAAGGCTGATCTCGATCGAGCGCTGGTGCGCATCTATCACGTCGAGCTCGGCGATCCGGGCGCGGCCTGGACTGCGGGTCTGCGCGTGGTCACCGCGCAACCGCAGGACACCGATATCCGTCGCGCCCTGGGAAACCTCGCCGGCCAGCTCGGCCGCGATGGCGAATGGGCCAAGCACCTCACCGCCGCACTCGCCACGCTCAAGCAGACCCACGCCGCACCGGCCGAGATCCGAGCGGTCGCGACCGAGCTGGCCGTGCTCGCCGGCGAACGGCTCGCGGATCGCCCGACCGCCGAGCGCGGTTGGCTCGCGGTCCTCGAGGTCGAGGCCGATGCGACCGACGCGTTCGACGCCCTGTCGGCCGTGTACCGCGCCGACCAGCGCTGGCTCGATCTGCGCGCGCTACTCGAGCGCCGCGCCGAGGTCACCATCGACGAGCGCGCGCGGCTCGCCGCGTTGCTCCAGCTCGCGGTGCTCGAGGAGCAGATGCTCGGCGACGCGACGCGCGCGATCTCTGCGTATCGCCGCGCTCTCGAACTGGCGCCCGCAAATAGCGAAGCGTTCACCGCCCTCGATCGGCTCTACACCGGATCCGACAAGTGGACCGAGCTCGAGGAGCTGCTCGCCCGCCGCACCGAGTACGACGCCGCGAATTCGAACACGCTCGCGTACCGCCGAGCCGAGCTGTTCTCGCACGAGCTTGCTGATCCGAGCCGCTCGATCGATCTGCTCGAAGATGTGATCGCGCGGGATCGCGATCACGCGCAGGGCCGCGAGTTGCTCGAGGATCTGCTGACGGATCCGAAGGCGAGCTCGCACCGGATGCGGATCAGCCGCGTGCTCGAGCCGCTGTACGAGGGCGCAAAGCAGTGGGCGGACCTCGCGAGCTTGTTGCGGGTCCAGCGCGGCCTCGTCGAAGGGACCGAAGCGATCGAGCTGCTCGCGCGGATCGCGCAACTCGAGGAGTCCGAGCTCGGTACCCCGGGCCACGCCTTCGAAGCCTGGCTCGAAGTGCTAAAGCTCGATCCCACCGACGAGCGGGCGCGGATCGAGCTACCGCGACTCGCGCAGTGGTTGCAGCGCTGGCCCGAGGCAACCGCCGCGCTCGAAGCCGCGGTCAACGCGACGCCCGAGTCCGATCTATCGACGCGCGGTGCGCTGCTCGGCGAGCTCGCGACCTACTACGACGCCGAGCTTGGCGATGCGCCGCGTGCGATCGTCGCGTATCGAAGGTTGCTCGAAGGCGATGCCGCGTCGCCCGCGACCCAGCGTCGCGCCGGTGCCGCGCTCGCGCGTTTGTACGCAGAGGGCAAGGCGTGGCAAGAGCTGCGCGATGTCCAGCGCAAGCAAGCGCACTGGGCCGAAGATGCAGCGGAGCGGCGCGGGTTGCTCGCGCGGGTCGCGGTGCTCGAAGAAGATCAGCTCGATTCGCGCGATGCCGCGATCGCGACGTGGCGCGAGGTCCTCCAGGACCATCCGAGCGACGAGGGCGCCTTGCATGCCCTCGAGCGGCTCTACACCGCCGCCGAGCGCTGGCGCGACCTGATCGAGATCTTGCGCCGCGTGATCGATGCGATGCCGGCCGAGAGCGTGCCGCTGCTCGGTCGGATCGCCGAGATCCACGAACAGAAGCTGCACGAGACCGATGAAGCGACCGCCGCATGGCTGGAAGTCCTCGACGAGGATGGTGACAACGCGCGCGCTCTCGGCGAGCTCGCGCGGCTGTATCGCGCCGGGAACCGCCACGCCGAGCTGCTCGACATCTACGAGCGTCAGCTCGCGAACAATCCGCACGGACGCGGCGGGGACTCGACGCTGCCGCTGCAGATCGAGGTCGCGAAACTCCTGGGTGGCCCGCTCCAGCGCCCGGTCGAAGCCCTCGATCGCTGGGAGAACGTGCTGCACGCTGATGCGCAGCACCCCGAGGCCCTCGCTGCGGTCGAAGCCGCGCTCCAGGATCCGGATCTTCGCGCATCTGCCGCCGACATCCTGCGCCCCGTCTATTCGGCGACCGCCCAGGACGACCGGCTCGCCGCGCTCTCGATGCGCCAGTCCGAATGGACCGACGATCCCGCGACCAAGCTCAAGGCCCTCAACGAGGTGGTGATGCTGCGCGAGCACCGGCTCGGCGATAAAGCCGGCGCGTTCGAAGCGCAGCTCCAGGCCCTTCGCCATGCGGCGACCGAGCCCGAGCTCGCCCGCTCCGTCAGCGAGACCGAGCGCCTCGCCGGTGAGCTCGGCCGCGAAGCCGAGCTGATCGATGTTTATCGCGCCGTCGCGCCGGAGGTCCTCGACGCCGAGATCCAGCGTCGCCTCTACCTCGATATCGCTGACCTCGCGCGCGCGGTGCGCCGCGACCTCGGGATGTCGCGCGAGTACTACCAGAAGGTGCTCGACGTCCAACCGGATGATCGGCGTGCGCTCGCCGCCCTCGAGAGCATCTATCGCGAGACCAACGACGAGGAACACCTCGTCGACGTGCTGCTCCGCCAGGCCTCGCCCGAGCTCGGCGCGACGCCGGACGATCAGGTTCATGGCCTCGTCGAGGCCGCCGGCATCTACACGACCCTGAAGCGCACCGACGACGCGATCCGGGTCTGGGAGCAGGTCCTCGAGATCGCGCCCGAGCGCGCCGATGCGATCTACGCGCTCGAGGCGCTCTACAGCCAGCAGAACCGCTGGCACGACGTGGTCGAGCTCTACGAGCGCCGGCTCGGGTTCGTCACGTCGAATGAAGAGGCGGTCGCGCTCCGCGTCCAGCTCGGCGAGCTGCACGAGAAGCACATCCACGACATCGAGGCCGCGATCGAGAACTACGCGGCCGCGCTCGGCGGCAATAGCAGGCAGCCCGCGGCGCTCGCGGCGCTCGAGCGGCTGCTCAACGATCCTGAAGCACGCGCGCAAGCGGCCGAGGTGCTCGAGCCCGTGTTCGTGGCACAGCAGCGCTGGCACGACCTCGTTCGAGTCTACGAAGCGAAGCTCGAATCTGCCGCGGATCCGAAAGATCGGTTGCGGCTCACCCGGTTCGTCGCGCGGCTCTTCGAAGAGCAGCTCGAAGATTTCGAGAACGCCACGCGCTGGTTCGCGAAGGTGTTTCGCGAGGCTCCGTCCGATCCCGCGGTCCGCGATCAGCTCAACCGGCTCGCGTCTATCACCGAGAACTGGGCGTTCGTCGCCGAGAGCTATCAGGGCTACCTCGATGACGGCGGCGAGACCGAAGACATCCGCGACGTCGCGATCGTGGTCGCCACGATCTACGACCGTCGCCTGAACGATACCGATCACGCGTTCGCGGCCTATCGCCGTGCGCTCGCGATCGAGGCCGACGATGCGGTGCCGAATGCGCGCGAGCTCGTGAAGCGCCTCGAGGATCTCCTCGGTCGCACGCAGCGCTGGGCGGATCTGGTCTCGGTCTACGACGACGTGATCACGCGGGGCGACGAAGAGCTCCGCATCGAGGCGCTCGTGAAGCGCTCGCGTTTGCTCGAGGACGGGCTACAGGACACCGCGCGCGCCGTCGAAGCGTGGCGCGAGGTGGTCCTCGCGACCGATAGCGGCGAGACCCCGACCGCGGAACGCGCGTATCGCGATGCGGTCGGCGAGCTCGAGCGGCTGTTCCGCCTGCGCGCGCAGTGGCACGAGCTCGTCGATCTGATCGAAGCGCGGCTCGGTCGCACCGACGATCACACCGAGACGGCCGAGCTCCGCCTCCGGCTCGCCGATATCTACGAGAACCAGCTCCAGGATCTCCCGGCCGCGATCGACCAGTATCAGGAGGTGCTCCACGGCGAGAGGCTGTGGGAGCGCGGGGTCCAGGCGCTCGAGCGGCTCGTCATTCACGACGATCATCGCGCTCGCGTGATCGAGCTCCTCGAGCCGGTCTATCGCGCGCAGGATTGGTGGCAGAAGCTGGTCGTCGTGCTCGATGCGAAGCTCGAATACGTGATGGATCCGTTCGAACAGGTCCAGACGCTGCACGAGATCGCGGAGCTCCATGAAGATCGCGGCGGTGCGATCGATCTGGCGCTGGCGGCACTCGCACGCGCGTGGCGGATCGATGTCTCGGACGATGCCGCGCTCACGAAGTTGCTCTCGCTCGCCGGCAAGCTCAACGCCTGGGACGAGGCTGCGCGTACGGTCGAGGATGGTGCGGCGTCGGCGCCGAATGGTGAGCTCGCGGCGGGCCTGTGGACCCGCGCGGCCGAGATCCATGAAGGCCAGCGCCGCGATCGCAAGCGCGCGATCGATGCGTGGCACAAGGTCGATCAAGCTCGCCCCGATGACCTCATCGCGCTGTCGTCGCTCGATCGCTTGCTCGCGCTCGAAGGTCGCGTCCTCGAGCTCGTGACGGTGGTCGAACGCCGTGCCGAGCTCACTGAAGATGCCGGCGTGCGGCTCGTGCTGCTCCACCGCGTCGCGGCGCTCTACGAAGAGGTGCTGGCCGACAAGCCGAAGGCAATCATCGCCTACAAGAACGTGCTCGGCGTCGACGATTCGGATGGCGCGGCGCTCGATGCGCTCGAGCGGCTGTATCGCGCGGGCGATCCGAGCGACAAGGAGGCCGCGCGCGAGCTCGCGCAGACGATCGAACGCAAGATCGAGCTGTCCACCGATCAGGCTGCGCGCCTGGCGCTGCGCCACTCCGCGGCGGCGGTCTACGAAGGCCAGCTCGACGACGTCTATCAAGCGATCGGACATCTGACCGCGATCCTCGACGACGATGCTGGCGATCAGGGTGCGCTCGGCGATCTCGATCGGATCTACGCGAAGCAGAAGCTGTGGCCCGAGCTGCTCGATATCGTCGACAAGCGCGCGCTGCTCGCTGCGAACACGAAGGACCGCGCGGACCTCGCATTCCGCGCGGCGAAGCTGGTCGAGATCGAGCTCACCGATCCCGATGCAGCGATTCCACGGTTCGGCGCCGTGCTCCAGGTGTTGCCGGCCCATGAAGGTGCCCGCGCAGCGCTCGAAGCGCTGATGCAACAGGACGATCACGTCGAAGCGGCCACCCCGATCCTCGAGCGCGTCTACCGCGCGGCGAACGAAGCCTCGGGCCTGGTCCGCGTCTACGAGCGTCGCCTCGCGGTCACCGGTCGCGATCCCGATGCGCGCCGCGCTGATTGGCAGGCGCTCGCCGAGACCCGCGAGACGCTCGCGAACCAACCCGCCCAGGCCTTCGTGGTGTGGGGCCGGGCGCTCGCCGACGATCCGGAGGATGCGGACCGCCTGCAGCCTCTGATGCGGCTCGCCGAGACTCAGAATCTGTGGCGCGATTTCGCGAAGCTGCTCGACGAGCGACTCGACGATCAAGACAAGCCGCTGCCGCCCGATGTCGATCAGGCGTACGCGATGCGGCTCGGCTCGATCGCTGAAGATCGCTTGAACGATCTCGATCGCGCGGCGCGCGCGTTCGATCGCGGCACGAAGGGCCCGGAGCCGCGCGCGGCGCTCTCCGCGCTCGAACGCGTGCTCTATCGCAGCAACAAGTCAGCCGAGCTCGCGTCGGTGCTGCGTCGCCAGGCCGACGCGGCCGAGAGCGAGCCACAGACCGCCGAGTATCTGTTCCGCATGGGCGATCTGCAGGAGACCACGCTCGCGTCTCCGCGCGAGGCGGTCGCGGCGTATCGCGACGTGCTCGGGCTCGTGCCGGAGCACCCGCAGGCGCGCGCCGCACTCGAGCGGATGCTGGAGACCGCGGGCGATCTGCGCCGCGACATCGTCGAGATCCTCGAGCCGCTGTTCGAGCAAGATGGTGATGCGCAGCGGCTCTCGAATGTCCTCGAGGCCAAGCTCGCGACCACGAGCGACCAGCTCGATCGCGCGGCGATCCTCCAGCGGCTGGTCGAGCTCTTCGAGCACCGCCTGAACAACCTCGCGCGCGCGCTCGATGCAGCGCTGCGCTGGCTCGAAGTCGATCCGGCGTCCGACCAAGCACTGAGCGAGGTCGAGCGGCTCGCGGAGCGCCTCGGTCAATGGACCGAGACCGCGCATAAGCTCGGCTCGATCGTCACGGCGTCGGATGCACCGCACCGGTCGCCCGACGTGCAGGTCGCCTTGCTGGTGTTCCTCGGTCGAGTCCAGCGCGACAAGCTGGGCCAGGCCGAAGAAGCGATCGGCACGTATCGCGCGGCACTCGCGCTCGAGCCCGGAGAGCTCGCCGCGCTCGATCCCTTGATCGAGATCCTGCGCTTGCGCGGCGACACCGTCGCGCTCGGCGAGGCGCTGCGCCAGCGCGGCAAGGTCGCGCCCGAGCCGAGCGAGCGCCGCGCCGCGTACGCCGAGGTCGCGCAGATCTCCGAACGTGCGGGTGATCGCGGCGCTGCGATCCACGCCTGGAAAGAGATCATCGGCGACGACGACAACGATCGCGATGCGCTCGATCAGCTCGCGCGGATCTATCGCAACGGTCACACGCCGGACGACCGGTCCGCGCTCGTCGACACGCTGACCCGCGCCTCGCGCCTCGCACCGGAGTCGACCGACGAGAAGAACCTACTGGTCGAGATCGCGCGTCTCGAAGCGGAGACGCCGCGCGCGATCTCGGCATGGCAGGCCGTGGTCGACCTCGATCCCGAGGACGTCACCAGCTTGGGCCAGCTCGAGCAAGCCCTCGCGAAGAACAATGACTGGATCGCGGTCGGCGACATCCAGACGCGCCGCCTCGATCTCGCGAAGTCGAATGGCGACAAGATCGCGATCTACGCCGAGATGGCGCAGCTTGCCGAGGGCCGGCGCCAGTCGGTCGACGACGCGATCACGGCCTGGTACTCCGCGCTCGAGATCGATAACACCAGCCAGCGCGCGTACGACGAGCTCGAGCGCTTGCTCGATACCGCCGGCCGCCATCACGATCTCGTCGAGTTGCTCGAGCGTCGCGGCGAGCTCTACGGCAGCCTCGGCGATACCCGCGCCGAGATCCAAGCCCTCGCTCGCGCCGCCGATGTCTGGGAGAGCAAGCTCGATTCTCCCGATGCGGCCGGCGAGATCCTCGAGAAGATCCTCGCGCGCGAGCCGGGTTCGGTCGCCGCACTCACGCGACTCTCGAAGATCTACGAGCGCTCCGGCGATTGGACGAAGTGCAAGGCGACGCTCGAGCAAGCGCTGGCGCTCGATCCGAAGGGTCGCGATGCCGCGGACCTGTTCTTCCGGCTCGGCGAGGTCGCGCGCGTCGGCGACTCCGACGAGGACACGGCGATCCAGCACTTCCAACAAGCGCTGCGCCACGATCCGACGCACGCGCCTTCCATCGATGCGCTCGAGAGGCTCGCGCGCGAACGCCGTGACAGCAGCCTGCTCGCCGAGATGTTGCAGCGTCGCCTCGAGGCGACACCGGGCGCGGCGAGCGTCGAGCTCCTCGTCGAGATCGCGGACCTCGAGCGCAAGGCGGGCCACACAGACGCAGCGCTCGCCGCTCTCGCGCGTGCCGCGAATGTTGCGCCCGACGACATCCGCGTCCTGGGACCGCTCGCCGACATGTACTTCACCGCGGGCCGGCTCGACGAAGCTGCGCCGATCTACGATCGGCTCGCGACGGAAGCGAAGACCGCGCGTCGCATGAAGGATGTCGCGAAGTTCCGGCAGCGCCAGGGCAGCATCCTCGAAGCCCGCAACGATCGCCCCGGTGCGACGGTGGCCTACGAAGAAGCGCTCCGCGTGAACCCGACCGATGTCTCGACCATGACGGGCCTCGGTCGGCTCTACTTCGAGGCCAAGGACTGGGAGAAGGCGCGCAAGATCTACCAATCGCTCGTGCTGCAGAACATCGATGTCGATGCAGGTGTGACGAAGGGCGAGGTCTACTGGTCACTCGGCCGGATTCACATCGAGCTCGGCCAGGCACCGAAGGCCAAGTCGATGTTCCAGCGTGGGCTCGAGATCGAGCCCCAGAATCAGAAGCTCAAAGACGCGCTCGCCGCGCTCTCGTAGTCGCGAGACGCTCGCCTGTACGGAAGAGACGGGCTCTCAGGCTACTTGATGGCGATCGATGCGGTGTTCGTTACACCCGCGAGCGTCACGTCGAAATAGATCAGTGCGCCCGCCGGCAGCGGCGACGGACAGGTGACGTCGTCATCGAAGTCGCCATCGTTCGGATCGTAGACCGCCAGGACCTTGCCCGACATCGCGACGTCGGCGAGGCCGACCCACCCATAGATCGAGTCGGCCTTCACGCCATCGTTCGGCTTGAAGACGAGCTGCGTCGACACGCCGGCCGCCGGCTCGGCTCCTTCGCGTGCGACGTGATAGCTGTGCGTGCCCGCTTCGACATCACCGATGTCGGTCGCACTGGTGCCGCACGCACCGCTGACCGCGATGCCGGCAAAGATAAGGGACGAGAGGAAGAGGCGAGGCGAAGTAAGCATGCCGCAGCGAGTTGCACGGACCACACCACTCTCATGAGCCCTTCATGTGCGTGCGCGGGGAGCACGCTGCGCGATCGGATCGTCCTTACTTGCCGCAGATCGCCGCGGCGTGCGCGGCGGCGATCGAGACCTGCTGTTCCTCGGAACGCGCGAGGTTGCGCAGCTTTGCCTTCGCCGCGGCGGGACAAGCGGGCCCCATCAACCCGAGGCCGGTCGCCGCCGCGGCGACGATCTCGGGAAATGCCCCATCGTCAAGGGCGCCCAGCAGCGCGTCACCAGCGCCCGGTGGGCTCGATCGTCCGATCGCGTACGCCGCGTTCTGGGTGAGCGCGAGTGCATCGGTCGATTCGAGCGAGGCACCTTGCCACTGCTGGAACTTCGCGACGAGCTTGGTCGCGAGGGCCGCGTCGCGAAGCTCCGCTGCGAGATCGATCGCGTGCTGGCGCAGCTCGATCGGCTGCTTGGGATTATCCCAGGTCTTCGCGAGTAGATCGCCAGCTCCCGCCGCTTTGCATTCGGCGAGCGCCGAGAGAGCGTCGAAACGCACGGCGAGCTCGGGATCGCGATGCACGGAATCGCTTAGGGACGTGGCGGGGCCGGGGCGCGAGCAACGCGCACCGAGCATCTGAGCGGCGCGCGCACGGACCTCGGGCCAGGTGTCGCTCACGAGCGCCGTCTGGAGCACCCGATCGATCCCATCGGCATGAACCGCGGCGTGCCACGGGCCGGGCGGTCCACTTTCGGTCGCGCCGAGGGCGGTGAGCGCGGCGTAGCGCACGCCCGGATCGGCTTCCTGCACGAAGAACAAGAGCAGCTCGAGCGCCTCGGCACGCGGCGCCTTCGCGATCGCGTTCGCGCCGACCTGATCGAGCGCGAAGCGTGCGCCGCCGGGGGGTAGCGAGTGGAGCAGCGCGCTAACTCGATCGAGCGCGGTCTTGTCACCGAGTGCGGCGAGCCCGTCGATCAAGCGGTAGCGACGCTCGTAGTCGGTCGCGGTGACGAGCGTCGCGAGATAGGTGGCAACGACGGCTGTTGCCTCGCCAGGCACGGTGCGAACGCGTCGCGTCGCGGCACGATAGAGGTCTCCCGCGGCTTCCGGCGTCGTGGCGGCGGACGCCGCAGGGAGCAGGGCCGCGGAGGGTGCACGGGCGAGTGCTTCGATGACGGCCTTGCGCTGGTCGGCGGATCCTTCGCCCGCGAGATCGATCAAGAGCGCCGGATCCGCCGTCGCATTTTGCGCGAGCGCCCGACCCAACGCGCGCGCACCGGCTGCGCGATGGGCGACCGAGATTTCTTTCTTCGCGATGAGATCGTGGAGCTCTCGCGCGAAGCCTTGTTCGCCCATCGCCCCGAGTGTGGTGTCGACTTCCGGATCCTCGACGCGATTCTGCGCGAGGGCGCGCTCGAGTACCGGGCCGACGCTCGGATCGTGGATCCCCCCGAGCGCGTGGATCAGCCGCGTACGCGCGCCCGCCGAGGTCGCCTTCTGGAGCTCGGCATCGAGCGCCGCTGCCGCCGAGGCGCCGCGCCGGTCGAGCGCCTGGATCGCGGTCTTGATGTCACCGCCGTCGGCGATCACCTTGGCGAGCGCCGCTTCTCCACCGCCACCGCGTTCGCCGTCGCCATAGACCGCGAGCTCGCCGATCGCGAGCGCGCCGTGCTCGTCGCCATACGCGCTCTCGATCACCACGCTCACGCAACCCTCGATCGGTTGCGGGAGCTCGACGGTCTGTGCGCCATCGATGTCGGCGAGCTCGACGTGAAACGCTGCCTTCGCTCCGACCACCGCGACGCGCCTGGGGCGCTCGGTGTGCTCGGTGCCTTTTTTCGCCGCTGCGACGAACCGCAACTCGTGCGCCTTCGCGTTCGTCGAGCGCGGCTCGAATGTGAAGAACTGGCCTTCGCCGATCGTCGTGAGCTCCTCGCGCCACGCGGTCGCGGGGTTGCCGTCCTCGAGCTCGGTCGGAAGGGGGAGGGCGCTCGCATTCTCCGCACCGATCTCGTAAGAGGCTTCGCGCGCTTGATAGAGCAGGGGGGCGACCGCGGCTTGGCCATCCGGCTTTGCCACGAGGACGGGAGCGGTGTCCGCGACATCGATCGGGAGCTTGGAGAGCCGCTGGAACTTCTTGCCGGTCCAGCCCTCGGCGAACAGATATGCCGGCTTGCCGTCGCACCGATGGAACCCGGCGCGTTGCTGGTAGCGATAGATCCCGTTCGGCGCGGGCGCGATCGCGACGCTGTAGTCGCCATCCGGCGGGACCGGGCCGGTCGATTCACGCAGGACCTGGATCCAGACGCCGCTGCGAACTTCGTAGACCGAGGTCTCGTCGTAGCCTGCGGCGGTGTAGTGCGCCGCGAGCATCGGCGTCCCGCGTACGGTCGCCGCGACGAGCTCCGCGGTGACCGGCTGCGGGCGCAATGCGAGCACGCTGCGCACCGCGCCCTCGATCACCAGGTCGCCGCTCGGCTCGACCGAGACCTTGTCGACCTTGCCGTCGCCATCGACATCTTGCTCGAGGTGCGCGAGCGGTGCCGCACTCGCGCTGGCGGTGAGCAAAATGACGCCGATCCAGGGAACCGCTCGCATGCGGAGAACAATACAGCGCACGGACGGCAGACACCGCGTCGTGCACGCGATTGCGGCGTGCTAGTTTGCCCGCGTTGTTTCGCCCGACTGATTACACGTTCGAGCTTCCACCGGAGCTGATCGCGCAAGAGCCCGCCGCGGTTCGCGATCAGTCGCGCCTGTTGCACGTCGATCGCGACCTCACCGATCTGCGATTTACCGACATCGTCGAACTGCTACCCGCGGACGCGATCCTCGTCGCGAACGACACCCGCGTCATCCCCGCGCGCGTGGTCGGCAAGAAGGACACTGGCGGCAATGTCGAGCTGCTCCTGCTCGAACCCGATCCCGTGCTCGCCGAGGCGACCGGCACATCGGCCTGGCGTGCGCTCGCGCGCGCGCGCCGACCGTTGCGGCCAGGCCAGCGCATCCACGTCGACGCCGAGACGTTCATCGAGGTCCTCGCCGAGCGCGCGCCCGATGGCTCGATCGCGGTCGCGCTCCCGGGCGAGCCGTACGCGCTGCTCGATCGGATCGGCCACGTGCCGCTGCCTCACTACATCCATCGCGATGCCGATCAGCCGAGCGATCGCGATCGCTATCAGACGATGTTCGCGAAGGAGCCCGGCGCCGTCGCCGCGCCGACCGCCGGCTTTCACATGACGCCCGCGATCGTCGACGCTCTCGGCGCGAAGGGCATCGCGATCGCGACGGTGACGCTGCACGTCGGCTACGGCACCTTCGAGCCGATCCGCGTCGATGACGTGCGCGCACACCAGATGCACCGCGAGCGGTACGTGATTCCGGACGCGACCGCGCGGCTGATCGCGACCGGTCGCCCGATCGTCGCGCTCGGCACGACCGCGCTGCGCGCCCTCGAGGCCTCCCACGGCCTCGCGGGCAGTGGCGCCACCGATCTCTTCATCTATCCGGGCAGCAACCACGAGTTCCTCGTCTCGCACCTGATCACGAACTTTCATCTGCCCGAGTCGACGCTGCTGATGCTCGTGTGTGCGTTCGCGGGGACCGAAAAGGTGCTCGCGGCGTACAACCACGCCGTCGCGCAGCGTTATCGGTTCTACAGCTACGGCGACGCGAGCCTGGTCCATCGTGCTCCATAAGCTGCCGACGCCGGGCTGGTCGTTCGAGCTGCTCGCCACCCTCGGTCACGCGCGCGCCGGCATCCTCCACACGCCGCGAGGCGATATCGAGACCCCGGTCTTCATGCCGGTCGGTACCGCTGGCAGCGTCAAGGCGATGACCGCGGACGAGCTGCGCGCGCCGCCGATCGACGCGAAGATCATCCTCGGCAATACCTACCACCTGTATCTGCGCCCCGGCCTCGAGGTGATGGAGCACGTCGGCGGCCTCCACGCGCTCGCCGCGTGGGACCGCCCGATCCTCACCGACTCCGGTGGCTTCCAGGTGTTCTCGCTCGCGAAGCTCAACGAGATCGACGACGACGGCGTCACGTTTCGCTCGCACATCGATGGCAGCAAGCACCGGCTCACGCCTGAGGTCTCGATGAACATCCAGCGCATCCTCGGCTCGGATATCGCGATGTGCTTCGACCAGTGCCCACCCGGTGACGCCACTGCGGAGGTCCACGAGGTCGCGCTGCGCCGGACCACGCAATGGGCCGAGCGCAGCCGGCTCGCGCCGCACGCGCCGGGCCAGGCCGTGTTCGGCATCATCCAGGGCGGCATCGATACCGAGCGCCGCAAGCGCCACCTGGCCGAGATCACGGCCCTCGATTTCGATGGCCATGCACTCGGAGGCCTCGCAGTCGGCGAGGGCATCGCGGAGACCTACCGGATCCTCGACGAGATCGCTCACCTCATGCCGGCCGAGCGGCCCCGGTACTTGATGGGCGTGGGCACCCCTAACGACCTCACTAAGGCGGTCGCGGCTGGCATCGACATGTTCGATTGCGTGATGCCGACCCGCAACGCGCGCAACGGCTACTTGTTCACCCAGTCCGGCAAACGGGTGAACATTCCGAACGCCGCGAACCGGATGGACACCGGCCCCATCGACCCCGAGTGCCCGTGCCACACGTGCCGGACCCACTCCCGGGCCTACCTGCGACACCTCTATCAGGCCAAAGAGATCCTCTACGCCAGGCTCGCAACCCTGCACAACCTCACGTTCTACGCCCGCCACGTCCGCGCAATGCGCGACCGGATCCTGGCCGAGGGCGAGCGGGCCTGAGTTCGCCTTGACCTACGGGGGGGCCGGGGGTACAAACCCTCGGTTTTCCGAGGTAACCGACCATGAACGCCATGTCTCCAATTGTGATGATGCTCGTGATGTTCGGCATCTTCTATTTCATCCTGATCCGGCCGCAGGTGAAGAAGCAGAAAGAAACCCAAGCGATGCTCGCGAAGCTCGGCAAGGGTGATGAAGTGATCACGCGCGGCGGCATGATCGGCAAGATCACCGGCGTGTCGGATGACGGCGTGCTCGTCCTCGAGCTCCAGGAAAAGGTCCGCGTCCGCGTTCCCCGTGCCTACGTCGAAGGCAAGTGGGAAGGCAAAGTCCCCGAAGGCGCTGCCCAAAGCGGCAAGAGCGCGGCTTGATTCTTCTTTCTTCGTAGCTACAGGGTGGACTCATGGATCGCAGTCTGAAGTGGCGCACGCTCGCGCTGTTCGCCATATTGTTGTTTTGCGTAGCGACGCTCGCTCCGAGCTTCGTGTCGCGAGACAAGCTGCCGACGGTCTGGCCGCTGAACAAGTTGTTCGGCAACCAGATCAGCCTGGGGCTCGACCTCCAGGGCGGTAAGCACATCGTCTACAACATCGCGCTCGATCGCGCCGTCGAGGACAAGGCGTCCGAGATCAAGCGTGATCTCGATGCGCGCATGGTCGATGACAAGATCAAGGGCTCGGTCGCGCTCCCCAACGCGAGCGCCGGCATTCCGACCGGTGCGGTCACCGTCAAGCTCGACGACCCGACCAAGATGGCGGAGCTCAAGGGCAAGATCAGCAGCGACTACGCGAAGGTCATCGACTGGCGTGAGTGCTCTGCCGACGAAGGCAAGAATTCGCTGTGCTTCTTTGTCTCGCAGGCCTACGCCGACGGCATCAAGAAGAGCGCGCTCACGAATGCGGTCGCCACGATCCGCGATCGCATCAACGAGAAGGGCGTCGCGGAGCCGAGCGTGGTCGAGAAGGGTGATGACATCATCGTCGAGCTCCCCGGCGATCCGAAGTCGCAGGCGATCATCGAGACCCAGGAGCTGATCGCGCGGACCGCGAAGCTCGAGATGAAGGTCGTCGACGATTGCTTCAACCCGCCGCCGACGGGCTGCACCAAGGACGGCACGCACACCGGCTCGGCGTACATGCTGAACCTCTATCGTAAGGTCGGCTCTCAGCCGAAGACCGACGATCCGACCGATCCCGAAGCGATCCGGCTCCAGATCCGCGCGCTTCAAGATTCGTGGAAGCCTGAAGAAGGCGGCGGTCCCCACTACGACAAGTTTCTCAAGGCGCCTGATCGCGATGTCGACGTGCCGCTCGCGTGGGCCAAGCGGAACTCCAAGCTCACCAGCGACACCAAGATCCACGGCGACCGAGTCACCGTTCGCGTCAGCGGTCGCGAGATCATCACCCGCTACATCTTCGGCGAGCCGGGTCGTGACACCACGAAGCCAGCGTCGACGGAGTTTTGGGATCCGAACTACGGCGGCCTGGTCGCGACCGATCCGAGCTTCAAGCTCGATGGCGATCACCAGCTCGCGTTTGGCGAGATCGACAAGCAGCCGGACGACACCGACACGCGGACCTCGTGGCGCACGTACTACCTAGAGAAGGCGGTCCGCCTCACCGGCTCCGGGATCGAGAACGCGAGCGGCACCTACGACCAGACCACGAACCGTCCGGTAGTTTCGCTCGAGTTCAACCGCTTCGGTGGCCGGATTTTCGGCGACGTAACCTCGCAGATCGTCGGCATGAAGTTCGCGACGATCCTCGACGACAAGGTCAAATCAGCCCCGACCATCAACGGCGCGATCCGTGGTGGCCGCGCGCAGATCACGATGGGTGGCAGCGATGCCCGCACGATGGAGAAAGAGCGCGACGACCTCGTCGCCGTGTTGAAGACCGGCTCGCTGCCGGCGCCCCTCGTCGAGGCAACCCACTCCGACGTCGGCCCGACGCTCGGTCGCGATGCGATCGACAAGACCAAGTTCTCGTTCGCGATCGGCATCGTCCTCGTCATCCTCATCATGGTCGGCGTCTATCGCTGGTCGGGTTGGATCGCGGTGTTCGCGGTCGTGTTCCACATCGTGCTCACGCTCGCCGTCATGGCGATCTTCGGCGCGACGCTGACCCTGCCGGGGATCGCGGCCATCGTGCTGTCGATCGGCATGGAGGTCGACGGCAACATCCTGATCTACGAGCGCATACGAGACGAGCTCAACCTCGGGAAGTCCGTGCGTGGCGCCATCGATCTCGGCTTCTCACGCGCGTTCACCGCGATCCTCGACGGCCAGCTCACCACCGCAGCCGCGGGCTGGGTGCTCCTGCAATACGGCTCGGGCCCGATCAAGGGCTTCGCCGTCATGCTCCTCGTCGGCGTGTTCACCACCCTCACCACCAACATCTGGGTCACCCGGATTCTCTTCGACTGGAACGTTGCCAGGAAGAAGGGTCACCTCGTGACGATTTCGATCTGAGGCGCCGACCATGAGCGAAAAAGAGCCCGTAGCGGCCACTCACAAGCACAAGTTTCGATACCTGCTGCCGCCCGGCAACAACTTCGCGTTCGTCGCGAAGTTCAGGGCCTGGTTGATCATCTCCGTCCTCTTGATGGCCGCAGCCATCGGCTCGTTGTTCATCAACAAGTCGGTGCGCGGCGAGTACATGAACTGGACGATCGATTTCAAAGGCGGCACCGAGATCATCTTCGCGTTCAAGGACAAGGCCTCGCACGCGTATACGAAGGTCGATCCGGCGATGGTCCGCGAGTCGCTCAAGAAGGCCGGCGAAGAAGGTGAGGTCTCCGACATCTCGTGGGACGACGATGCCGGCAAGCACATCGAAGGCATGATGATTCGTTCGCCTCGGTTCTCGGCGCTCTTGCCGGCCCAGGAGACGAAGGCGCACGACGCGTTCCTCGAGAAGTTCAAGGATCGCGAGATCACGAAGGCCTCGTGGACCGGCGACACGCTGCATGTCCGCGCCAAGAAGGCGATCCGAGCTGAAGAGGCTGCACCGGTGTTCGCGGCCTCGGGCTTCGAGATGAAGCCGTGGCTCGCGTCCGAAGAGCAGCAGAACACGCGCCCCGACGAAGGGACGCAGGAGTTCAACGAGACCTTCGCGATGTGGGGCCTCGATCGTCAGTTCGAGAAGATGCTCGAAGCCTCGGTACCGAACATCGAAGCCTCGGTCCAGCAGAGCTACGGCGTCGGCGCGAAGGCCGGCGACAAGCTCCGCGACGACGCGGCGAAGGCGATCATCTACGCGATCTTCTTGATCATGCTGTACCTCGCGTTCCGGTTCGACATCCGGTACGCGCCGGGTGCGGCGTTCGCGACGATCCACGATGCGATCATGGTGATCGGCGTGTTCGCCGTCACCTGGACCGAGGTCTCGCTCGTCTCGGTGGCAGGCCTCCTCACGGTCATGGGTTACTCGGTCAACGACACCGTGATCGTGTTCGACCGCATCCGCGAGAACCAGGCGAAGCTCAAGGACAAGAAGATCGAGCGCATCATCGACATCTCGATCAACGAGATGCTCGTGCGGACGATCCTCACGTCGTCGACGGTGTTCGCGACCACGCTGATCATGAACATCTTCGGGACAGGCGAGGTGAAGAACTTCGCGTTCGCGATGAACGTCGGCGTGATCGTCGGGACCTACTCGTCGATCTTCCTCGCCGCGCCGATCTTCATGTACATCTCGAAGAAGTACTACTCGGGTCCGCCGAAGAAGCGAAACCTGCCGGCGCCCGTCCAGGTCGTCGACGAGTCCGCGACCGAAGCGTAGCTACTCGGTTGCTGGCGCGGCCGGCTCGGTCGGCTGGGCTGGCCAGGTCGGAGGCGCCTGGCCCGGCGCCAGGCACTTCGCCGCTTCGATGACGGGCCGGAGTTGGTCTGCGAGCGTGCGCGAGGGCGAGAGCTGGATCACCAGCGTCGACTTCTTGCCGCACTTGATCATTCGCGAGACGCCGATCACCGTCGTGCCTTCGAGCGTCCCGCTGAGCGGCACGAGGTCACCCTCGACCGCGCCGACGATGACGGTGCCCTTGAACGCCTGCTGCAGCATCGGTCCGACCGCGGTCATGAAGTCCTTGTGATCCATCACGCCCATCGGCTCGATCATCGCGATCGAGCCCGTGTCGTTCTGGAGCATCAGCTGGCCTTCGTCCTTACTCAGCACGTGCCATCCGGGCAGCTCGATCTGGATCTCGACAGCGACCTCGCCGAGCTTCTTCTCGGCGACCGGATCGGGTTTGCACCGCAGGCTCGTGACGATCGCGTGACGCAACGTGTCCGCGTCGTGCGCCGCGCCGCTGACGATCACGACGTCGCGTCCGGCGCACTCGACCTGGTTCAGATAGAACGGAAAGGGTTCGGCGTCGATCTTCATCGTCTCGATGCCGCTGCCGGGGCCCGGGCCCCAAGGATCGACGATGCGCGCCGCCGATCCAGACGTCTTCACGATCGCCCGGAAGCCGCTGAGCATCGCGTCGAGCTCCGTTCCGCCGAGCTTGGTCCCGACGCTCCATTGCATCATCACGATGCGGCCGTGCTCGGCGTCTTGGATCCCGATCGAGCCGTTCGCGTACTCGAGGTTGGTGTAGCCCGGGATTTCGGTCCCGCTCGGAAGATCGATCGCGAACCCCGGTAGCTCGTGGTGTTCCATCTTCACGCCGCGATCGCACGCGATCACCGACGACAAACATGCGAAGAACAGGGCGGTGCGAGCGCGGATCATGGCCGACGTTACTGCGTTTCGAGATCCCGGGATCGCCAGTTCTCCCGGGATCTTACGAGGTTCGGTGTCAGAGCGGCGCACTAGGGTGCGCGCGTGGATGTTCGTTTGCGCACTCTCGATGACCGGCTCGTCAGCCGGATCTCGTCGAGCCTTCGAGTTCGTCCGGCGACCGCGCGTTGCCTCGTCGCGCGCGGTGTCACCGAGCCGTCCGAAGCGCAGGGCTTCATCGATCCGCGCCTCGCGGCCCTGCGGCCGCCGCTCGGGCTCGCCGGGATGGCAGGCGCCGTCGGTCGGATCGCGGATGCCGTCCAGCGTGGCGAGCGGATCGGCGTGTTCGGCGACTACGACGTCGATGGTGTCACCACCGCCGCGTTGATCACCTCGTTCTTGCGGGCCTCGGGCGCACACGTCGAGTGTGCGGTGGCGCGGCGCGAGGCGGGCTACGGGTTCACCGCGGAGGCGGCCGCCGACTTCGCGGCACGCGAATGCAAGCTCGTGATCACCGGAGATTGTGGCACCAGCGATCTCGATGCGATCTACGCTGGCGCGGCGCTCGGCGTCGAGGTGATCGTCGTCGATCATCACACGGTGCCGGCGGCTGGTACCGTTCATCCGTCGCACTCGCTGGTGAACCCGTTCCGCACCGATTCCACGTTCCCGTTCCGGGGCATGGCGTCGGTCGGGCTGGCGTTCTACGTCGCCGCGTCGGTGCGCACCGAGCTGCGCGATCGCGGCTGGTATCGCCAGCGGCCCGAGCCCGATGTTCGTGATCTGCTCGATCTCGTCGCGCTCGGCACGGTCGCGGACATGGTCCCGCTCAACGCGGAGAATCGGATCCTCACCTCCCTCGGCATGAAGCGGCTGCAGAGCCGCGTGCGTCCCGGCATCGCCGCGCTCCTCGCGTCGGCGGGTGTCGATCCGGATCGCGATGTCGATGCTCGGACGATCGCGTGGAAGCTCGCGCCGCGGCTCAACGCGCCCGGCCGGCTCGGGGCCGCGGAACCCTCGCTGGCGTTGTTGCTCGCGGATCACGCGACCGCGGTCGCGCGGGCGGCGGCGCTCGAGGAAGCGAACACCGAGCGCCGCTCGATCCAGGATCGAGTCGTCGAAGAGGTGATGGCGCGGCTCGAGCACAAAGAGATCGGTCACGCGATCGTGATCGCGGGCGAGAACTGGCCGAGCGGCGTGGTCGGTATCGTCGCCGCGAAGCTCGTCGACAAGTACCAGCGTCCTGCGTTCGTGATCGGCCTCGATCCGGTCGCGGGCATCGGCCGGGGTTCGGCGCGCACGCGCGTCGGCGTCAACCTGTACGACGCCCTTCACGCCGCGAACAAAGGCGGCGATTCGGGCCTCAAGCGGTTCGGTGGGCACGCGATGGCTGCGGGATTCACGGTCGATGCGCGCTCGATCGATGCGCTCTCGGAGGCCTTGAACATCGCGTGCGGCAAGCTCGCCGAGGGCTCCGGACCGATCTCGACGCACGTCGATGTCGATGCCGAGGTTCGGCTCACCGAGATCGACGAGCGCCTCGCCGAAGAGCTCACCGGCCTGGGTCCGTTCGGTCAGAACAATCCGTCGCCGGTGCTCGTCACCCGCGATGTCCGGGTCACCTCGATCCGGCGCGTCGGTGGCGACAAGCACCTGAAGCTCACGCTCGAAGATCACGAGCGGACTACCCGCGATGCGATCGGCTTCAACCTCGGCGACCGTCCCGTCGAGCTCGGCCAACGGATCGACCTTGCATTTGTCCCGAAGGTCTCGACCTGGCAGGGCCGGCGTAACGCCGAGCTCGAGGTCTCGGACCTGGCGATCCTGCCGTAGTCGTATTAAGACTCCGCCGTGGCCGAAGCTGATCCGAAGGACCCGGCGGACCCGACGGACCTCCGGGACCCGCCGCCCGCACCGACTCCGGCGATTCCGGCGGTTCCGGCGGTTCCGGCCGGTCCGGCGGTTCCGCCAGTTCCAACCGAGGAGGCGGTTCCGAAGCTTCCGTACGGCCGGGGCCTCCGGCTCTCGACCACGGAAGTGTTTCGCATCCTGACGACCGCGGGTCTCCTGGTCGCGTTGATCGTGCTGATCAAGCCGTGCTCGAAGTCGGTGTCGACGTTCGTGATGGGCTTCGGCAGTGGCTCGGGCAGCGCGAAGGGCAGTGGCGCCGTCAAGCCCGATCCATACGAGCACCTCACGCCAGGCATGTCGGACGATGAGGTCCGCCTCGCGATCGAACGCGCGAAGCTCAAGAACCTCGCCGCGCAACAAGCTTCGGGTTCGAACGGCGTTAACGGTTCGGGCGCTGTCGGTTCGGGCGCTGGCGCTGTCGGTTCGGGCGCTGTCGGTTCGGGCGCGCCCGTCCAGATGCAACGTCGTATGGTCGCGCCGACCGCGTTACCGCCACCAGCTTCCGGTCCGCGCTAACGCGGGTCCCACGTCGGCTGAACCGCAGCGGGATCCGTCAGCGAGGTGCACGCCCTGGTCTATTTCGTCGGTCTATTTCGTCTAGGTCGCCTCGCAAGCTCGGCGCCTGAATCGGATCGATTCAAACGGGTACTGCGTTAGCGGCTCAGTGCGAGGTCCACACGCCGTGGAACTCGTGCTCGCAGCTCGCAGCGCCGTTCTCTTTCGTGAACGCGTTCGCGCCCCCCGAGTAATAGGAGCGGTGGAGGTTCTTGTCGGTCACGCATTCACCGACGAGGTTGCCCATCGGGCAGCGGCCGACCGCGTACGTGCCGGTGAGCGCCTTGCACTCTTTTTCGTGCGCCGGCAGATCGGTCGCCGCGGGCCCGTAGTCCTCGCACGCATTGCCGAGGACGCAGTGCGCGCCGGAGGTGTCGGTCTTGCCGCAAGCGGCAACGAAGATCATCGCGAGAAAAAGGCTGCGCATCCCACGATAGTAGCGTGAAGGCTCAGGTCCGAATGGATCTTGGTTCAAGGGTCGCGTTGGTGAAACCGGCAACGCGCGCGGCCGGATCCGATCGAGGTCATCGGCATCGGACTCCGCTCGACCGTGCTGCTCGGATTCATCAGGAATACGCCGAGCCGAGCCCTAGCCCTTCCACAGCACGGCGTGGCGACGAACCGGCATCTGCGTTCGCCGCTTCGCGACCGCGTCACCATCGAGGGTGTGCACGAGCACCCCATCACCTTCGGCGCGTTCAGCGACGACCGTGCCCCACGGATCGACGATCAACGAGTGGCCGTAGCTCTCGCGCTTCTCGTTGTGCTTGCCCCACTGCGCGGGCGCGACGATCCAGACCTGGTTCTCGATCGCGCGCGCCCTCATCAGTACGTGCCAGTGCGCGTTGCCGGTGTGTGCGGTGAAGGCCGCTGGAATCACCACGACCTGGGCGCCCTGATCGACCAGCTTGCGATAGAGCTCGGGGAAGCGGAGGTCGTAACAGATCGAGAGTCCGACCGTGACGCCGTCGATATCGACGACCTCGAGGCCCGTACCCGCGACGGTGCCGTCGCTCTCGCGGAGCGTCGCGCCGCCCGGGATGTCGACGTCGAACAGATGAACCTTGCGATACGTCCGGACGAGCGCACCCACGGGATCGACAACCACCGCGGTGTTGTAGGCACGCTTCGGATCGCCGGGGACCGTCTCGGGCGTCCCGCCGCCGATGATCCAGACGCCGTGTTTCCTGCACAGCTCGGCCAACGCGGTCAGCACCCGGCCGTGGCCATCGAGCACCTCGGCCGCCTGCATCTTGTCGCCTTCACCGCGGCCAAGAAACGAGAAACATTCAGGAAGTACGACCAGCCGGGCACCGGCGGCGGCAGCTTGGCCGACCAGGGCTCGGCAGGTCTCGAGGTTCGCTGCCAGATCTCCGATCGAGCGCATCTGGACCGCGCCGACCTTTAGCTGCCATGCCATGCGTCGATTCGTACCACGCCGAAACTATGACGGAACCACGCACCCGATCGGGAGCCCGACGTCGAGGACCGCTGGCATAAACCACTTGCTCTCGGATCAAGCGAATGGTACCCATCGCGCAGCTGAAATCGCTCCGCGGTTGAGGTGGCCACCCGGCCACCTTTTTTTATCCCCAAATATGTCCCGCAATCCTCTCCAAGCCCGTCTGATCCAGATCATCGAGCCCGTGGTCAACGCCGCGAAGCTCGAGCTGGTCGACGTGCGCTTTCTGCTCGAGCAGGGTGGCTGGACGTTGCGCGTGCAAATCGACGTGCCCGTCGCGCAGATCGATATCCACGAAGTTCCGGCGGAGCGCGTCTCGCTGAGCGAGTGCGAGAACATGTCGCGCGAGCTGTCGGCCGTGCTCGATGTCGAAGACCCGATCAAGCAGGCGTACTCGCTCGAGCTCAGCTCGCCGGGCATCGACCGTCCGCTCCGCACGCCGGGGCACTTCGCGCACTACCTCGGTGCCGAAGCCAAGATCACGCTCGGCGTACCTATCCAGGTCAAGAGCCCGAACGGCGACGACGTCGAGCGCAAGAACTTCAAGGGCAGGCTGCTCGGCGTCTCGCCGGACCAAGACAAGGTCATGATCGACTGCGATGGCACGCAATTCGAGCTCGTCATCGACGACATCGATAGCGCCAAGCTCGTGCCGGACTGGGACGCTGTGATGCGTGGCAAGTCGGGCGTGTCGGCCTCAGCCGGTTCCTCCGACGGCGTCACTGCCGGCTCGTCCGGCGCCGCCACTGCCGGCTCCTCCTCAAAGAAACCCGTCAAGCCCGGGCACCGCCCTTCGGCGAAGCCCAAGCACAAGCAGACCTAGAGGGACGACATGGAAGCCAAACTCGACATGGTTCTCGAGCAAGTCGGCCGAGACAAGAACATCGATAAGAGCGTGCTGATCAGCGCGCTCGAACAAGCCATCCTCACGGCAGCCAAGCGCACGTTTGGCATGAACCGCGAGATGGAAGCGAAGTTCAACGCGGAGTCCGGCTCGGTCGATCTGTTCCTCATCGTCAACGTCGTCGAAGACGACGGCGACGCGATCGAGGGTCGCGAGATCACGGTCACCGACGCGCACAAGGCCGGCCTCGAGGCCGAGCTCGGCGACGAGCTCTTGTTCCAGGTGTTCTATCGCGCCGAGGACGACGACCGCGCGAAGGAGCAGGACGAGAAGTTCGGCGTCATGATCGACCTCAAGAATGCGTCGAAGAAATTCGGCCGCATTGCCGCGCAGACCGCGAAGCAGGTCATCTACCAGCGCGTCCGCGAGGCCGAGCGCGACAACGTCTTCAACGAGTTCAAAGATCGCAAGGGCGAGATCATTCCCGGCGTCGTGCGTCGCTTCGAGCGCGGTGCGCTCGTGGTCGATATCGGCAAGGCCGAAGCGGTCCTCCCGATGCGCGAGCAAGTGCCGCGCGAGAGCTATCGTGTCGGTGACACGATCAAGGCGTACTGCCTCGATATCGATCGCAACGCGCGTGGCCCGCAGGTCATCCTGTCGCGCACGCACAAGGGCCTGCTCGAGAAGCTGTTCGAGCAAGAGGTCCCCGAGATCTACGAGAAGATCGTCCGCATCGAGAGCTCGGCTCGCGAGCCTGGCGCTCGCGCGAAGATCGCCGTGTCGTCTCGCGATCGCGATGTCGATCCGGTCGGCGCCTGCGTCGGCATGAAGGGCAGCCGCGTTCAAGCGGTCGTCCAGGAGCTCCGCGGCGAGAAGATCGACATCGTGCCGTACGACGACGATCCGGCGCGCTTCGTCTGCAACGCGATCGCTCCGGCCGAGGTCAAGCGCGTCATCATCGACGCCGAAGGCCATCGCATGGAGCTGATCGTCCCCGACGACAAGCTCTCGCTCGCGATCGGCAAGAAGGGCCAGAACGTCCGGCTCGCCTCGCAGCTCACGGGCTGGCGCATCGACATCCACTCGGAATCGAAGATCTACGAGCTCGAGCGCCGCGCAAAGGAGCAGATCGCTCACGCGATCGCTCCGGATTTCGACATGCCGATCGCGGAGGTCCTGTTCAAGCTCGGATGGCGTTCGGTCGGCGAGCTCGCTCGCGCCCACGTCGAGGAGCTCGCGGGCCTGCCGGGCATCGGTGGTCCGGATGGCGCGCACAAGGTCATCGACGGCGCCAAGGCGTACGTCGCGGGCGGTGGTCGCAAGTCCAAGGACGACCTCAAGAAGGAATCGGATCGCCGCGCCGAGATGTCGGGCGACCAGCAGCTGATGGAGCTCGATGGCGTCGACGAGAGCGTGCTCGTGGTGCTCCACACCGCGAACATCCACTCGCCCGAAGACCTCATCAAGACGCCGATCGATCAGGTCGCGACCGCGACCGGCATCGACATGGGCGACCTCGCGCGGCTCCGCCAGCGCGCGATCAGCTGGCTCTCGGAGGTTTCATCCTAGTGGGTCATATCCCCCTGCGAACCTGTACGGGCTGCCGCGCGGTCGAACCGCAATCGGCCCTCGCACGCGTGACGTTACGCGGCGATCAGCTCGTGGTTGGCAAGGGGTCGGGCAGGGGTGCGTACGTTCACGCGCGACCTGCCTGTTTGGACGGGGCCGCACGTGGCGGCATGGCTCGATCGTTCCGTCGTGGGATCTCCCCGATGCAGCTTCGCGGACTTGCCACGCAGCTGTCATCAACCGACGACAATCACGAGCAAAAGTTGGCTGGCCAGCCGACCGCGGAAGCTGTAAGAACTGTGGCCCAGGCCCCGCGGCCAGGCGAAGGATGACCGGAGAGAAGATGCGCGTTTACGAGATTGCCAAAGAGGTGGGGATTCCGAACAAGGATCTCATCGCCAAGATCCGTGCGCTCGGTCTCGAGGTGAACAACCATATGTCCTCGCTCGACGCGGACGATGTGGCTCGCATCAAGCGGTCACTCGAAAAAGAGAAGACCGGTGGTGCCGCACCGACAGTCGCGCAAAAACTTCCGACGGGCACCGTGCTTCGTCGCAAGGGCCCGGCTGAAAAAGCCGAGGACGAATCGGCTCCGCCGGCTCGTACTGCCGCGCCCACCACATCCGCGCCCGCTCCGGTGATTCGTCGCCGCGTCGAGCCCGCTGCAGAGGTCACACCGGCAGCCGTAGCCGTAGCCAAGCCGGTCGTTCGTGCTGCAGAGGCGCCGCGGCCAGTCGAGGTCGTCGCGAAGCCGGTCGAGGCGCCCGTCGCCAAGCCGCCCGCGTCAGCGCCCGAGCTGAACAAGGCGCCCGTCGTCGCCAAGCCCGTCGAGGCCGCGCCCGTCGCCAAGCCGATCGAGGTCGCTCCGAAGCCCACCCCGGTGGCCTCGGGCGCGACGGGGGCTGCTGCTCCAGCATCGGTCGCCGCAAAGCCAGTCGAGGCTGCGAAGCCCGTCGACGTTGCTGCACCGTCCAAGCCCGTCGTCGACGCGGCACCGAAGCCGCCGACTGTCGTCGCGGCTCCCCAACCTTTGGAAACCAAGCCTTCCGCGGCGTCCCCGACGACCGCTCAAGCCAAGCCCGCAATGCCACCATCGACTGTCACGCCGGCGCCCCACGCGCCTACCGTGGGCGCCGGATCTCCAGCGGGCGCCAGTCCGTCGACCACGCCAGCTCCGGTGGTGGTGACGCCGCCGCAACGCTCGCGCGTGATCGTGGCGGGACCGCAAGTGGTCAATCGCCACAGCGCGGAGAACTCGACCCACGGTGGTCAGCGCATCGTCGATGTGCAGCCGCCTCCGTCGACGCCGCTCCCGCCGCGCGTGACGCCGGTCCGCCCGCAGTCCGGTACCAATCCGCCGCATCAGCAAGCGTCGGGTCCGACGCCGCTCCCGAACGAGCAGCCTGCGGATGCGCGTAGCCGCTTCGAGATGGAGCTCCAGCGGGCCCGTGCTCGTACCGTCGACAAGCCGCGCGTGATCGACATCGACATGACGCAGCCGCGTACGAACTCGAATGGTTCGGGCCTCTCGCAGAGCGGTCAGAACCTCGCGGCTCACGCGCAGGAAGACACCGGCGCGGCCGCGCAACCGGCTCGCGATCCGTCGCGTCCGGCGGTCGGTAGCGTCATCGCGCTGCCGCCGCGGATCAAGATCACCGAGCGCACGCCCCTCTCGGGTCGTCCGGCGCCCGGACCGCAGCCCGTCAATCCGATCCGTGGTCGCTTCGCGCAGCAACAGCAGCGCGGTGGTCGTCCCGGCGGCGGCCATGGTGGCGGCCGGTTCGACATGAAGAACAAGCTGCCCCTCGGTAAGAAGGGCAAGCAGACCACGATCACCACGCCGGCCGAGCACAAGCGCGTCGTCCGTATCGAAGATACGATCGCGATCAGCGAGCTCGCGCGCAGCATGGGCGTGAAGGCTCCCGAGGTGCTCAAGAAGCTCTGGGGCATGGGCATGACCGGCGTGAACATCAACGCGTCGATCGATTTCGATACCGCGCAGCTGCTCGCGAGCGAGTTCGGGTACGAAGTCCAGAACGTCGCCTTCAAGGTCGACGAAGCGTTCACGACCAAGACCGAAGAAGCAGGTCCGCGGGTCGCCCGCGCGCCGGTGGTCACGATCATGGGTCACGTCGACCATGGCAAGACCACGCTGCTCGACGCCATCCGCAAGACCAAGGTCGCGGCAGGCGAGGCTGGTGGCATCACGCAGCACGTCGCTGCGTACAAGGTGAAGGCGCCGGGTCACGGCGACATCGTGTTCCTCGATACGCCGGGCCACGAAGCGTTCACCGAGATGCGCGCTCGCGGCGCACAGGCGACCGACATCGTCGTGCTCGTCGTCGCCGCGAATGACGGCGTCAAGCCGCAGACGCTCGAGGCGCTCAACCACGCCAAAGACGCGAAGGTGAAGATCATCGTCGCGGTCAACAAGATCGACATGCCGGACGCGGCTCCCGAGCGCGTCAAGCAACAGCTCGCCGATCAACAGTTGATCGCGGAAGACTGGGGCGGCGATACGATCTTCGTCAACGTCTCGGCGATCAAGGGCGAGAACATCGACAAGCTGCTCGAGGCGATCGCCGTGACGGCCGAAGTCATGGAGCTCACCGCGGATCCGGCCAAGTCGGCCTCGGGTCTCGTCATCGAAGCTCGCCTCGATCGTAACCGCGGCCCGATGGCCACGGTGCTGGTCCAGGAAGGCACCCTGCGGGTCGGCGATGTCGTCGTCGCAGGTCGCACGTTCGGCAAGGTCCGCGCGATGCTCGACGATCTCGGTAACTCGATCACCGAAGCCGGCCCCTCGACCCCTGTCGAAGTGCTGGGCCTCGATGGCGTGCCCGATGCCGGCGATCAGATGAACGCGGCCGAGGACGACAAGGTCGCCAAGCAGGTCGTCGAGCACCGTCGCCAGACGTTCCGTAAGCGCGAGCTCGCGTCGACCGGACGCGTCTCGCTCGAGACCCTGATGGAGCGAATCTCCGAGGGCCTCGACCAGAAGGAGCTGAAGATCGTCCTCAAGGCCGATGTTCAGGGCTCGACCGAAGCGTTGAAGTCCGCGCTCATCAAGCTGACGACTCCCAAGGTCAAGGTCAGCGTGATCGGCGCTGGTGTCGGCGGTATCACCGAGAGCGACGTCAACCTCGCCAAGGCAGGTAACGCGATCATCGTCGGCTTCCACGTCCGTCCGGCCGGTAAGAGCGCCAAGCTCGCCGAGCAGGAAGAGGTCGAGATCCGGCTCTACGACATCATCTACGACGCCCTCGACGACGTGAAGGGTGCGATGGCGGGTCTGCTCGCGCCTATCAAGCGCGAGATTCCGATGGGCAAGCTGTCGGTCCGCGACACGTTCGCGATCCCCAAGATCGGTACGGTCGCGGGCTGTATGGTCACCGACGGCAAGATCACTCGCAAAGCGCACCTGCGGCTCATCCGCGATGCCGTGCAGATCTACGAAGGCAAGATCGGGTCGCTGCGTCGCTTCAAGGACGACGTCAGCGAGGTCGGCACGACCTTCGAGTGCGGCGTGATGATCGCTGGCTACAACGACATCAAGACGGGCGACATTATCGAGGCCTACGAGGTCGTCGAGGAAGCCGCGAAGCTCTAATGGGAAACTACGCGTACCTCGACAGCTTCGAGCACATCGATCGGATCCTGAGCGCGCGTGCGCACCAGGTCGAAGCCAAGCACTACATCCCGATCTACTGGCTCGCCATGTACGAGCCCCAGGACGTCCGGACCGAGCCGCTCAGCGGTGTTCGCTACGCGAAGGATCCGGACAAGCACTTCCACGTGCAGCCGCCGTATCTCATCGCCGACGCGACGACCGCGATGGCTCGGCTCAAGCGCCGCACCCCCGCTCTCGCGACGCTCGGTGGTGAAGTGCATCGCAAGATGCTCACCGAGTTCGGTGCCTTCGCACGGCGCTTGAAGCCTTCGATCATGGTGCGTCTCGACGACCTCGTCGCCGGCAAGCCGAAGGAGTACATCGACTCGCTGCGCGGCACGCTCGAGCTTTGCAAGAAGCTCGACGATGCGACCGTGCATCCCGATAGCTACTTGATCGAGCCGCTCACCAAGATCTGGGCCGATGCCGAGTGGAAGACCAGCGACCACGCCGAGCACTTGCTCGGTGGGTGGGGCTGGCGCGTCTCGCCCGAGGAGCGGGTGAAGAACTCGCAGGCGCGCAAGTGGAACAAGCTCGTCGGCGATGCCGAGAGCGCCACGCTGCAGGCCTACACGGTCAAGAAGTCGTTCGTCGAGGAAGAGCTGTTCACCCACCCGACGCTCGGCGCGGGAGTGGTGATGCGCGTCGTCGATGCGAACAAGATCGAGGTCTTGTTCCGCGAGGGCCTGCGCACGCTCGTCCACGGCCGTACGTAGGGTACGGTGAAGGCGTGTTCGTAGGGATCGCCAAGATCAGCCTCGTGATCGGCGAGAGCCATTCGCTCAAGGACAAGCGGATGGTCCTGCGACGCATCAAGGATCGCGTGCGCGAGCGCTTGAGCGTCACGCTGAACGAGGTCGGCGAGCACGATATCTGGCAGCGCGCCGAGCTCGGTTGCGCGGTGGTGTCCGCGGAGCGTCACAAGGCGCAAGAGCTGCTCGATGCGGTCGCGAACGTCGCGCTCGCGGCGGGCGGCGCGCAGATCGTGGCGATCGCAAAGGATGTCCAGCGGTTCGAAGCAGTGGCAGAGCCGTTCGTGATGGTCGATGACCGCACCGGCGCAGGCGACAAGGCGCAGGCCGCGGGTGACTGGATTCCCGACGAGTGGCGCGAAGAGGCACAGAAGTAATGGCGAAGCCACCCCCGGGAAAGATCGCGAAACCAAATCCGCGCAAAGAGCGCGTCGCGACCGCACTGCGCGAGGCCCTGACCGACGCGATCAAATCTGACGTTCGAGATCCGCGGGTTCACGCCGCGGACGTGTTCACCGTGTCGCGGGTCGAGATGAACGTCGACATGGCGGTCGCGAATGTCTACGTCTCCGTGATCGGCAGCGATCGCGTGATCGATGGGGTGATGACCGGGCTCCACAAGGCCGCGGGCTTCTTGCGCGGGCCGATCGGTCGTACCGTCGGCATGCAGCACGCGCCCGAGCTCCGGTTCATCCTCGATAAGTCCGTCGACATGCGCGACAAGCTCGCAGAGATCCTCCGCGACGACGAGATGAGGGCCAAGGCAGTCGGGCGGATCACCGGCCAGGCCGAGCCGACGCCGACCCCGTCGCGGTCCGATGACTCCTCGGTCGAGCCGGCGGCGATCGAGCCAGGCTCGCCTGCGGCCGCCGACGCACCGCTGCTTCCGCCACCACCGCCCGAGGACCAAGCGTGACCCTCGCCGAAGCGTTCGAGCAAAGCTGCGAGCGCCTGCGCGATGCCAAGCGCGTGCTCCTGACGAGCCATCGCCGTCCCGATGGCGATGGTACGGGTTCGATGTGTGGTCTCGCGTCGCTGCTCCGCGCGCGTGGGATCGAAGCGGTGATCTACTCGCTCGATCCGATCGCGCGGCGATATCGCTGGTTGCCGCTCGCCTCGACGACCGTCCACACGATGGCGTTCGATGCGCGGTTCGATTGCACGATCGTCGTCGATTGCGCGGACATCTCGCTGCTCGGTGGTGCGTTGCCGCCACCCGAAGTGTGCGGCACGTTGATCACGCTCGATCACCACGCGAGCGGGCGCCCGTTCGGCGACATCGCCGTGTGGGACCCGGCGGCCTCGGCGGTCGGTGTGCTCGTGCATCGCATCGCCGTGCACCTCGGCTGGCCGATCACGCCGGAGTGCGCGGTCCCGCTCTACGTGTCGCTGATCAGCGACACCGGAGGGTTTCGCCACGCGAACACCAACGCCGAGGCACTGCATGTCGCCTCGGAGCTGGTCCGCGCCGGGGTCGTGCCGGCGACGATCGCCGCGAGCCTCGAAGAGCGCCCCAGCCCGGGCAAGCTGCGCCTGCTCGGCTCGGTGTTGTCGTCGCTCGAGCTCCACTGCGCGGGTCGCGCCGGCGTGCTCAGCGTCACGACCGAGATGGTCGAGGGTGCGCGCGCGTCGTGGGAGGACATCGAGGGCATGGTCAACTGGGGCCGCAACGTCGATGGCGTCGCTGTCGGCGTGTTGCTCACCGCGGCCAAGGGCGGCGGCGTTCGCGTGTCGATGCGATCACGCAGTGAACGTTTAGACGTAGGGAGAGTTTGCATGACCCTCGGCGGCGGCGGCCATCCGGGTGCAGGTGGATGTCACATCCTCGGCGACGTGCCGACGACAAAGTTGAAGGTCGTCGCAGCGCTCGATCAAGCGTTCAACAAACGCTGATACCCTGGGATCGATGCGAATCGTCATTCCTGCGGCACTCGCCGCTTCTTCGCTTCTCGTGTTCGGCTGCGGCGATGGCAAGAGCTCGCCGACCGATGCGACGGCAACGGTCGACACGAAGGTCTTCGAAGATGCGCCGATCGCGCCGATCGACGCCGTCGATCCGAACAGCCCTGCGACGCTGTTCGACACCGGCCTGTGTGTCGACCGCGCATGCACGGCGATCAGTCCAGACGTCCACGAGTACACGCCCCAGTTCGCGCTGTGGGCGGACACCGCGTCGAAGCGGCGCTGGTACTGGCTCCCGCCGGGCACCACGATCGATACGACCGACATGGACCACTGGGATTTTCCGGTCGGCACGAAGTTCTGGAAAGAGTTCTCGCGCAACAGCGACGCCGACAATACGCCGGTGCGGGTCGAGACCCGGCTCGAGATGCGGATTGGCGCCGGCACGACCGCGCAGAGCTGGTTCTACGTGTCGTACGCATGGAACAGCACGCAGACCGATACCACCGCGGTGCCCACCGGCGTGATGAACGCGAACGGCACGCAGCACGACATCCCGTCGAAGTTCGACTGCAAGGGCTGCCACGAGAACTTCGTCCCGACCCGCGTGCTCGGGTTCGGCGCGATCCAGCTCGATCACGCCGCGGTCAACCCGGGGGACACCACGCTCGCGTCGCTCGTCGCCGCGAACACGCTGACCACGAACCCCACGCCGCCGACCACGTCGGGCGCGCCGTACTTTCCAATCCAGGGCACGAGTGCGCAGAAGGCGGGCCTCGGCTACGTGTTCGCGAACTGCAGCCACTGCCACAACCCGAGCTCGTCGGTGCACAACAACGTGCCGATGGAGCTCCGCATGACGGTCGCCACCGTCGGCAACATCGCGATGTCGCCGCCGTACTTGACCGCCGTCAACCACTACGCGAACCAGCCCAGCGGCCAGGTGACCAAGCTCTGCGTGGACGCGGCGAACGTCGCAGCCGAGTGCATCATCAAGAGTGGTGACCACGAGAACTCCGACCTGATGTTTCACTTCAACGCGCCGGTGAACACCGGTGCTCACATGCCCCAGCTCGGCTCCGAGATGATCGATCCGCTCGGCGTGTCCACGCTGAACGCGTGGATCGATGCGCCGTTCTGAATGTTGAACGGGATCCTCGTCGTCGATAAGCCGCCGGGGATGAGCTCCGCGTTTGCGGTCAAGCATGTCAAGAAGCGGCTGCGTGCGAAGCGCTGCGGCCACGGCGGCACGCTCGATCCCTTCGCGACGGGCGTGCTCGCGATCTGCGTCGGCGAGGGCACCAAGATCGCGCAGTACCTGCTCGCCGACGACAAGGCGTATCGCGCGGAGCTCGTGCTCGGGCGCGAGACCGACACGCTCGATCGTACCGGCGTCACGACCGCGGAGCGCGATGCGAGCCATATCACGCGCGAGATGATCGAGGCCGCACTCGCGGGCCGGCGTGGCGAGCAGGAGCAAGTGCCGCCGATGTACTCGGCGCTCAAGCGCGATGGGGTCCGGCTCTACAAGCAAGCGCGCCAGGGCATCGAGATCGAGCGCGAGCCACGGCACGTGCGGATCGACAAGCTCGAGCTCGTCGCGTACGAGGGCACGCGCGTCACGCTGGACATCGCGTGCAGCAAGGGCACGTACGTGCGCAGCCTCGCCGACGACCTCGGCCGCGACCTCGGCTGTGGCGCCTATCTCTCGGAGCTCCGCCGGACCCTGAGCGGGTTGTTCTCGATCGACCAAGCGGTCGCCCTCGATTCGGTCGATTTTTTCCACAGCCGCCCCAAGCTCCTGTCGATCGAGGCCGTGCTCAAGCTCCCCGTCGTCGCCGCACCTCCGGACCTCGTCCCGTTCATCCGATCGGGGCTCCAACTGAAGATCGATCAGCTGGTCGGCGTCCCCGCAGAACCTGCGCAATTCCAGCTGCTTGACGAGGCCAACAAGCTCGTGGCGATCAGCCACGCCGAGGGCGGCAAGATCCTCTACGACCGCGTGTTTGGTGGCCGCTTACCGCTCGATACGCCTTGACCTCGGGCCGGCAAATCAGCAAAGTGCGCGCGACCACGGAGCACGTCCCACCATCCCGGAGGGGGCGCGACCGTCGGCGACCAAGGTAGCAAATGCCCGTTTCGACCGTCCGCAAGCAAGAGACCATCAAGAAGTTCCAGCAGCACGAAGGCGACACTGGTTCGCCCGAGGTGCAGGTCGCGCTCATCACCGAGCGCGTCACCCACCTCACCGAGCACCTGAAGAACAACAACAAGGATCACCACAGCCGTCGTGGTCTCCTCAAGATGGTCGGCCAGCGCCGTGGCCTCCTCGACTACTTGAAGCGCATCGACCTCGATCGCTACAAGAAGCTGATCGAGATCTTGGGCCTTCGCCGTTAAGGCGGCCGGGCGCGCGCGTTTATGTTAGTCGCGATCGTCGGGGGCGTAGCCATTGCGATCGTCATCCTGGTCTGGCGATCTCGCCAGCTCCGGCGAAGCCACGCCGAGCAACGCCAGGCCCTGCTCGCGCAGCCGGACCTCGAGGCGCTGTTTCGAGCCGGACTTCGCAAGAAGACCCAGTCGGGTGAGGAGCTCGTCGTCGCGGTTCGCCGCGTCGCGACGCTCTACGTGCCGACGGGCAAGATCGTCTGTTGCGATCCGCTCGCGGTTCCGGATGCGGAGCCACTCGAGCGCCGCGTACCCGCGGGCGAGTACCCGGTCGATGTCGCGATCGCCTCGCCTGATGCGGTGCCCTCGAGCTCGAGCGACACCTGGGTCGCCGGCATGCGCGTCGTGTTCGCGGAGGGCACGCCCGTTCGCTGGGAGCGAGCCGATGGCAAGGGCTATCGCGGCGTCAGCTGCTTCATGGACGCGGCGACCGGCAGTTTGATCAAGCGTGAGAGCCCCGAGATTATCGATCAGCTCGATGACACCTGGGCCGACCACCGCCCGGTGGCAGGTCGTCGCGAGAATTGCGTGATGGCGATGCCGGGGTGGGGGGATGGCCAATACGACTCGTACTGGGGGCTCGACGCCCTCGACCGACCTCTCCAATTGGTCACTGATTTCGCGTTGGTCGCCTGATTTCTGCCGCTTGGCTTTCGGTTTTTCCTGTGCAATAACGCGCGGGAGAAACCGTAACGTAGCGTCGCAGGATCTCTAGAGATCGAGCAGGTTTGATCGTTCCGTCGAGGTCCTTCACCATCGGGTGAAGGAATTGGGCCGAGGGTTCAGGCAGGCTGGTCATCAACGGACCGGCGACGTGACTTCCAAGAGGACACGTCTAATGCCTTTCGTTCGTGAATCCGCCATCGTCGGCGGAAAAGAAATTTCTATCGAGACCGGCAAGTGGGCCAAGCAGGCTTCGGGCTCCGTCGTCATTCGCTGCGGCGACAGCATGGTGCTCGTCACCGCCGCAGGCTCGCAGCAGCCGCGCGACATCGACTTCATGCCGCTGACCTGCGAGTACCAGGAGAAGTTCTATTCGACCGGTCGCATCCCGGGAAGCTTCTTCCGTCGCGAAGGCCGCACCACCAACGCCGAGATCTTGATCTGTCGCTTGATGGATCGCCCGATCCGCCCGCTGTTCCCGAAGGGCTGGTTCATCGACACGCAGATCATCGCAAGCGTGATCTCGTTCGATAAAGAGAACCCGACCGACGTGCTCGCGATGACCGGCGCCTCTGCCGCCGTGCACATCTCCGATCTCGTATGGGCGGGCCCGCTCGCCGGCGTTCGCGTCGGCCGCATCGACGGCGTGTTCGTCGCGAACCCCACGTTCGCCGAGCAAGAGAAGTCCGAGATGAACATCATCGTCGCCGCGTCGAAGGACGCGATCATGATGGTCGAAGGCGAGATGAAGGAGCTGCAGGAAGACGTCGTCATCGACGCGCTCCTCTTCGGTCATCAGGCCGTGCAGCCGCTGATCGAGATGCAGGAGCGTCTCCGCGCCGCCAATGGCAAAGAGAAGCGCCCGTTCACCCCGCCGGTCACCGACGCGTCGCTCCACGAGCGCGTGAAGGAGCTCGCGTGGGAGAAGCTCGGCGCCGCGCTCCAGATCAAGGACAAGAAGAAGCGCTACACCGCGACCGGCGAGCTCAAGACCGCCACGCTCACGGCGCTCCAGACCGAGGGCAAGCTCTCGACGTCGGTGCCGGATGGCAAGACGTACGAGGCCGCGTTCGGCAAGCTCCACAAGAAGTGGGCCCGTGGTCACACGCTGTCGACGCGCAAGCGCATCGACGGTCGTGCACCGGACGAGATTCGCGCGATCTCCGTCGAGACCGGCGTGCTCCCGCGCGCTCACGGCTCGGCGCTGTTCACCCGTGGCGAGACCCAGGCGCTCGTCGCCGTGACGCTCGGTACCAAGTACGACGAGAAGAAGCTCGAGAACCTGCTCGGCGATTCGAAGCGCACGTTCTACATGGACTACAACTTCCCCCCGTTCTCCACGGGTGAAGTGAAGATGCTGCGCGGCCAGTCGCGTCGCGAGGTCGGTCACGGCTTCCTCGCCGAGCGTTCGGTCGAAGCGATCGTGCCGGTGTACGAGGACTTCCCGTACACGATTCGCGTCGTCTCGGACATCCTCGAGTCGAACGGTTCGTCCTCGATGGCTTCGGTGTGTGGCGGCTCGCTCGCGCTCATGGACGCGGGCGTTCCGACCAAGTCGCCG
>JANXOP010000436.1 GCA_025357755.1 Kofleriaceae bacterium | reverse complement strand
CCGGAGAGACCGCCGATGATGAACAGCGACACGAAGCCGAGGGCGAAGAGCATCGGCGTGTTGAGGACGAGGTTGCCGCGGTAGATGGTGCCGAGCCAGTTGAAGACTTTGACGGCGGAAGGCAGCGCGATCATAACGGTGGCGACCATGAAGCCGAAGAAGATCGCCTTGATGAAGCCCTGCAGGACGTCCTGCACGACGACGATGTCGCGGAGGTTCGCGATCCACTGGCCTTGATCGACATGCATGATCACGACGGCCGCGAGATACGCACCGCCCATCCCGATCACGAAGAACAGCAGCGTGAGGATCGGCGTGACGATCATCGCGGCCAAGATCCGCGGCAGCACGAGGTACTGGTGCGGATTGACCGCCATCGATTCGAGCGCATCGATCTGCTCGGTGATCCGCATCGTGCCGAGCTCGGTCGCGATTCCAGATCCCGCGCGGCCCGCGAGCATCAGCGACGCGAGCACGGGACCGAGCTCGAGCGCGACCGCCTTGCCGGTCACGCCACCCGCGAACGACTCGAGCCCGAACTGGCGGAACGCGGTCACCGATTGGAGCGACATCACCATGCCGGTGAACGCGCCGACGAGCAGGATGATCGGCAGCGAGCCAAAGCCGATGTACTCGGCGGCCTCGAGCAGGTTCTGCCAGCGGAACGGCCGGCGAGGCAACCACGCGAGCGCCTTGCCGACCAGGATCAGGTGGCCGCCGACGAGGTCGAGGAAGTTGTAGACCGGTTCGAACGCCTGCTTGACGCCGTTCCCGATCGCCTTGGCGACCGTGACCTTCTCCGTCGAGACCTCCGCGACGGTCTGCGGCTGCCACATCGCTTTTTTCGGAGCACCGGCTGCCGGAGCACCAGGTGGCGCAGGCGCAGGTCCGACGGTGGTCGCCACGTCCGGCTCGTTGTCTTGATCGCTCACGCAGCCGCCTCGATTGCCGGAGTACCCAAGGGAGCATAGAGGCGCGGCACGCGCTTGGACATCCCGCACGTGACTTCGTATTCGTTGATCCCCGCCCACGCGGCGTATTCGGCCGCGGTGATCGAGACCCCGCCACCGGCCTTGCCGAGCATCACGACCGCATCGCCGACCTGCGCCTCGGGCACGTCGGTGACATCGGCGACCGCGATGTCCATGCTGATCCGCCCGATCAGCGGGACGCGCTTGCCGCGGATCGCGACCTCGGCGTGCCCACTCGCGCTGCGCGGCAAGCCATCGGCGTAGCCGCACGGCAGGACCGCGACGCGGCTCTCGCGCGCGGCGTGCCATGTCGCGCCGTAGCCGACGGAGTCGCCCTTCGCGACGTGACGCAGCTGCGCGATCGCGGTGACGAACCGCATCCCCATGCTGCCGGTCGTGGCCCAGGCACCGTTGCCGTAGATCGCGATGCCCGCGCGCACGAGATCGAAGCGCGCCTCGGGAAACAGCAACGCTGCCGAGCTGTTCGCGGCGTGACGAACGCGGATCGGCGCGCCCGCGCGGACGACCGCGCGGTCGACCTCGGCAAACTTGGCGAGCTGGCGCCGCGTCATCGAATCAGGGTCCGCGGGATCATCCGAATCCGCACACGCGAAGTGGGTCATCAGACCGGTGATCGCGATGCCGTTGCGGCTCGCTTCGACGGCTAGCTCTGGCGCCCGCTCCGTGGGGACGCCGAGGCGGCCCATCCCGGTATCGACCTTGAGGTGCGCTTCGATCGCGGCGCCGCCGTGAGCATGGGCGCGTGCACGCGTGACGTGCGCGAGCGCGGCGAGCTCCTCGTGGCTCGAGATCACGGCGGTGAGGCGCGCTTCGACCATCTCGTCTTCACCGCCGACCTGGCTGGGCCCCATCACGAGGATCGGTGCGGTGATGCCGGCCTCGCGCAACGCGACGCCTTCTTCGACGAGGCTCGTACAGAAGCCATCCGCCGCATGCGCATCGGCGAGCGCCTTCGCGACGGCGACCGCGCCGTGGCCGTAGCCATCCGCTTTGACCACCGCATACAGCGCCGTGCCGGTGACCGCGCGAACGGAGCGCGCATTCGCGACGATGGCGGCAAGATCGATCTCGACGCGGGTGCGTCGGATCATGATCTCGCCTCGAGCGACAGACGCGGCCACGGAGGCCGATTTGGCGCCGCGTTGTCGACGGTGTCAAGGCAGGTGGGCCAGCGTCACGGTGTCTGGCAATCCGACAGGAAGATCGCCTACGCGGCTTTCTTTTTCTCGGACCGTTCGATGAGCGCAGGCGTCACGACGAGCGACCGGCCGCGCGGGATGATCAGGCCATCGCGCGCGAGCTGGTTGAACGCGCGAGAGATCGTCTCGCGGCAGCTGCCGATCATGTTCGCGAGCTCCTGCTGGGTCGGGCGACGACGCACGACAAGGCCATCCGGGCTCGATGCACCTTCTTCGCGGGCGAGCCCGACGAGGCGATGGATCAGCCGCTCGTTGACGTCGCACAGCGCGAGCTGGGCGATGGTCTCGTCGGCGCGGCGCAGGCGGCGCGCCATCTCGGACACCAGGTTGATCGCGGTCCTCGGGTGTGCCTGAATGTGCCGCATCAGCTCGTCGCGGGTCAGCGACAGCAGCGTGGTCGGCTCGACCGCGAGGCAGTGCGCCGAGCGCGGGCCTTGATCGAACAGCGACATCTCGCCGAACGAATCACCCGCCCGGAGCAGCGACAGCGTGACCTCACGGCCACTCTCGCCGAACATCACGACCTTCACGCGGCCGGTCATGATGATGAACATCGCGTCGCCCGGTTCGTCCTGCGCGACGACCGCCGAGCCGACCGGGACCTTGCGCACCGTGATGCGATTCGTGATGTCCTCGATCGCACTGATCGAGAGCGCAGCGAACAGCGGCGCACGCGCGATCGTGGCTCGAATGCGCGCCGGATCTTCGCCGAGGGCGCGGGGGTCCGCGGGCGGACGGGGCATCGACGCGATCACACCGGGATTCGACGACACAGGACGAGCAACGTTCGTGAAGGTCATAGTTCTCCTCGTGGGCGGTACGACGGCTCCCACGGACGATGCATTCTTCAACAGTCGTGCCCGAGACCGAGATCACATTAGGGTCGCGTAGTTCCAACAGGTTGGCCCCCTGTGTGGTCATGTGGACCGTGACGTTTGCTTCACAATTTCGTACAGCACCAAGGCACGGATGTCGTGGTCAGCATCACAGCTGGGGCGTGCTAGCTTCCGCGGCGATGGCGGCCCTACTCGACATCGTCGTCAACGGGGAAACTCGGAGCGTCGCACCCGGCACCACCGTGGCGGGGCTCATCAGCGAGCTCGGCTTCGCGGATCGCCGCGTCGCCGTCGAACGCAATCGCTGTGTCGTGCCGCGCGCGGAACACGCCACTACAGTGCTGGCAGCGAGTGACCGCCTAGAGGTCGTCACGTTCGTCGGCGGAGGCTAAATGTCGCAGTCAGATTCCTGGAAGCTCGGCGAACGGACACTTCACTCGCGGATCATCGTCGGCACCGGCAAGTACGCCACCCATGACGAGACGCGCGATGCGCTCGCCGCGAGTGGCGCCGAGATCGTGACGGTCGCGCTCAGGCGTGTCGATCTGACCGGCAAGGGTCCGAACCTGCTCGATGCGATCGACCGCACGAAGTACATCCTCTTGCCGAACACCGCCGGTTGCTACACCGCCGACGAAGCGATCCGCACGCTGCATCTAGCGCGCGAGCTCGGCATGGACGAGCTCGTCAAGCTCGAGGTCATCGGCGATCCGAAGACGCTGTTCCCCGACAACACCGCGACGGTCGAGGCCGCCAAGCAGCTGGTCAAAGAAGGCTTCAAGGTCCTGCCCTACTGCTCCGACGATCTCGTCACGTGCAAGCGCCTCGAAGATGTGGGCTGTCTCGCCGTCATGCCGCTCGCCGCGCCGATCGGCTCGGGCCTCGGCATTCGCAACCCGCACAACCTCCGCCTCATCATCGAGAACGTCACCGTGCCGGTGATCGTCGATGCGGGCGTCGGTACCGCGAGCGATGCGGCGGTCGCGATGGAGCTGGGCTGCACCGCCGTCCTCATGAACACCGGCATCGCCGGCGCGAAGCATCCCGTGTTGATGGCCGAAGCGATGCGGCTCGCTGTCGACGGCGGCCGGAAGGCGTTCCGCGCCGGCCGCATGCCGCGCCGCGATTACGCGAACGCGTCGTCGCCGAGCGCGGGCCTGATCGAGTGACCCTGCTGCGCGTGGTCCTCATCACGGACCGCACGCTCGTCCCCGACGACGCGGATCTCGTCGCTCGGATCGCGGCGATCGCGGCCGTGGTTCCACGCGGCTCCATCGCCGTGCAGATTCGCGAGAAAGATCTCGATGGCGGGCCGATGCTCGTGCGCACGCGCGCTGTCGTCGCCACTGGCGTACCGGTGTGGGTCAACGATCGGCTCGATGTCGCGCAGGTCGCCGGCGCGTACGGTGTGCACCTGCCCGAACAGGGTCTCGAGATCGCGGATGCGCGCGCGATCGCGAACGGCCTGGCCCTCGGCTGCTCGCGACACTGTGCCGCAGCGGCCATCGAAGCGACCGCAGACCTCGTCCAGCTCGGCCCGATCTTCGCCACCCCGGGCAAGCGACCGATCGGCCTCGAGCCCCTACGCGAAGCACGCGCCGCGCTGGCACCTGCGATCACCCTCGTCGCCGTCGGTGGCATCGAGAGCGGCGAGACCGCCTCCCTCGCGGCTACAGCGGGCGCCGATGCGGTCGCCGTGATCCGCGCGGCCTGGACCGGCCCCGATCCGGTCGCGATGATCACCGCGCTGATCGCAGGGGTCGACGATGGCAGAGCGCTGAGGCACAACCCCCTTGCACGATTACCCAGGCTCCGGTAGAAGATGCGCCTGAGTCGCCGCTGTAGCTCAGTGGTAGAGCAATGGTTTCGTAAACCATAGGTCCCCGGATCATACCCGGGCAGCGGCTCGAAATTACTGGGGAATTTGGGATCTAGTTCAGTTCTTTAGGTGCCGTGTCAGCCACGTGTCCACTGAGCCGAGCACGAGGATCCTGAATGGCAGTTTCGGACTCCGGGTTGATGTAGATGCTCGTGGTCCGGACGTCGGCGTGTCCCATGAGCGCCGCGAGCTTCGTGGCGGGTAGCCCTTGGTTCGACAGGATCGTTCCGTAGCTGTGTCGGAGCTCGTGAAACGTCAGCGGGGGAAGCTGAGCCAGCTTGCACGCCGTCCGCGTCATGCGCGCTACGTCGTCGGTACCTTCGATCAACGGCCGCTTGCCTTCGACGAGCACCACTCGATCGTCCGGGCCGCCGTGCGTGATCGCCTGCCACTCGGCCAGCAACGCCGCGAGCTCGGGATCCAGCACCGTTACGCGCGGGCCGTCATCGTCGTCTTCGTAGCGCCACTTGAGCGGACCTTCCCACGACATCTCGAGCGTGACGGTACCGGCCTCGACATTGATATGGCGCCAGCGCAGCGACGCGACTTCGCCGAGCCGCGCGCCGCAGTAGCAGGCGATTGCCGCCGCGATCCGAAACCACGGCTGGCGACAGGCACCGAGCAGCTGGCGCACTTGCTCGATCGTCTGCAACGCCTTCGGGCGACGACGCCGACGCTTCTGCTTGAGCGAATCGCCGAGCATGACGACGAGCGGGACGTCATTGGCCTTCGCGATCTGGCGCAGCGTGGTGGCAATCGCGCGAATGCGAGACGCGCTCAACGTGCGCCCGCTCTCGTTCTTCTCGCCGTGACGTGCCGTCTTCGTCGCTGCCAGCGTCTCAGTCCACGCGCGCATCACCTTGGGCGTGAGATCCGCGAGCTTGCGGGTGCCGAGGTGCGGCTTGATATGGGTCTCGAAGTTCGTGCGGTGCTGGCGCACGAGCGCCTTGAACCGACGCTCCGTGTTGTTTGGATCGCGGCGCAGCCCCTTGAAGTACACGTCCGCGGCTTCGTTGATCGTCATCTCCGACGAGCCGAATCGCTCGCGACGCTCGAGATCAAGCTCGGTGCGAGTCTGACGATCGCGAATCGCGGTGCGCGCGAGATCGTACGTCGAGAACGTCTCGCTGATGCACTTGCCGTCGGCATCGAACCAACGGATCCGCCACTTGCCGGACGGGAGCTTCTGGGGCTTGGCCATCTACTTCTCGTTCTCCGCCACTTGGCGGCGCATGTCAGCGACGAGCTCGGCGTAGGCCGGCCGATTTGTTTGCCGAAGCTCGCGCATCAGAACTACGAACTCCGCGTCCTCGCGCTGGCGATCGGTCATGAGCTCGAGGTACTGCGCGCGCTTTTTCTTCGTCATCTCGCCACCGCCTTACGCTTGAGAAGCGCGACGGCTTTCGCGTAGTACGGCGTGCCTCGCAGGGAGTGAACCCGCACACCGATATCGAGGATCGCCACGAACTCCTGAACCGAGTAGCTCTTGCCCTTAAACGTGATCTTGTCGTCGGCTTTCGTCGCTCTCTTCACGACTGCGCCTCGATCCGACGCATCGCGATCTCGGTCGACAGGCACCACCACACCTCTCATTCGCCACGACCTTTCTTCGTCGTCGCGGCCTTGAACTTTTCGACTGCCTCCCTTTTGCGCTGGTCTTGCTTACGAGTTGGTGTGGTCGCCACCAGCACCGTTTCTGACGGCGCAGCATCGTTTGCCTGACGCCGCAGCCAATTCGACAGCGTGCGATCTTCGGCCTCCGCCGCAGCAAGCCAGCGCGCGTGTTCCTCGGCGGTGCAGCGCACCTGGATCGTGACGTCCTTATTCATGTCTTCGGTAGTCATCATCGCGTGTTCTCCGTCCTGGCTCAAATTCGAGCCCGTAAACGTTTGTATAGACAAAACGCTACGACGTCAACCGCGATCGTTCACCGCCGTACCTCAACCGAACGAACAGCGCGCGCTCGACGCTCCGCTCGGACGCTGCGGCGTTGGCCGATAGATCGCCGGACCTGACCTTCGCAGCGAGTTCAGGTGAGTCGCGGTCGAGGCGAGCGAGAGTGTATTCGATAGAGTTACCGCGAACTAAGGGCAAGGTTACATTGTCACCTTGCTTAGTCCTGTCTCCGCCGTGACCCCTTAACTTTCTGCCCTCGTCAACCGCAGTCGCGAACTCGATGGGGACGCTCGTTCCCGCCGTGTGGCAGCTATCTCGCGACGTGTCGGCAAATCGGCGCCACCAACCGGTCTTCGCCGCAGGCGGATCAGGTTGGGTCTCGTCGGATTCTTCGTCGGAATCCTGATCGCGAGTCCGCGGATTGGATGCGGAGCGATCTGCCTGACGTGCTTTCCGAGACTTAGGCAAATCGGCATAATCCTCACGATGTGCCGATTTGAATTCGTCCATCCATTCCGTCGCGGTGCGCGGTGGGATCCCGAGCTTCTCGAGGAACGGCAACCACTCACCGTCGCGATCTATCGTTCACCGCCTCCGCATCACCTCCCACACGTCGAGCATCTTCCCGTCGGCAATCTCCTGCTCCAGCGTCCGCTCTTTCTTCGGCGCGCTGCCTGACGCCCATGGGTTGGCCATGCGCATGAGCATCGGGCCGATCCCGTTGAGCGCGCGCAGCCGGTCGAGGTTCCCGTTGTCCTCGTCGAGCTCGTGCACGGCGTATGCGCATGCATCGCAGGCGTCGTCATGTTTCGTGGCACCGGCGAGCTCCTCGACGAAGTCGCCGACCCATGACACGCCATGCGGCAGGTAGCAGCTACCAGACTCCACCGTCGGCGCGATTGCCGAGAGCCGCTGCGCCTTGTTACCGAGCGGCGTCTTGGGCACGACGTTCGGGATCCGCTTCTGCAACGTCTCGATCACCGCGGCACCGTTGGCGGCTTTCTCCACGAGGATCTTCGCGCGGGGCCAGCGCTTGGCGAACGCCATGATCGCCACCACCGAGTCCTCGAACCCGGCACGCTGCCGCCACTGCTCGAGCAAGTACCGGCCACCGCCGCTCGCGCCCCATGCCTGGACCACGGCGTAGTCGCCCTTGGCGGAGCCGAACGTGAGGTCGGCGGCGATGACGACGCGATCGAGCCGATCAGGCAAAACCGCGTTTGAACCGGCTAGAACAGGTCCAATGCTGTAATAGCGCCACCACTCGCGCTTGATCACCGCCGTGGCATCGCTGCTCGGGCGCTGGAGCATCTGCGTCGCGTACGCAGCCGCACCGAGCGTCTTCTTCAGCGCGTCGAGCTTGGCGCGTGGCAGCACGTTTGGTGCGAGCAGCTCGCCCTCGTCAGTCTCGGCGGCGAGCTCGACAAGGTGCCAGCCGTCGGGGTCGGCCTCAAGTAGTCGCCCGATTAGGTCATCCGGGCAAAGCCTTTGATGGACCACTACGACGGGCGCCCGATCGCCGTCGAGCCGCGTCGAGAGCGCCTCGGTAAACCACACCCACATGGCTTCTTTTGTGGCGGCCGAGAACCTGTCCACCGCGTTGAGCGGATCGTCAACCACGGCCTCGAGCGCGCGCGCACCGGTGAGACCGCCCTCGACGCCGACCGCGGTGTAGTGGCCGTTTGCCAGCGTGGCCCACATGGCCGCGGTGTTCTCGTCCGCACGTAGCTGCACCTCGGGGAACATGCGGCGGTAGGCGTCGCCCTCGACGAGCCGGCGAACGCGCCGGCTCTCTTTGGCCGCGAGCTCGAACCCGTGGCCGCCGTGAATGGCTCGGTGGGCTGGGTTGCGCGCGAACCGCCACGCGGCATAGCAGGCCAGCAAGGTGGACTTGCCCACGCCAGGTGGGCACGCGATCAGCACGCGGGTGAGCTCGCCGTCGCCCACGCGCTGGAGTGTCTCCACGATCGCGGTGCTGATGCGGTTGGGCTGGTACGGCAGGCCGGTGATCAGCGGCCAGGCCCAGGCCACGAAGTCGGCGAACGAGCGGCGGCAGAGCTCGGCGCGCACCACGCGGGGGTCAGTCGGTATCGTCATGGGTGTCTCCTTCGGCTAATTCCCGCCCGGGGGCGGTAATTGGTTCCACGTCGGAACCGATTTCCTGCTCGGCCTCGATCGCTGCCAGCCACTCGCGGTGCGCATCTACGCTGAGGCGCGCTAGGACGCGCTGAGCTTCGATTTGCGGCACTTCAGCGGTCAGGACCTCCAGGCGTTCGGCCGGACGCTGGTAGCCGTTGGTGGAGAGCCAGTTGAGAGCTGCGAGCTTCTCGGCGATCGTGCCCCGCCGCATGATCTCGACCGCGACCTTGACCATCTCGGACGGCTCGCATGCGCCGCGGATCTCGAAGGCGAGCGACATCGCGTTGCGTGGCCGGCCGGCTGGATTTGCTGAAGGCTGGCCAGGCTGGAATGGCCGCCCGGGCCCGCGGCCGCGGCTCACGGACACCTGCCTGACACGCGGGCAACGTCATTCGTCATAAGTGCACTCCTGTCGCGTACTTGGCGCAAATGGCCAATGGTTTGGATAACCGTCGCTCGCGGATCCTGGCCGATCGAGATCGAGCCGGGCGGCGGTTGGCAGTTGGCACAAAAGCGTGGCCGCGCTTCCCCCATACCCCCTGTGGCCAGCCACGCCACGGAGGCGGGCAGTCCGGCCACGTGGCTGCTGTGGCTAGAAAGCGTGGCCGCCACGCCAGCCACGCTCATGAGCGGCACCTGGAGATCGCGTCGTCAGCGCGGTCCTTGCCGCAGCCACGTGCCTTACAGACAAGCGCTCGCAGGGTGCGCACCGACGCGCCAGGGTTGTCCGCCATCGCCTTTCGAGCCGCCTCGTCATCGTCGTCGCACCGTTTGCTCGCGTCCGCTGCTCGCTTCGCTGACTTGGAGTCGCTCGACTTCGCGGCTTTGATCTTCGCCAGGTCCATGGCGTCCATAGCGAGGAGCTCGCCGTGCTCGCCACGTTGGAGTGCCACGGGATCCCACTTCGCGACGTGGTTGGCCTTCGCGAGCGATAGCCAGATCGCGTCGTCGTCCTTCTCGAGCATGATCACGCCACGCGCGTAGTCGGTCTGCCCGGTCGCGCCACGAACGCCGGTGGAACCCTCGGCCGCTCCGTTCCGAGCCGCGATTCGTGCCCGCATGCTCGTGTGCGTGACACCAAGTACAAGCCCTCGCGCAGCCGCCGAGATCATGGCGAGCGCCGAGATCGTGGCTGCTGCTGCGGCGTTATCCGCGTCGACGGACACACCCGCGATCCGGCCATACGGATCTACGATCACCAAGTCGTAGGGCTTGTCGGCGGCGAGCTGGCTACACAGGGCCTTGGTGTCTTCGCTCGGCGCGAACGAGTTGCCGTCGACGGCAACTAGCGACGTCACTTGATTGCTGAGTGGCAGAACGTCAAAGCGCTCCATGGCGCCAGGCCGCAAGTTATCGGCCGCCGCGATCGCGTGAACACGTCGCTGGATGTCTTCGACAGAGTCTTCTGCTGCGAGGATCAACACGCGCCCATGCCCGTTGGTTTTGAATGTGCCCACCCAGGTGGAGCCATTCACCACGGCGAGCCCGAGCCCGATCAGCGCGAAGCTCTTGCCCGCACCACCCGCCCCAGCGGCGATCCACACACCCGTCTTGTCGAGTGCGCCGCGCCCGGTACGCGCGTCCACGAGCAGGTGTTCTCGAGGCGGCAGCTTGTGGGTCACCCAGTCGGCGGTTGCGTGTACGATCTGAAACCGCGTCGCTAACCTTTCCGACACATCTCTGTCTGTGTCGGAAAGGTTTTCCAAATCACGCTCATCTGTTTTGGAAAACTCCTCGTCGAGTCCACTCGCCACGATGTCTCGGAGCTCATCGGCGGTGTGGCCTGCGGTGAACCAGTCGCTTGCGTCCTTCTCGGGCAAGCGACACACGCGCACCGATCGCGCGTGGCCCTTGAGCGCCGACGACACCGCCGCCAGATACTTCTCGCCCTTGATGTCGCGATCAGGAATCACGATCACGTTGCGCCCGAGTAGCGCGGCGGGTTGTCCGTCGTCGACCTTGCGCCACTGATCGGCGCCGCCCGGCGAGGTCGTCGCGATGAACCCGTGGCGTTCCATCGCATGCACGTCCTTCTCACCCTCGACGAGAAACACGATCTCGTTCGGGTCAGCTGCAAGCAGCTCGGGCAAGTGATAGAGCACGCGACGGCACTGGCCGATCGACCACTCCCATTTACCGTTCGCCTCGCGGCGCTGCCGAAAGTCTTTCGGTTCGTAGCGCACGACTTCGAATTCAGTGGTGCCGTCCTCGAGCTTGTACGGGTAGGTCTCGACGATGCGGCGGTTGACATTCGCGCCCGCGGGCGCGGAAGTAGTGGCCTCGCCGTGCTGCGCACCGCACCTGCACGGGCCTGCAAGCCGATGCGCGTAGGTCGTGCCGTTGTCCTCGAGCGGCAGCGTGCCCGCTTGTTCTTCGCGCGAGCAATGCGCGTACGTGCCATCACTCGAGACGTAGCCTGAACACCGCCGACTGCTGCCACGCGGATCGCGATCGGCACCGTCACAAATCGGACAACGCCGGCCTTGGGCGAACCGTTGTTCGTTGCGGACGGCGCTCACCGCGCACCTCCCACCGCGATCGCCCGCTCACTCAACCACCCGTCGATCACGTCAAGGTCGAACACCACGATCCGCGCGGACAGCCGCACGTGTGGCACTTGCCGCCGGCTCACCATCGATCGCAGCGTCCCGAGCGGGACGGCGAGATAGAGCGCAGCCTCGGCGTAGCTGACACGCCGGTTCACCAGGCACCTCCGCTAGAGGCGCGTCTTGGTGATACTGGGTCGTCGCCTATACTTGTGGGCTTGGTGCCGCTGCGCTTGCGGGCCGACTTGGTGCGCGCGCCGATCGAGCGGGCCGGGGTACGGTGAACGGGGCGACGGTTCCAGATCGGCGACTCACAGCGGCGGAGGCAACGGTTGGCTTCGCGGAACGCGAGCTCACGGCGCCACAGCCGTCGCACGACTGCGCGGTGAAGTTGCGGGCACTCCTGCCGAGTTGTCTCGAGCAGTGCCCTGCGATCCTTCGGCCGGTTGTCCGCGGCCTCGTACACCCACATCGTGGCGTCGACGGCCTTCTTGATCAAATTACGGTGTGAACGTCGTAGCGGTCTGGTATTCTGCATTCGTCCTCGGTGATGCGGGGAAAGTGGTTGGCCGGGCTTGGTACCCCGGCCTTCTGCGTTTTCGGGGTTTGTTGTCCGCCTGACAACACAAGCACGAACCTCTGACACTCTGCTAATGATTTCTAGATCACGGATCCTTGTGCCCTGTGGACAACCTGTGATCGCGGTGTGACTACGGTGTGGTCACAGCGGTGGTCAACGGCTTCAGGCCGATCGTTTGCGTGCTCGGGTTCGAGTACGTGATCTGGATGTTGATCGAGAACGTCGAGTCGACGATCGGCATGTACGCGGCGCCCGCGGCGCCAGTCGCCGCGGTCTCGGGTGCACCGGTGTTCACCACCGTCATTACGGTTGCCGTGAGCGCGGTGATCGCAAGCGCTGTCACGTTGTTCGCCGGAGTCGCAAACCCCGTCCACGAGACCCGCTGACCAACGAAGAACCCGTCCGTCAGAAAGCTGCCCACCGATCGCGTGTACGTCGTGTTGCCCGTGGCCGTGGCCGCGACGATCTGCACACCGCTCGTGGTCGCGTTCAAGGTGTACGAGCTCAGTGCTGCGACGGCTGGAACGTTGATCGTCGGGATCGTGGCGAGCGTCACCGGTGCGACGTCGGCGTGAAAGATTTGCTGCACGATCACCGCGAGAGTTTGACCAGCACCGGTGGTGCCTTTGCTCCACCAGGCGAGCGTCGCGAGCTTCGTTCCTTCAGGCACGTCGAGGTCCTGGTAGAACACGCCCGAGGAGACGCCACCGGTGAGTCCCACGCCGAGCGTTGGAACGGTCGCGCCCCAGTTGCCAAAGTTGAGGCCGTTGATCGGCAGCGTGCCTGAGATCAAAATCGGGTTCCACGTCCGGTGCCGGACGGTGGTGGCGAGCGTCGTGAGCCACGCCTGCCACTGGAACACCGAGTTCATCCAATAGTTCATCTCTTGAGACGTGGGCACTTCGGAGTTCGCGTAGCCGTTCGTCGTGTGGAGTCCCGTCGGCGCGATGACATTCACCAGGGACGAATCCCAGGTCGGTACGATCGTGGGCCGGCTCATCGCATCGCCCCGACGTCGAGCCCGGGCCCAGTGTCGTACTGGAACACCGCAACGGGCGCGCTGTCTTTCGGCTGGCGACGAATGTGAAATGCGCCGTCGAGGAGCATCAACACTGCGCCGTGGCGCGAGCAGACTTCAAGTAGTTCGGTTTCAAGATCAGACATGGAGTACCTCGAGAGGGAAAAGAAAAAGATCCGGCTCGACGCTGCCGCCCACACAGCGGCATCAACACAGTTACGTCTGCGGCGGGCGAACCCGCGCCGGAAAAAGAGCCGAGCGACGAACGGCATGGATAAACCGCTCGTCGAACCAACGCCCATATGGAGCGTGACCAGGGAAAGGAACCTGCTCGGCAAAACGATCAGCCATGGAACACGCCGCTCTTGGGCCCGCCGAAACCACCGAGCCCGACCGGCCCCGCGTTCGTCATGGCGGTGACGGCACCGGCCTTGCGGAACCGACGAGCAAGCAGCTCGATCGGACGCGCCTCGGCTTCGCTCATCGGCGTCAGCACGAGCTCGCCGCTCTTGACGAGCGCGGCAAACTCCGGATCTGCACCTGCACGCCACGCGCTGACTTCGGCGGTAGGTAGCTCGATCCGACTGGCGTGTCCGTCCTTCGCGATCTCGAACCCGCCGCCGACCTGGAGTCGGTAGCCGTTCGGACCGATCTCGTACAGCGCGGCGGTTTTGATCCTCGATCGCTTCGACGTCGGTGAGACCGTGATCGCGGTGTACGGCGGGATTGGCGCTTCGCTCGCGCGCTCGGCGAGCTCGCTGGCGATCGCGTTAGCTTCTTGCGCGGCGAGAAACCGAGCGTGCTCGATCTTCTGCGCCACGGTGCTGCAGGTCTTGCCCTCGGCAACCCAGGCGGCGATTCGCTCGTCGATCAGTGCAATGACTTCGTCGCGTTTCATCGGAACTTTCCTTCGGGATCGGTTTGGGCGAGCTCGTACGCGCGCGTCTCGACGTCGCCCGGGTTTGGAAAACTCGAGCGCATGCCGGGCGCGGCCTGGAGTTCGCTGCGCGCGCGGTTGAGATACGCGTTGATCTTGGTTCGCTCGAGCTTCGCCGCGCCTTTGACTTCCGCGGCGACCACCGAGCCCGGCGCCATGCCGTCGGTGGGCACATCGTCCGCGCGCATGGCGGCAAACCTTGCTGCAACGTAATCGTCGCTGCGTTCAGCGATCGACGCGACACCGGGGCGACTTTCGATCGCTTCGATCATCAGCCTGCGATCGTTCGCATCGAGCCGGGTGCCCGGGGGCGCGTGCAAAAACGTGTCGGCCGCGGTGTCGAGGCGCTTGGCGTTCACGCTGTCGAGCCGCTTGATCGGCGGCGGGGTTTTCGGAGTTGAGGTTCGGTAGGCCATTTTAGCGTCGCTCCCATTGAACGTGTTGCCGAGGTTGCGGTGTGTTCGAGAAGCCGTCTCCGACGAGGATCACGCCGAGGCTGGGCACGCGTGTGCGGCGATGCACCGCTCCATCGTGTCCGTGGTTGTCGGGGTGAATGTTTCCGTCGCCCCGCCAACCCAGATCGATCAGGTCGGGTCCGTACACCTTGGTGACGAAAGCTAGGACCACTGCGAGCGGTCGCCCGTCGACGATTTCGCGGAACTCGATCGGATCGTTGACGGCGATCACTTGCGCCCTCGCTCATCAACGCGAGCCAAGATCCGATCGCGCTTCTTGAGTGCGGGTGCTTTGCGGGCACGGCGTTGCGCGGCAAGCTGATCGACCGAGCTGCGAGTGTAGATGCGGCTGTTGTTGGCAAGCCTTCGGGGGAGGAGCTTGTCATCGAGCAGGCGCACGCCGTTCTCGCTCAGACCGAGGATGGCGGCGACTTCTGGAACTGTGTACATGCCGGCACTCTGCAGTGGTGCCGGAGATCACCTCCAGAATTCACTCCCAGTACGTGGGTTCGCCGGCCGGCTGCGGCCGACGTTGCCGAAGGGCGTCAGGTCAGATGCGCCAATTGGCACTTCTGCTCTCTCACCCGAGCTCGCGGCTGGCGACGCAGGGTTGGTACTTCCACTACATCGTCTTGTGTAGTGGAAGTGGAATCGAGAGTTTAGGGCAAGTACTCGCCACCCGGCTGCGGCCACTGCCCGGCGAGCTCGGGATCGATGTTCGAGCCGCGCAGCTTCTCGAGGCCGATACGGAGGATGTCGAAGATCCGGCTTGGCTTGATCCCGGTCGCCCGCGCCACGGCTTCGATCGAGAGTGACTCACCGGTCTCCGCGACCTGGTCAGCAACGTCCAACGAGCACGATGGCGGCAGTGGCCACGAAATGTGGCGCAGCGTCGCGGCCGGCGCTTTCCCCCGAACCCGGCGACCAGCGCGATCGGTGCCCTCGATGTACCAGAGATGCGCGCTGCACTTCACAGCGCCGCAGTAGCCAAGCCGGTGCCGGCTCGGTGGGCACGCGGCTCGTGTCGCTGGTACGTCGCCTGAGAGCCAGACGGGGTGCGCGGTACCTGAAGGATCGTAGACGCGGAGCAACACCGAGCGGCGTGGTGGCATCGACTCGCACGGTGCGGGTCGTGAGCGATCGGGCTCCGGGGTTAGGGCTTGTACGACACGCTCGGCGTGTCAGCCGCGTGTCAGGTTGCAGCGCGTACAACCCCGTTTTGGCGTTGCGGACGTTGCTAGCGTCGCAATGAATCCGCCAAGTTACCGAACACACGAGGCACGCGGATGCGTTCGTAAACCATAGGTCCCCGGATCATACCCGGGCAGCGGCTCGAATGAGTTTGAGGATCTCGCCGGTTCCGAATCGGAACCACGGTCCATGTCCACCGCGGGGCCGGGCGACGTCCGCCTCGCGCAGCTCGTAACGGACGTATTCGAGTAGCGTCGCGCGCCTTGCGCGCGCTCCGCGTCTTCTGCGCGACGTCATGGGGCGCACCGAAGCGCACCGACGAAGAGTTTCGCGGACTACCAGCGTCGTCGCAGAATGGCGCCGACCACGACGAACAGACCGCCTGTCGTCGCGAGCCCAGGAGGCGTGGCGTCGCCGCGACCGACGACGGTCGCGAACAGGGCGAGCAGCAACGCGAGTGCGCCGAGCCCGATCACGACGTTGCCCGCAGCCGTGTAGTGGCCGTGGGGATCCGCCAGATCGGTCACGAAACGACCTGCAGCGCCGGCGTGGTGGCGACATCCGTCGCGGTCTCGCCGGCAGCGTCCATCTTGGCGCGTGCGATCGCGTAGATCATGAAACCGTAGCCGCACTTCGCGAGGATGTCGGCGATCGAGTATCCGACCTGCACGCCGACGGTCGCACTGGCACCGCTGATCTTGAGGAGCGGGAGGGCGTACGCGATCGGATAGAAGCCCCAGGTCGCGAGCAGCAACCAGCGGGTCTGGTCGAGCAGCTTCTTGACCTTCGGGTCATTGTCCTTCGCAACCTTGCCGAGCTGGACCCACAGTACGTAGAGGATGTACGTGAACGGGATCGTGCTGAACACCGCCCACATCACGCGCGGGCCGGACTCGCCCGAGAGCTCGCCGGGGTAGCCGAGCGCGATCATCAGCACGGCCGCGACAACGAGCTTCCCCATCATCTTGCCGCGCACGCCAGCGGAGAGCGCGAGGACGGCGATCAGCTCGGCGCACAGCAACGGAACGGTCAGCAACCAGTCGACGTAACGGTATGCGTCATTGAACGGCACGCCGGAGGCCTCGTACGAACCGTTCTTGAGGACGTAGGCGCTCTGCCAGCCCTCGAAGATGCGGAAGTAGTGGTAGCCGGCGATCGCGACGACCAGCGAGGACAGGACCATCGCCGGCCGATACTTCGCGTGGAGCTGGCTCCGCGCTTGGACATAGAACACGAACGACCCCAGCATCGCTGCGATCGCGAGGCTCAGCAGGTTGTAGACGAGCGAATATTCACCAGTCGTGAGAGTGGGCAGTGACATTTTCCGGATCCTTTCGAGGTTGCAGCATGGATGGCGCGGATCACGACGACGTTTCACCGAACGCGCGCATGTGGCTCTATGACGCAGCACTCTGTTTGTCTCCTGCGCGCCGGCGCGCATCCAACCACCATGGCTCCGCACCTCGACCTCCAGACGCTCGTCCAGCTTCACCTGACCGATGTCGACCGCGAGCTCGACGACGAGCCGCTGCGGATCGTCGAGGGAGCACTCCCGGATGGCCTCGAAGGGACGCTCTATCGCAACGGTCCGGGTCGGTTCACGCGGGGTCCGGTCAGGTTCGACCACCCATTCGATGGCGATGGCCACGTCGTCGCTGTCCGGTTCGCGGACGGTCGGTGCTCGGCACGAAGCCGGTTTGTCCAGACGCGCGAGCTCGACGAGGAGCAGGCTGCGGGGCGCCTGCTCTACCGGGGCTTCGGCACCCAGCGTCCCGGAGGCCTCCTCGCGAACGCATTTCGCATGCGGTTTCGCAACGCGGCGAATACGAACGTCGTGTTTCACGCGGGTCAGCTGCGTGCGCTGTGGGAGGGCGGCGCACCACACCTCCTCGATCCGCACTCGCTCGCGACTCGCGGAGAAGATCATCTTGGCGGGTTGCTCGCACCTCGCGGTGCGATGCGAGCGCTCGGCGTGGCTGGAACGTTCTCCGCGCATCCGCGGCACGATGCGGTGACCGGCGAGCTCTGGAACTTCGGGCTGCGCTGGGGGGTGGGTCAGTCTCTGGTGGTCTATGTCATCGATGCTGGCGGGCACGCCCGCGTGGTCGCGGAGCACTCGTTGCGCGAGCTGTCCTTCATCCACGACATGGCGTTGACCTCGCGGTACGTCGTGATCGCCGCGCCGGCCGTTCGGTTCGATGTGCTCCAGATGTTGTTCGGCATGACCCCGCCGGTGCGCGCCCTGCACGCGCGCGAGCAGGAAGGACTTGCCCTCTGGCTGATCCCGCGATCCGGTGGAGCGCCGATCATCATCCCCGGACCGCCAGGGTTCGCCTTCCATCTCGCGGGCGCCTACGACCTGCCCGACGGTCGCGTCGTCTGCGATCTCGCGCTGATGCCCGGGCTCCCGGATCTGGCGGATGTGGCAAGGACGATGGGACCCGAGGCCGACGGCGGCGCACTCGGTGCGCTGACCCGGATGACGGTCGACCCGATCGCACGCCGCGCGCAGACCGAGGTCGTGTCATCCGTCGCTATCGAGATGCCGGCCACGGCGGTGGCGAGCCCGCATCCGTACAGCGACGTGTGGGCCGTCGCCGTCCCGCCCGGACGACTCCAGCCGTATCACTCGTCGCTCGTTCGCGTGACCCCGGATCGCCAGCAGCACGTGCTCCGCGATTTCTTCCCCGCCTTGCCGTCCGAGCCGATCCTCGTACCGCGACCCGGGGCTCGCCACGACGCCGATGCGTGGCTGCTGACGTTCCTGCACCACCCGGGTGCAGCCGCGGAGCTCCTCGTCCTCGATGCCGCCACGCTCGAAACGCAGGCGCGTGCACGGTTTCCGATCGCGATACCTCCGGGACTGCACGGGAGCTGGGTCGGCGCGTGATCAGCGCGAGCAGTTGTGCTCTTGGTTCTCGCAGCTAGTCTCGCAGAACTTCACGTTCTGCTCGCAGCCTGCCCTGCACGTGTCGCACTGGCGACGGCAATCATCCCAGTTGCCGGTGCAGCTGCTGCAGCCCTGGCAGGAGGAGGTGCAGCTAAAGTTCGCACTGTGGCAGCTCTCGCTGCAGCTACTCTTCTCGCCACTGCAGTCGCGATGCGGTCGTTCGAACACCGCCGGCGTAGGCCTGCGGGTCGGCGCGCTCGCTGCGGGCGACGCCGGTGTCGCGGCCGCTGTCGGGGTCGCCGGCAACAGCGCAGATGGAGGTACCGTGCTGTGCACCGCGGTTCCCACGCCTCCGACCGTGCCTCGGGTGGGCGTCTCGGAACCGATCGGCGCCATCAGCACGGCGAGGTTCAACACGCCGTGTGGCTCGATGCCGAGGGTACCGGCGTACGGCTGGAAGCCGAAGGCATCGAGCACGACCGAGTGTTTGCCGACCTCCAGATCGAGATGATCGATCGGCGTGACGCCGACGAAGCGGCCATCGATCACGACGTTGGCATCGCTCGGCTTGGCCGTGACCTTGAGCTCGCCGCGCTTCGCGATCGGCGCGGGCGGATCGGGCGTCGCGGTCGAGCGCGCGATCACCACACCGGCACCGAGCCCGACGATCGTCGCCATCAACAACAGCGCGACGACCGTCTCGCGTCGGTACAGCTTCGATGGTTCTGGTGCTGGCAGGCTCACCGGCTGGCCGACCGTCGGACCGAAAGCATCGGGCTGCACGACCCGGAGACTAATCGAGATCGCCCGAATGTGTCGTACAGGTTTCGTACCGATTGCGGCAGCTGTACTTTCGAACAGTTGAACAAAGAATCCGTGGACCAGCTCTTCGAGCGCGGACCGAGTCGATGCAGATTCTCTTCATATGGCGAAGTCCACCGAGAGCACCGGTCTCCGTTCCTTCCTTGAACTTTCGTACGACGAGCTCGAACAGCTCAACCTCGAAGCCAAGTCGCAGCGCCTATCGCGCGTGAAGCCCGACAAGATCCGCGAGCAGCGGATGAAGTACTTGACCGACGAGAAGCGGATAAAGGCCGTCACCGTCTGCTTCTCCGACCTCGAAGGTCGGCTGCACATGCTCGACTACGACAAGAAGTTCTTGCTCGGCAGCGCCGACAACCTGACGTTCGACGGCAGCTCGATCCGCGGGTTCTCCGCGCAGCAGGAATCGGATCTGCGCCTCGCCATCGACTGGGGCGCGTTCTATTGGTTGCCTTCGGACGTGTTCGGCCCTGGCAAGGTGCTCGTCTTCAGCGAAGTGCTCGAGAAGGACGGCTCGCCCTACGTCGGTGACCTCCGTGGCCGGCTCAAGGCCTACACCGACAAGCTGTTCGCGAAGGACGGCACCGTGTGCAACGTCGCGCACGAAGTCGAAGGCTTCCTGTTCAAGGGCAAGGATGCCGAGCGCCACTATCACGAGACCGGCAAGTTCGAGTTCATCTCGACCGGCGGGTACTACCACTCGCTGCCTGGCGACCCGTTGCGCAAGTTCATCGATAGCTCGGCCGAGGCCCATCGCGCGATGGGCTTCGAGAATGAGAAGGATCATCCCGAGGTCGCGCCTTCTCAGTTCGAGATGAACTTCA
>JANXOP010000430.1 GCA_025357755.1 Kofleriaceae bacterium | reverse complement strand
CGGCGACCTCGGCGAGGGCGGCGAGCCCTTTCGCGCTCAACCGGTTGCCGGTGACGTCGAGGCTCGTCAGCTTCGGAAAGTTCGCCCGCCGTCGCGCGAGATCGATCGCGTTCGTATCGGTCATCTGGTTGTGCGAGAGATCGAGCACGTCGAGCGTGCGTGCGATCGGGCTCGAGCCGAGCTCGATCACGAGCTCGCGGATGTAGCGCGTGCGGACCAGTGCGAGCTGGCGCATCGCCGGCATGTCCTTGCGGGCGAGGAGGTCGAAGACGTCGTCGATCGAGGCATCGCCGGTGGTGTAGCCGCTGCCAAAATCGAGGCGCAGCTGCTCGAGCTTGCCGAGCGGCGCCTCGCGCAGCGCGCGCGCACTCGCCGCGGCCATCTGGCTATCGACGAGCTCGAGCCGCTCGAGCTCCGGCAGCTCGAAGCGCTGGCCGCGCTCGGTCAGGCTGAACGCGTGGCCCGAGAGCGAGAGGCGGCGCAGCCGCGGAACGGCGGCCCACAGTGCCGAGAGCTTCACGTTCGAGACCGCCCAGAGCCGCAAGCCGCGCAGGCTCGGCGGTGGGCGCGCGGCGAGCAGGTCGATCGCTTCCTGGATCCGGTCATTCTGAACGAGCGTGAGATCGACAAGGAAGCGGCTCGAGGCGTGGCGCAACACCTGCTCGAGCGCGCGATCGAGCGGCTTCTGGCGATCGGCGTGGAGGTACGCGCGATGGATCACGCCGAACCGCCACGTGAAGACATCCGGATCGCCTTCGCGATCGCCGTGGTGGCGCGCCGCGATCTCGGCGAGCGGACCGAGGAGATCGTGGAAGTGCTTCTTCAGGAGCTTCGGAAATGCCTTGTCGTCGCCGCGCTCCTCGGCCGCGATCGCGATCGCCATCACGTTGCCGCGCGGATCACCCGCGGCCTGCAGCCAGTCGGCGTAGACCGAGTAGCTCGCCGGGGTTTCCGGATCGGCGGCGATCGCGCGCTCGAGCTCGACGTGGCGCGGATCGCGCGCCATCGGGCGAAAGCCGGCGAGCATGCGCTCGGCGACCAGCCTCTCGCACTGGGCCGACGCGGCTTCGCTGGTCACGAACGTCCGCGTGCTGGTCTTGCCGCTGCTCGTGATCTCGAGCTGCTTGCCGATCTGTTCGATCTGCCAGGCTTCGCCGTCGAGCTCGTACCACGCCATCGTCTTGAGCCACATCGTAGCGATAGACTCCTGGGATGTCTCGTATCCAACTCGATCGGGCAGGTTCGATCGCCACCGTATGGCTCGACCGCCCAGACAAGCGCAATGCGATGGACGCTCCGATGATGCAGGAGCTCGCCTCGGTCCTCGACGAGATCGGCGGCGACCGCAGCGTGCGGGTCGTCGTGCTCCGAGGCAAGGGCGCGATGTTCTCGAGCGGCATCGATCACGCCCTGATCGCGACGGTGCTCGGTCCGAACGAGAAGACGCCGTTCATGCACAACCTCTACCAGCTGCAGGACACGTTTCATCGCCTGTCGCGGCTACACCAGCCGGTGATCGCGGCGCTCCACGGCGGCGCGGTCGGCATGGCCTGCGAGCTCGCGCTCGCCGCCGATATCCGGATCGCGACCGAGGACACGATCATGGGCTTGCCCGAGGTCGCGTTCGGCATCGTGCCGGACGTCGGGGGCACCACGCGGCTCGTGCGATGCGTCGGTGAACCGCGTGCGCGCGAGCTGATCCTGACCGGCCGGCTCGTCAAGGCGCGCACCGCCGAACGCTACGGCATGGTCCACGACGTGGTCGCCGATCTTGCCGCACTCGATCTGCGCGTGCAGGCCCGCGCCGAGCTGCTCGCCTCGCATTCGCCGACCGCGCTCGGTCTCGCGAAGGTGCTGGTCCAGGCTTCGGGAGACAGTGACGCGGCGACCAGCTTCCGGCTCGAGGGTGCGATCCAGCAGGGCCTGCTTGCCCAGCCGGATCTCGCGGCGCGGTTCGCGGCCGGCGTCGCGTTCATCAAGGCGCAGATGCAATCTGCCGAATAGCCGGGTAGGGTGCGCGTCGTGGAGGCTGTCTTTCCCGAGGCACGGGTGCTGTGCCCGCGCTGCAAGCGCCCGCTGCGCGTTTGCTATTGCGAGGCGCTGCCGACGCTCGAGACCCGCACCAAGATCGTGATCCTCCAGCACCCGCGGGAGAAGGACATGCCGATCGGCACCGCGCGAATGGCGCAGCTCGCGCTGCCGAATGCCGAGCTTCACGTCGGCATCCAGTGGGGCGAGCACCCAGCCTTCATGCGCGCCCTCTCGGATCCTGCGCGCCCGGCCGTGCTGCTCTCGCCGGGCCCGACCGCGAAGGACATCCTGAAGGATCCGCCGATCGGTCCGGTGACGCTCGTGGTCGTCGATGGCACGTGGTCGCAGGCCAAGACCGTGGTGCGCGACAACCCCTGTCTCCAGGAGCTTCCGCGCTACGCGTTCGCGTCTCCGGAGCCTTCGCAGTACCGCATCCGCAAGGAACCGAAGGTCGAGTACGTCTCGACGATCGAAGCGCTGATGCACGTGCTCGGCGTCCTCGAAGGCGAGCCAGCGAAGTTCCGCGCGCTGCTCGATCCGCTCAACGCGATGGTCGACAAGCAGCTCGCGGCACAGCAGTCCGCGCCGCAGCGCAGCTCGTATCGCAAGCCTCGCGTCGCTTCGAAGCGCCGCTTACCGGAGCTGTTCCTCCAGCGCTACCGCGACCTCGTCTGCGTCGCCGTCGAGCCGAATGCCTGGCCGTACAACGGTGTCGCGGATCGCTTGCCCGACGAGGTGGCGCACGTCACCGCACATCGGCTCGCGACGGGCGAGACATTCGACGCGATCGTGCGGCCCACGCACGGCCTCGCCCCCGCGACGAGCTATCACCTGAAGTTGCCGCCGGAGACCTTTGCCGCCGGGATCCCGCACGCGGAGATGGTCGCCGCGTATGCGCAGTTCGCGAAGCCGACCGACGTCATCTGCACGTGGGGATCGCACGGCCTGAACCTCGCGACGCAAGCCGGGCTCGCGCTCGGCACCGATCGCCTGGATCTCCGCGCATGCGCGCACCGCTTGCTGCACGAAAAGTTCGGCGCGCTCGAGGTCCTGCTCGAGCGCTACGGCGGTGCGCAACCGGCGACCGAGCCCGGGCGCGCGCGCCATCGCCTCGCGATGCTGGTCCAGCTCGCGCGCGCCTGGCAGCCGTAGTCAATCGAACGAAGGTGTATCGGGCTCGGGCTCGATCGGAGCTGTGCTCAGTCGGCTTCGAATCGGTCGTCGGAGTCGGGGACACCGTGGACGAGGCGCCGCGCCTTCGCCGCACGTCGCCGCGAGATCTCGACGCCGATCGCATCGAGCCCGAACGCATTCGCCGCGGCGAGCGCGCTGCCGACCCCGCAGAACGGATCGACCACGGTGGTCGCGCCGATGCTCGCGACGAACTTCACCGCCATCTCGCAGGCGGCTGCACCCATCGCGCGCGACCAGCTCATCGCGCCGAGCGCAGGCAAGACGTCGGGGGTCGAGCGACCCGCCTCGAGTGTCCGCGTCCGGCTCACGCAGATGCAGTGCGCGTACGCCGGCCGGCCAAAGGTCGTGTTGCCCGGTGGCACCCGACACACGACCTTGTGCCACAGCGCGTGGCTGCCCGCGGCATCCGCACCACACATCACCAGGTGTCCCTTGTCGATCCAGCGGCCGTCGAGCTTCACGTCGGTCTGATAGAAGATCGCGACCGCGTCGTCGGCGACGGCGCGGCAGGCGAGGGCGACCGAGTCGATGAACCAGGCACGCCACCCCGCGAAGCCAAGCTGAGGCAGCTCACTCGAATCGGGCAGCGACGTGATGATCGCGTGATCGCCGGGCAACGGATTCGCGAGGAACGCGATGCCGTCCGCGTGATGAACGAGGCGTTCAGGCACTCAGAACGGGAGATCGTCGTCGCGACCGCTCGCGCCCGCGAGATCGCCGGGACGCGGGTCATCGCGGTAGGCGAAGTCATCGTTCGACGAGCGACGAGCACCGTTGCCGCCGGCGTTGCCGTTGCCGCCGCCAGCGCTGTTGCCACGCTGGTCGTTCTGGCGCGCCGACTCGAGCTTCCAGACGTCGAGGCTGTTGAAGTACTTCACCTCGCCCTGCGGGTTCTTCCACTCGCGACCGCGCAAGTTGAAGGTCACGCGGATCTGGTCGCCGACCTGATGGTCGTCGAGCGCCGAGACGCGATCGCCCGTGAGCTGGAACGAGACGAACTGGGGATACTTGCCATCGGCGACCTCCAGCACGAATTCGCGCTTGGAGAATCGTTCGGAGACCTGCTTGGTCTCACCCGCGACATGAAGCTTGCCGACGACGTCGAATGCCATGTCGAGCAACCTACTGCGCCGCCCTGACATCCACCTATGCCGATTTTCACTCCCGGTCGGTTCGTGAGGATCCGCGCCAATTTGCGCAGCCCTCGGGGTTTCTCTCTCGCTACTTCGCTGCGCGGCTGGCGGGCTTCGCGAGCTTCTTCGCTGGCTGGCCCGAGGTCTGCGCTGCGATCAAGATCGTCGCGCAGGCCTTCGCGCGATCGGCAGCGCCGGTGTCGCGCTCCATCGATGCGGCGACCGCGGCACCGTCGTAGAGCATCACGAGCTGGCGTCCGAGCGCCTCGGGATCCGAGGCGCCGAGGTCGCGCGACAGCTCGACGAACAAACCACGGACCCAGCTGCGCGACTCGAGGCAGACCTGCGAGACCTTGGATTCAGCACCGCGCCGGCCCTCGGCACTCGCGTTGACGAAGGCGCAGCCGCGGTATTTGGGATCCGCCGTGATCTCGCCGAGCAGATCGAAGATCGCGAGGATCCGCTGCTCGGGCTCCTCGTACTTCGCGATCCGGGTCGAGATCCGTTGCTGGCGCAGCTGTGCGCGCTGCAGCAGGTACGAACGAACGAGCTCCTCCTTGCTGCCGAACGTGCTGTACAGCGATGCCTTCGCGACGCCCGCGCGCTCGATCACGCGATCGATGCCGACGGTGTGGACGCCCTCTTCGTAGAACAGCTCGTTGGCCGCGGCCAGTAGCCGCTCACGCGCCGAGCCCTCTAGTTTGATGGTCGACATGAGCCTTGACTGTACCGACCAGTCTGTTTGTAGTCAACGATATAGACAGACCTGTCTGTATGGAGTGCCCGTGCTGGTCACGCCCAGGATCGCGACTACTTCTTCGTAGCGGGCGCAGCGGGCTTGGGCGCGGGCGCGGGCGACGCGTCGATCTTGCCGACCTGCTTCGCGATCACCAGATCTTTGATCTTGTCGTACGTCGCCTGCGGCACGATCTTCTTCGAGACCAGCTGATCTTTCTTCGCGTACGGCCGACCGGCGACGATCTTGGCCGAGTACGCATCGCCGATGCCGGGGAGCGCCTTCAACTGCTCGGCCGTCGCGGTGTTGAGATCGACCGGCTCGGTCTTCGCCGCAGGCGCCGGTGCCGGCGTGGGTGCAGGCGCCTTCGACGTGACGATCGGGCCGGGCTTGCTCGCGGCCGGCGGCTTGGCAGGCGTGGTCGGCGTCTTGTCGGCGAGCGCGAGGCTCGGGAGGAACAGCGCGAACAACAGGACGAGCGGAGCGAGCAGTTTCTTCATCGAAGAGTCATACGTCATTTGCCGCGACGCTATTCAAACCGGTCGATGGGTAAATTGCCCCACCTCGACATCGATCGTTCACGGCGCGCCGTCGGGATCCCAGCCGGTCGCGAGGCCTTCTTCGAGGCGGTCGAGCTTCGTCATTTGCGCCGCGTCGAGCGCGAAGTCGAACAGCGCGGCGTTCTCGGCGATCCGCTCGCGCCGCGTCGACTTCGGCAAGATCACGTGGCCGTGCTGGATCCCCCAGCGCAACAGCACTTGCGCCGGGGTGCGCTGCGCCGCCTTCGCGACCGCACCGAGGATCGGATCTTCGAGGCGCGCACCGCGCGTGAGTGGGCTGTACGCTTCGACGACGATGCCGTGCTGTTGGCACAGCGCGCGCGTCTCGCGTCGCTGCAGAAAGGGTGTCAGCTCGATCTGATCGACGTGTGGCTTGACCTTCGCTTCGCCGAGCAGCTCCGTGAGGTGCGGCACGAGATAGTTCGACACGCCGATCGCCTTTGCCTTGCCGTTCGCGAATGCCGCTTCGAGCGCGCGCCATGATTCGCGGCGCTTGTGCGGTACAGGCCAGTGGATCAGATACAGATCGACGTAGTCGAGCGCGAGGCGCTTGAGGCTCGCATCGAGCGCCTTCTGCGCCGAGTCGTAGCCTTGGTCGTCGTTCCACAGCTTCGTGGTCACGAAGATCTCGCTGCGCGGCACGCTGCTCTGATTCACCGCGGCGCCGACGTCCGGCTCGTTGCGATACACGCGGGCGGTGTCGATATGGCGATAACCGAGCTCGAGTGCTGCGGTGACCGCATCGCGCGTGCCGGCACCTTGCGGCGATTGCCAGACGCCGAGGCCGACTTGTGGAATCTGCGCTCCCGTCGCGAGGGCGATCGTGGCGGTGGTGACGGACATTCCGTCACTATGCCGCGCCTCGGTCACGAGCACGAGCCATCCATGCCACACGGCAGCGTTACTAGATCGAGATATGACCGATCGTGACGTCACTACACGGTTGCTCGTCGTCCACGGATTTCTGACCCGATGCCACTTCCATCCGGACGTGGTCATCGACGAGGGCGTCGGTGGTCGCGCCGAAGACGTCGCCCAGGTGCTCGCGCACGAATGCGGACGATTCGGTTCGCGCGAAGAGCTCGAGCTGGCCGTGCGCGGCGCGATCGCGGGCGCCAACGATCTGTGCCCGCGCTGTACCTAGACCTCGACCTGGCGCTCGCGCGGCGACACCGCGTTCCCGCAACCCTTTGCTCGGCCTCACCCTCGCAACGTGCTAGAGGAGGCACTGTGACGTTCATCCCTGGCATCACGAGCCCGGCTTCACGCGGTCTCATGTTCTCGATCTCGGGTCAGAACCTGTGCGTGCTGCACGAGCCCGATGTCGCGCTCCCCATCGCCGATGCGGCGGGTGCGTTGTTCCTCGGCGACCTCGACGGCCAACCGTGCTTCGCGCAAGTCGTCGACGAGCCTCCAGCAGGTACCGAGCCGCTCGCGCTGCGCCAGCTCTTCGGCACGCTCCGCGACGAGGAGTTCGCGATCGCGGGTCGTGCGCTCGGGCTCACGGCGTGGGATCTCGATCATCGGCACTGCGGTCGGTGCGGCTCGCTGACGGAGCGGTCCACGGCCGAACGCGTGCGGACCTGCACGCGCTGCGGCTTCAGCTCGTATCCACGGCTCTCGCCCGCCGTGATCATGCTGGTCGAACGCGAGGGTAAGTGCCTGCTCGCGCGCAACGCGCGTACCCGGATGCCGTTCTTCTCGACGCTCGCAGGCTTCGTCGAGGTGGGCGAGACACTCGAAGAGGCCGTCGCACGCGAGGTCAAGGAAGAAGCCGGCGTGGAGATCACCGACATCCGGTACTTCGGGAGCCAGCCGTGGCCCTTCTCGAGCTCGCTGATGATCGGCTTCACCGCGCGTTGGGCGAGCGGCGAGATTCACGAGGATCCGGTCGAGATCGCGGAGGCCGCGTGGTTCGATCCGCGCGAGCTCCCGGTCGTGCCGCCCAAGCTCTCGATCGCGCGCGCCTTGATCGACGACTTCGTCGCGCGCTCCGCTAACGGCGGGAGCTAGTTACCCGCGGTGATCGCGCGGTCGACGACGATCTCCACGCGACGGTTCATCGCGCGGCCCTCGGTCGACTTGTTATCAGCGACCGGCTTGGCCGAGCCGAAGCCCTGCGCGGTGATCGCGGCAGAGGCCACGCCACGGACGACGAGGTAGTCGCGCACCGCGTTCGCGCGAGCTGCCGAGAGCGCCTCGTTGATCTTGTCAGTGCCCTGATTATCCGTGTAGCCCTCGACGGTGAAGTGATGCTCCGCCTGGGTCTTCAGCGCATCCGCCACCTGGTTGAGCTGCGACTGAGCACCCGGGAGGATCGTCGATTGACCGGTCGCGAACAGCACGCCACCCGAGAGGGTGATCACGGTACCGCGCGTATCGGCCTTGACCGCGAGGCTCTTCGAGAGCGCGTCCATCGCGTCTTGCGCCTTCTTCTCGGCCGCGACACGCGCATTGCGCTCGGCCTCGGTCATCTCCTTCTGCTTCGCGAGATCACCCTGCGTCTTCGCGAGGTCACCCTGCGTGTTCTTGAGCTGACCCTGTTGCGCCTCGATGATCTCTTTTTGGGTCTTGAACTCCTCGCGATGTGCCATGTGGGCCGAGTCGGCAGCGGCAGCGGCATTGCCGAGCGCTTCGGCGCGCTGCGACTTGCGCATCGCGACGTACGCGGTGTCGACGGTGTCCTGGCTATCCGGATCATCGGAGAACTTGTGCTCGGCCGCGTCGAGCGCTTCCTTCGCGACGTGGAGGTCGGCGGGGACGAGCTTCGCAGCGTTGCCCTGCGCGGCGTGATCATACGCGGAGCGCGCGTCGACGAGCTCGGGCGGCGGCATGTGCGCTGCACACGCGGCGGCTGCGGACAGCGGCAGCGCGAACAGGAGGGCCTTGGCGATCTTGGTGACGTTCATTGTCCGGCCTTTTGCTTGAGGTCATTGACCTGTTCGTTAGCGTTTGCGGCTTCGCCTGCAGCACTCGCGGCACGGGCCAGCGCGAGCGCCAGCTCCGCATCTGCTTCGCTGCGCGCGAGCATGAAGGAGGCGCGATGATTGTCATCGTCCTTCACCATGGCGAGCGCCTTCTCGCGCTCTTCCTGCGCGAGCTTCAGATAGAGCGTCGCTTGCGGGACGTTCTGTGCGCCGGCTTCTTGAGCGCCACGGATCGCGCCCTCCGACGACGCCATGCGCGCTTCGGGCTTTGCGGCACCGCCGCACGCCATCATGGGTGCCGCGATCAACGCGGCCAGGATGAGTCTAGTCATATGGGTCGCTACTGCGCGCGCGATGCCAATCAGCAAATTCGCGATAGGACTGGCGCCGAGGGCGATCACGTCGCGCTGGCGCGCCCGCTGCGCGCACACGCACGAGCTAGATGTGCGTGCTCAGAGATTCTGTGAGGCGAGAAACTGCTCGAGATCGCGCCAGAAGCCGACGCAATCGAAGTCGTTGCCGAGGCCGGCCCCTTGTCCCGCGAGCTGACAGACCTGATCGAAGTGATCGGCCGGGATGCAGCCGAGGAACTGGCCCCACGTCGCCGACTCGACGGTGACGAGGCCATCCTGAGTCGGCGTGTTCGGGAGCTCGGCGAGCCCGAGAATCGCGGCGACCGGCGCGAGCTCGACCTTGATCGGATCGCGCTGGCTGTTCCACGTGGTCATGAACGGTGCGGCCGCCGGCGGACATGCATCTGGACCCGCCAGCAACGAGCGTCCGGCGACCGAGAAGTACGGCATCCCTGGGACGTCGAGAACATCCGCGTTGAACTGCGCGGCGCCGGCTGACGACAGCACCTGCATCGCACCCGCGAAGCTCGCGCCCGAACCACTGATTCCGAACAAGTTTGCGAGCGCATCGAGCGCGACGGTCGAATTACCCGGCAGTACGCCGAGCGCGACATCCGCGACCTTGCTGCCGCGATGCGGGGTCGCGACGGTCACCACTGCGGCGACCGAACCTGGATCGTGGGCCGCCGCCCAGCGCGCATCGAGCCCGCCTTGCGAGTGGCCGATCACGATCACCTTGGCCGCGCCGGTCTGGAGCTTCGCGGCTTCGATCGCCATCACGAGCTCCGCGCCTCGCACGTCGCTATCCTGGATCGCGTCGACTTGCGGCGTGAACACCGTGCGGCCCTGCGCCTCGAGCGCCGGAGCGATGCCATAGAAATAATCGAGCGGACCGATCGAGGAGAACCCGAACAGGCCGTGCGCGAGGACGATCGGGTACGGCCCGCTCGGTGGCGCATCCGGCGGCGTGACCAGCACGGTCGCATCCGGTGCCATGACCGTGTCGTCACCGCTTCCGCTGTGCGGAAGGAAGCCGCAGCCCGTCGCAAAGACCCCTAGCACTACGGTTCCCATCCGCATCGCCGGGACCATATCGACTATTGGACCATGTTCAATAGAAATCAGCTGACAAGTTGCACGAGCTCGGGGGCACGCATCGCGCCGGCTTTCTGGGTCGTGAGGGCGCCCGATCTGAACACCGCAAAGTTCGGAATGCCTCGGACCTGGTAGCGCTGTGCGAGCGCCGGGAGCTTCTCGGTGTCGACCTTGATCACGAGCGCTCGCCCCTCGAGGGTCGCCGCCGCTTGCTTCACCTCGGGCGCGACCATCCGGCATGGCCCGCACCACGCGGCCCAGAAGTCCACGAGCACGGGCACGGTCGCATCCTTCACGAGCGCATCGAACATCGCGACGTCAGCGATCTCGATCGGGCTCGAGCTCGCGTGGAGCTCCGCCTTGCACTTGCCGCAGCGCCCGACCTGCGCGAGCCGCGCCGCAGGGATCCTGTTTTGCGCACCACAGGCGCTGCACGTCCTGATCATGGATCCAACGTGCGCACGAGACGCGTGTCCGTCAACCAGCCGACGTGGTCACGCAGCGAGCTTCTGTGCGCCATACCTGCGCTTTGCCCACTCCACGGTCACCGCGATCTGCGTGGCCAGCGGCGTCGGTTCGATCCGGAACCGCTCGCGGAACTTGGTGTCGTCGATGATGAACGGGGTCTCCCACTGATACGTCATCTCCGGCAGCTCGCGCATGAGTGGCATCACGACGCCGAGCGCGCGGAGCAGCAAGCGTGGCATCCGCTTGATCTCGATCGTGGTGCCGAGCGCCTTGCCGACCTCGGCCGCGAGCTCGCGCGAGGTCATCGCCGGGAGCGTCGGCACGTGCCAGATCCCGGTCGCATCATCGGCGGCGCCGAGCTGGACGAGGGCGGTCGCGACATCGTCCGCGTAGGTGTAGGAGTGGCGCTGATCGGGGTCACCGTTGAGCTCGGTGGTCTTGCCTGCGAGCGCGCGCTGGAAGAACCGCTCGCCGAACCACGAGTTGGGGAGCGCGGGACCGAAGAAGTCACTCGCCCGCGCGATCGCGACGGACGTACCGGCGGCGAGTGCGGCGAGGCGAAGGTCGGTGAGCTGCTTGCGAAGCTCGCCCTTCTTGGACACCGGCGCGACGAGCGTGGTCTCGGTCATCACGCCGTTCGACGGGACGGCGTACATGTAGAGGCAATCGAGTGCGACCAGCTTGGCCTGGTTCGCGGTGGCGGCGTGGAGCGGGCCGCGACCGAGGTCGACGAGGTCACGCTTCCAGTGCTGATACAGCGGGTTCGTGGTGTCGTAGATGACCGTGCCACCCTTTGCGGCCTCGGCCGCGAACGCCAGGTCGCGCGCATCGCCGGCCCTGGTCTCTGCACCCGCTGGAGCCTTCGGGGTGCGCGAGATCATGCGGACCTGCTCGCCCTGGGCGAGCAGCTGTTCGGCGACGCGGTTCCCGATCTGGCCGGTTCCGAAGATGACGTGGAGCTTGTTCGCGGTGGTCATGCAGCGACTGTGGGCCTTGCATCGGTGCAACGCAACGCGCACGATTGCAATTGGTCATGGCAAAAACGCAAGCCAGCTGGGACGACGTTCGGATCTTCTTAGCCGTCCATCGCAACCGTACGCTCGCGGCCGCGGCGGTCCGTCTCGGGGTCGATACCTCGACGGTGAGCCGGCGGTTGGCGGCCTTCGAGGCGGACCTGGGCGATCGCTTGTTCGAGCGGACGCGCGAAGGGTTGGTGCCGGCGCGCGCGGCCGAGCGCGTGCTCGCGGCGGCGGAGGCGATGGAGGCGGCGCACGCGCGGCTCACGCGCGATGCGAGCGACGTCGAGCGCTTGCCGGAGGGCATCGTGCGGATCAGTACGGCGCCCGGGGTCTCGAGCGTGTTCATCGCGCCGGCGCTCGTACGGCTGCGCAAGAAGTTCCCGCGGCTCGCGATCGAGCTCGACGCCTCGGTCCAGCCACGCGACCTCATGCGCCACGAGGCCGACCTCGCCGTGCGCTCGGTGCGCTCGTCAGGCGCGGAGCTGGTGACCGTGAAGCTGGCGACCGCCAGATGGATCGCCGCGACCGCACCGCGCGTCGCGCAGAAGCTCGGTGCGATCACGCGATGGAGCGACATCGCGTGGATCACCTGGGATCGCGACCTCGCGAGCTTCCCACCGGCGCGGTGGATCACGCAGCACGTCGCGCCCGAAGCGATCGCCTTGCGGACGAGTGATTTCCCCGCCCAGCTCTCGGCCGCGAAGGCGGGCCTGGGTGCGGTGCTCGTGCCAATTCCGTACGCCGAGGCGATCGGGCTAGTGCCGCTGGAGCTCGCGCCGAAGCTCGCGTCGAGTGCGGCGCAGTGGCCGTTCGATGACCTCTGGCTCGTCGGTCACCGCGCGCTCCGCGAAGTCCCGCGGATCGCCGCGGTGTGGGAGTTCATCATCAACCAGTTCCGGGGCGAGCTCGCGGCTTGAGCCGCCTGCCACACGATCTATCGCGACAAGACCTACGACGAGGGCACCACGCTGTAGGCGCAGCCCGACAGCTCACCCGCGCCTAACCACTTCGTGACCGACGGAACGCCGGCTCGTTGCTATGGTGATTTCATGTGGTTGAGTAGTGAACAGCTAACCAAACTGGCAACGGCGCTCGGCGGACTTCCGGTCCTCGGGTGCCGGCCGGGTAGCCCCGCTGCACGTGCCGGAATTCGCTACGGCGATGTCGTGCTGGCGGTCAACGGTGTGCCGACGCCCGACTGGGCGACGTACGTGGAGGCGCGCCAGCAGTGCGCGCTGGACATGAAGGTCGCGATCTTCCGTGCGGGGATCGAGCTCACCCTCGATCTTCACTTCGAAGCAAGCCCGGCGCAGGATGCGGCGAGCTGGCTCGAATCCCTCGCAAGGAGCGGCGATGACGACGACCACAGCGACCGGCCGATCAGCAAGTACGCGAGCTAGCTCCTGCCGCTTCGAGTTGCCACTGTTAGCAACTCGCGGAGCCGTCGAGCGCGGTAGACGGTTTGCTCGATCCAGCGTGGAGAGCGCGCGATCGGGGTGCCCGCTCACAAATCCAGGTCTCGGATCCGCCGATCGTCGAGCCCTGCCGGATGCATGCTGAGGGCTCGAGTATCCACGCGATTTCTGGCACTTGCGCTGCACCTGGGAAGGTCGTTACCGATTCTCAACCTTCTACCTGTGGAGTACCCGCCATGACGATCGACGCTCTCGAGACCCTCGCTCTGGAAACCCTGGATGACGCGCAACTCGAAACCGCGAATGGTGGCCTCAGCTCGGCCGCGAACTTCATCATGCAGCACGAGTCGGGCGGCAGCTCGACGGCGGGCCACCTCCACTCGGTGGGCCGCGGCGACGGCACGCGCGGCAATCAATCGTCCGCGTTCGGTGCGTTCCAGATGATCCAGTCGACGCGCAAGCAGTACATGGGCAAGGACTACCAGTCGACCGACTTCAACAAGCAGTACGCGGCAGCCACGCACTACGTGACCGACCGCTACGGCGGTTGGAATGGTGCCCAGTCGTTCTGGAAGAAGCACCACTGGTATTAAACAGATCGACGCGCGCAGCTGGACGTGACGTTGCTTGCACGCCACCTCACGCAGACCACCGACGAGCCGCCGGTGCTGCGAGGCCGTGCTGCGGTCGATCGACGGTCCGAGTGATGCCGCGCCGCACGTGCGTTCGAGAAGACGAACGGTTCGATCGATTCGGACCCTTGGCGTCTTGGCGTCTTGGCGGTGGATCCGGAAACGAGCGATCGCACCCGAGCTCTACCGCCGCCAAGGGCGCCAAGAGCCGGGAAGATTAACCGTTCAAAACCACTGCGGGGAAGTACCTAGCTGCTACACGCGGAGCGGCGCGAGCAGATCATCGACGTCCCGATCGGTCAGGCTCGTCGAGGTGCTCACGTTGTCCTCGAGGATCGCGTTCGCGAGCGCGCGCTTGTGTTTCTGCAGGCCGAGCATCCGCTCCTCGACCGAACCGGCGACGATAAGATCGTGGACGAACACCGGCTTGGTCTGGCCGATCCGGTGGGCGCGATCCGTCGCCTGGGCCTGCGCCGCCGGGTTCCACCACGGGTCGTAGTGGATCACCGTATCGGCGCCCGTGAGGTTGAGTCCGGCGCCGCCGGCCTTGAGCGAGATCAGGAACACGTCGCTGCGCCCGTTCTGGAACGCGTCGATCGGCTTCTGGCGGTCAGGCGTCGAGCCCGTGAGCGTCACGTGGCCGATGCCCTTCGCGAGCAGGCCCTCCGAGATCAGGCCGAGCATCCGTGCGAACTGCGAGAAGATCAGGATGCGCTGGCCGTTCGCGAGCTGGGTATCGACCATGTCGAGTAGGACCTGGAGCTTCGCGCTGCCCTGGACATCGCGCGCCGCTTCGCTCGTGACGAGGCGGGGATCGCAGCAGACCTGGCGCAGCTTGAGGAGCGCGTCGAGGATCGCGATCGTCGAGCCCGCGAGTCCGCGCTGCTTGATCTGCGCGCGGACGTCCGCGTGGGCGGCGACCCGAATACTCTCGTAGAGTTCGCGTTGAGCGCCGGTGAGCTCGACCGCATTGATGAGCAGGGTCTTGGGCGGCAGATCCTTCGCGACCGCATCTTTGGTGCGGCGCAGGATGAACGGGCGCACGCGCTCGCGCAGCGCATCGAGGCGGACCTTGTCGCCGCGGTCTTCGATCGGCTGACGAAATTGCACCGTGAACTCGTCGCGGTGCCCGAGCAGGCCCGGGTTCAAGAAATCGAACAGCGACCACAGCTCGCCGAGGTGGTTCTCGATCGGCGTGCCTGACAGGCAGACCTTGTGGCGCGCATCGAGCGTGCGGATCGCCTCGGCGGCCTGCGCGTCGTGGTTCTTGACCGCGTGCGCTTCGTCGAGGACAAGCATGTGCAACGGAATCGCCGCGAGGGTCTCGCGATCGCGCGCCACCAGCGGGTAGTTCGTGATCACGACATCGTAGGTCGCGAGCGAGCCGACCTGGGCGTGGCGATCCGGACCGTGATGGATCGCGACGCGAAGACTCGGTGCGAATTTCTCGATCTCGCGCTTCCAGTTGCCGATCAGGCTCGTGAGTGTGACGATCAGCGCGGGGCGATCGAGTCGGCCGTGCTGCTTCTCGAGCAGGATGTGGCCGATCGTCTGCAGGGTCTTGCCGAGGCCCATGTCATCGGCGAGGACGCCACCGACACCGTGCTCGCGCAGGTGCTGGAGCCACGCGATGCCGTCGCGCTGATACGGCCGGAGGTCGGCGCGCAGGCCATCCGGAAGCTCGGTCGCGAGGCACGGTCCGGACGCCATCGCGTAGGCCTGGTCGCGAATCGCGACGTCGCCGATCCAGCGCAGCGGGCGCGAGCCATCGGTCAGCGAGTCGCACAGATCCGCGATGAGCGGCGCGCGCATCGCGGGCACCTTTAGCTTGCCCTGACCTTCGCGATACATCTCGAGCAGGACCTTGCCGAGCACCTTGAGCTGCGCGGGCGGCACCGGCAGCCAGCGTTTCTCGTCGACGCGGATCGCGATGCAGCGCCGCGACGAGCGGGTCAACGAGCTGAGGTCGCCCGCGCCATCGAGGAGCGAGAGCAGCGCCGGCAGGAGGTTGACGCGCTGGCCCTCGATCTCGATGCCGAGCTCGAGACCAAACCAATCGGCACGCTCGGGCTCGGCTTCGGCCGACACGTACATCGAGGCCTCGTTCGCGACGACCTGCCACGGATACTCGGGATCGATGAACACGTCCCAGCCCATCGCGCGCAGCTGGGGCAGGGCGTGGATCGCGAAGCCGCACAGCACGCTCGCATCCCCATCGACCGCGAGCACGTAGTCGATCGGCGCGCCCGGCGTGACCGCGCAATCGTCGAGGCTCTCGAGCTCGAGTGCGCCGAGGCCTTCGAGGACGCGCACCGCTTGGATCTCGGCCGCGCGGTCACGGCCGGCGTTGTTCGGGTTGCGCGAGCGCACGCGGCGACCGTCGTACGAGAAGTCGAGGCGAATCATCGCCGTCTTGACTTCGTCGCCGTGTTTGGTCCCGTCGTCGACGTACAACGTGTCGGCGAACAACTTTAAACACGGCACGCAGCGCGCTGGCGCTGGCGCTGCAAGACCCTCATGGAACTGCATCAAGCCCAACAGAGCCTGCCTAGGTCCGCGATCTACGTCCAGTATTTGGGATCACCGCGATACTGATCAGATGGATCGTGGTGATCCGGAATCGCGCTACGATCGAGTCAAAGATGCGCGCACTGTTGTTGACGTTTTGCGTGGCGTGCTCTGCGCACGCACCCCGGCCCGTGATCCAGGGGACCGGCGGCGGGGTCACTACCACCGATACCAAGATCGAAGGCTGGGCGGTGTTTCCGATCCAGCGCGTCGACGATCCGGCGTTGAAGGGCAAGGTTCGCGACCTCACCTCGGAGGCCGCCGGCAATCAGGTCAAGTGGAGCCTCGCCGTCGAGGACAATGCCGAGCAGCGTCACTCGTACGTGATCATGTTGCCGCCCGAGGTCGCGCTCCCGATCGCGACCGGCACGACCGTGACGGTGACCACGGAGTCGGTCAGCGTCGGGGCCGGGACCGGTCACATCGCGATCGTCGACGCCGACAACACGCTGCTGCTCGCGATCGGCCTGCTGCCCGCAGGCTGGAGCGCGGAGCCGGGCGGCCTGGTCTCGAGCACCCCTGGCGACTCGTACGACGAGAAGGCGTTCGCGATGCGGGTCAAGGCGAGTGATGGCTTTGTCGACCTCGTGCCGAAACCATGGCGCTCGTTCGACCTCGCCGGATCGCACTACCTCGGCAACGGCGCGGCGGTCCAGCGCGATCTCAACGGTAAGCCGGCGCCGCTCGATTACGTCGGCGCGTGGAACGACTTCAATATCGTGCGCGAACCGAATTAATCGACGCAGCCGATACGCTTGGTATCGACGGCGATCTCGTCGACCCAGGCTTCGTACTCTTGCGGCGAAGCCGCGCGGGGCTGGTATTCCTGCCAGCCGAACCACACGCCCGTGATGTCCGGAAGCGTGTACGGGTTCGCGTTGCCGCCGTGCTTGGTGGTCGTCGTATCGAGCGGTGGTTAGGGTCGCTTTGGTGACGTCCACCGCGGATGCAGCTAGTGGCTCTACGGTGATGCGCTGCGCGGTCTGGCTGCTGATCGCGGCCTGTTCGTCGAACCCCCAGACCGCGCCCCCGCCTGCGACGCACGAGGCGCCCTCGCGCGAGGCGCCCTCGCGCGAGGCGGCGAAGGCGACTGCCGAGCACCGCAGGTGGCTGGGAGGCGACCTCCACATGCACGTCTCGTTTTTCCCCGAGGATCACGACGCGACGGCCTCTCTCGCCGACGTCGCCGCCTCGGCCAAGCAAGAGGGGTTGGAGTTCGTCGTCGTCACGCCCCACATCTGGGAGTCCGAGTGGACCGATCGCGGTCAGGAGATCCGTGCGGCGTGGCGCAGGTTCGCGCGCGATGCGCGAGCGACGACCGGCATCACGCTCGTCCCGGGGGCCGAATTCACGACGAGGCGCGGCCACTTCGGCGTGAGCGGCGTCGATGTTTCGGCGCTGACCGGGCGCGACTTGCTCGCGAGGGCGCATGCGGCGGGTGGCTTCGTCCTCGTGAACCACCCCTTCGCGGTGCCGACGAACATCCCGAACGTGCGCGTCTCGGACTTCGACATGTCGTATCGGGTGTGGACCGAGGGTGCGCGAGGCTTCACCGCGATCGACGGCGCGGAGGTGTGGAACGTACCGCTCGGATTCGCCAACGTGATCTCGAAGCCGGGTGGCAAGTCCGGCGAAGACAACGCGTGGATCGCCCTCGATCGCGTGATCCATGCCGAGCATCGGCCGCTCACCGCGGTCGGTGGTTCCGACGATCACCATGGTCACGCGCAGGCCACCACCTGGGTCTTCGCGGAGGATGCGAGTGAAGCTGCGATCGAGGCCGCGCTGCGCGCTGGTGAAGTCTGCGTCGGCGGTCCGGAGGCCGGCAGCTTTCGTGCGAAGGGCGCCGGCGATTGGGTCACGATCGGAGGCACCGTGAAGGCCGACACGATCACGCTCGCGTGGACCGGCACGGCGCGCCTCTTCGTCGATGGCCTCGACCGCGGCGAGCACGCCGAGGGCTTCAGCGAGCCGACCGGAGGCGCCCTGCACACCTACCGGATCGTGGTCGGGCGCAGCCGATCCGGGTTTATCTACGCGAACCTCTAGACCGCGATCGCCAGGCCGATCGCGAGCCCGGTCAGTGGCGTTAGGATGTTCGGAGATGCGCTTCGCGATCTTGTTCGTCCTCCTCGTCGCACACGCCGCCGGTGCCCAGCCAGTGAGCTACCAGGTCCGACCCGAGGTGTCGCTCGGTCAGAAGCCGCAGATCCGGATCACCGCCGCAGTCAAGGTCAGGGATATTCAGATCGACCTCGAGCGTGACGATGGAAAAAAGTTCACGTTGAAGCAACCCGCGCTCGCGAAGGATCAGGCGGTGACGCTCTCGGTCGGCGACGGTGCCGCAGGATCCGCGACCTACAAGGGCTCGATCTCGGCACAGCCCGAGAGCGGAGAGCGCTGGGTCAACACCTTCGAGATCACTACCCTCGTCCGCCCGCCGCTCGTGGTTGGCTACGACGTCGAGCACCTCGATCTGGTGAAGCACGAGCTCCGGTTCACGATGTCGCGACCCGCAGGCCGTGCCTCGCTTACCGTGATCGGTGAGGACGGTAGCGAGCTCGGCAAGGGCAGCGCGACCTACGCGAAGGAGGCGTCGAAGACGTGGGTCGCGATCACGTGGACCCAGCCGGCGACAGCGCGCGTGATGATGCTGAAGTTGCATGCCGAATCTGCGGATGCCGGCGTCAGTGACGTCGAGCTCGTGCCGTGGTCGGTCAGCATCGATCACGAGGACGTGAGCTTCGCCTCGGATAGCGCGGTGATCGAACCGTCTGAAGAAATGAAGCTCGCGGCGAGTATCACGAAGATCAACGACCTCGTGAAGAAGTCGGAGAAGTTCGTGAAGGTGAAGCTCTACGTCGCGGGTCACACCGATACCGTCGGGCCGAGCGCGAAGAACCGCACGCTCTCGCTCGCACGCGCACACGCGATCGCGGCGTACTTTCGCGCGCAGGGCATCGCGTTGCCGATCGCGTTCGCGGGCTTCGGTGAGGATGTCCCCAAGGTCACCACGCCGGACAACACCGACGAGCGCGCGAACCGTCGCGCGGACTACGTGTTGGGACCGGTCGGTGCGCCGCCACCTTTCAATGGACCGTATGCGAAGGCGCACGCGGCATGGAAGGAGCTCGTCAAGTAGCTCGGTCGGTCACGAGGCTCGCGTCGATCAGCGCGATCACC
>JANXOP010000409.1 GCA_025357755.1 Kofleriaceae bacterium | reverse complement strand
CCCTGCGGGCGTTCCCGCGGTCCGAGGCGCATTGCGTCCGGCGCGGGATCAGTCGGGTGGACGCCGAACCGGCGATCATCCGCGACGCCGTCCGGACCTACCTCGCACGGCCACACGTCCGGTTCCCACGACCGCTGACTGCGTAACACCTATGAAGATCACACTCGAAGGAGACGGCGGTCACGGTGGTAAGGTCGCAGACATGGAAACCTGCGAAGAGACTTTGAGCAAGAAGTGCTGGAAACAGAAGCAGAAGCATGACTGGGCGTTCGAGGGCTGCCGGCGCAGCACAGACAAATTCAAGAAGTAGGTGCTTGAGCAGCGGACTTTCAACCGAACGACGGTCGAAACGCTGGACACCGTCAAGAAAAAGGCCGCGACCGTTTTCGGGACCACTCCTACCAATCAGCCCGTTCTGCCGGCGATCAACCAAGGCCGATTGGTCGAACTTGGCACGGACTCCATCCTGGAGAAGTGCGTGATCGGCAAGAACGACGTCGATATCGCCGCGCTGATTCTCAAGCTCGACAACAGCGACTGGGTGAAGCAGGGCCGCAAGTTTTACCCGGCTGGCGGCGAGGCTTGTCCGTTCTGCCAACATCCGACCGATGCCTCACTGGCGCAGAAGCTCGACGAGTATTTCGACGCGACCTTTATCCTTTAGACGGAGGCGATCGCAACTCTGGCGTCTCAGTATTTACATGCCACCAATCGTCTCATGAAGAGCCTCGACGCGCTCCTCGCCGCCGACAGCCCGCACCTCGACAAGGCCGCACTCGAGCCACTGCGCGAGGCTCTCGCCGCCCAACTCGGGATGAACGTGCAACGGTTGGAAGCGAAGCAGAAGGAGCCGAGCCAGATCGGAGAGCTTGAATCCCTTGCCGGCTAGCTTGCCTCGGCAGCGTCGCTCGTGGAGGCGGCAAACAAGCTGATCGCAGAGCACAACGCGACTGTTGCGAACATCGCTCACGAACGCAAGACACTGACGATGCAGGTGTGGACATGCCTCATCGCGTTTGAACTGCAAGGACACAATCGACGAACACGACGCCGAGAAAGCCGCCATCGACAAAGCGCGAAAGTCGATCGAAGAACAAAGCAGACACGCCCAGAAAGCGCACGCCGAGAAGCCTGCCGAGTTGCGCCTTTTGGAGAAGAGCATCACGAGCATTCAACCGACGATCGACACCATCAACAATCTCCTGCTCTCGTTCAGCTTCCGCGGATTCAAGCTGACAAAGGCAGTCGAGGAGGAAAACTACAAGATCGTCCGTACGGACGGCAGCGACGCCAAGGAGTCTCTGAGCGAGGGCGAGAAGACCTTCATCACGTTCCTGTACTTCTTCCAACTCTTCAAGGGAAGCAACTCGGACAGTGACACGGTCACCGACAGGGTGGGGGCGATCGACGATCCGGTGTCGAGCCTGGACAGCGACATCCTGTTCATCGTGAGCAGCCTGATCAAAATCCTTTGCCAAGAGGTACGGGACAACAACACACACGTAAAGCAGGTGCTCGTCCTGACCCATAGCGGTTACTTCCACAAGGAAGTCACGTTCAGCTCGAAGCGGGGCCGTGGCGGCAAGATGCGGAGGAGCCATTCTGGACCGTGCAGAAGAGTGACGAGGTGACTCGGATCGTTTGCCATCAGGCGAACCCGATCACCAGTCACTACGACCTGCTGTGGGCGGACGTGAGGCGCGGCGACCGCGGCAACTACAGCATTCAGAGCACGCTCCGGAAGATTCAAGAGAATTACTTCAGGTTGTTTGGAGGCGTGAATCCCGAGGACATCATCGCGGCGGTCGACGGCGCGGCCAACCTGACTTGCCGGTCGCTGCTCTCATGGGTCAACGACGGGTCGCACTTCGCGCAAGACGACTTGTACCACGCGATCGATGATGACATGGTCGAGCGGTACCTGCGCGTTTTCCGCCTCGTATTCGACGAGACTGGACACAGGGCCCACTGCAGGGTCTACGCACTATGAAGTGCTGACGCGGTCGGGGTTTGCGAGTACACCGAGGGGAATCCGGGAGGATCCCCATGCCGCTGCCCCTGACCGCCGTGTTCGCCGACCTGATCGACCCACGCCGGGAGACGGCGAACAA
>JANXOP010000401.1 GCA_025357755.1 Kofleriaceae bacterium | reverse complement strand
GTGCCAGATCTTGACGCGCTTGTAGAGCGCGAGGGTCTTGGTGACCTTCTTGACGTGCTCGCGCACGGCCTCGCGCAGCTGCTCGCGGTCTTTATCCTTGTTCTCCTCGTAGTCCGGCACCACGAGCATCGCCACGGTCTCGCCGCCGCTCTCGCTCGGCAGGCCTACGACCGAGACTTCCTTGATGTAGTCCGTGTCGCCGTAGAGCTCTTCGAGCTCGTCGGGATAGACGTTCTCGCCGGAGGGCCCGAGGATCATCTCCTTCTTGCGGCCGACGATGAACAGGTTGCCATCGGCGTCGAACTTACCGAGGTCACCGGTGTGCAACCAACCGCCGACGATCGTCTGCGCGGTGGCTTCGGCGTTCTCGAAGTAGCCCGCCATCACGTTCGGGCCCTTCGCGATGACCTCGCCGATGCCATTCGCATCGGGTTGATCGATCTTCACGTCGATGCCCGGCAGCGGCCGACCGACCGAGCCTGGAACTACCTTCTCGCCAGGCCGCGTGACCGTCAGCACCGGCGACGATTCCGTCATGCCGTAGCCTTCGTACAGGTTGAAGCCGAGGCCCTGGAATGTCTTCATCGTGTCGGCCGGCAACGCCGAACCACCACTGATGAGGAGCCGCATCCGGCCACCGAGCTTGCGATGGACCGGGAAGAACATCGCCTTGCCCGTACCGATATCCCACGGCAGCTTGTCGCGCAGCGTGCGATTGACGTCGACGATCGCGTCGAACGCCTTCTCGACGAGCACGCCCGCATCGCTGACGTTCTTGTAGATCTTGCGCTCGAGTAGCTGCCACAGCGCCGGCACACCGACCATGCCGGTGATGCCTTCATCCTCGAGCGCCTTCGCGAGCGAGTCCGCCTCGACTTCCTCGAGATAGTCGATCGAAGCGCCGTGAACGAGCGGCATGAGGAAGCCGGCCGAGAACTCGAACGTGTGGTGCAGCGGCAACACCGAGAGCAGCTTGTCGTGCTTGTAGAGCGTGAACAGCGCCGAGAGCTTGCTCGCCATCGACGTGAAGTTCTTGTGGGTCAGCATCACGCCCTTTGGCGTGCCCGTGGTGCCACTCGTGAAGATCAGCGAGGCGACCGTGTCGCCCTTCACTTCCGGGCGCACCGCACCGACCGAGACATCGGGCTCGGTGAGGAGCTCGTCGTACGCTAGAACCTTGATCTCGATGTCCTGCTTCGCGAAGTAGTCCTGCATCGCCGGATGCGCCGGCGACCAGACGACCATCACGTCCGCATCATCGTCCACGGGTAGGGCGATGTTTGCTTCGTTCGCGAGCCGCTCGGCGACCTTGCGCGAGAGCACGATCGCCTTCGCACCACTCACGCGCGTGAGGTTGACGACCTCGGCGAGCGTGAGCGCCGAATCGAACGGCACCGAGGCCGCGCCTGCGAGGATGATCGAGAAGAACGAGATGCCCCACTCCGGGCGGTTCTCGCTCATCAGGATCACGCGCGATCCCGCGCCGACCCCGAGCTGGCGGAGCACGCCCGCTCCTTGCCAGCCGAGCTCTCCGAGCTGCGCGTAGCTGTACGTGATCGGATCCTTGGGCTCGTCGTCTTCGCCGACCTTGCGGAGCAAGCGCAGCGCCGGACGATGACCATTGAGCCGCACCGCGGCCTCGAACAGCTCGACGAGCTCTTTGTAGGTGTAGACGCTCTTCGGCTTCGCGCCGAACTCTTCATCGAGCTTGTCGAACGTCCACTTCTGGAGGCCCGGGAAGTGCGTGTCGAGCCAGTACTTGCGCCAATCGACCAGGTGAGGCGCCCACAGCAAGCGGTCTTGATCTTCGGGCGTCGCGCGCGCCCACAGCGCACGCATGTTGTCGCAACGGAACGCGATGTCGTGATCGTAGGTGAACGGCTTGAACAGCTCGACGAGCTCGTTGACCTGGCCCGTGAACGCGGAGACCTTCGTGAGCTCCTCGCGCGCGCGCGTGGCGAAGGCCTCGATGCGCGGGGCGCCCCACTTCGGGGTCCGCTCGTCGATCATCTTGATCAAGCGATCGGCGACGCGCTTGATCGCGGGCGCCGAATATCGATCGAACGTCTCGAAGGAGACCGGGTGGCTCTCGAGCCGCGCCTTGATCCGCTCGCGGAATTCGTCCTCGCCGCGATCGGCCTTGTCGAGGTGCACGCGGCGCACGGCAAGCCCGGTGAGCTGGGTCAGCCGCTTGCTCGTGATGCGATTCACGTCCGACGTGCCCATCTGATAGATCGGTTCGTGGTCGCCGGTGAGGATCGCCGAGACCGCGAGCAGCATGCCTGCTGCGATGAAGTCGACCGGGATCACGTCGAGCGCGTGGTCCTCGCCCACCGGCACGTTGCGATGGCCCTTGAGCATCAAGTACATGAGCGGCGCGCTCGTGTTGAAGCCCTCGTTCCAGCCCGGGAACGGATAGCGCACCGAGCTCTCGACGATCGCCGGCCGGACGATCGTGGATGACACCGACGAGTCCGACAGGATGATCTGCTCGCCGAGGCTCTTGGTGTACGTGTACGTGTTGGTCCAGCCCCAGTGGCGAGCGCGCTCCATGCCCTGCTTGGTGAGGACATCGTTGAGCCAGATCTTGCGCTCGCGTGCGACGGCGATCTTGAGATCGTCTTCGTCGTCCGGATCGCGACGCTGGGTCTTGAGCGTCTCGGCGCCGCGCTCGCGGAACTCCGAGATGTGCTGGCGGTCGTTCGATTTCTCGCGCGCCTGCTCGATCAACTTCAGGCAGTCCGCGATCTCCGCGGCCGGATCGAAATCGCGATCCAGCAAATCATTCTCGCTGCCCCAGTCGCGCGAGATCGCCGAGCTGCGCGGGAAGTAGCCGATCACGGGCTCGTCTTCCCAGACATCGCCTTCGCGCTGCCCCGCGACGTAGCAGGTCGAGACGTGCACGAGCTTCGCGCCGAGCTTGCGCGCGAGATCGAGCACGTTCTTCGCGCCGAGCGAGTTGATCCGGATCGCGCTCTCGAGCGACGGCTGGAACGAGACCAAGCCGGCGCTGTTCAAGATCACGTCGACCTTGATCTCCGCGCACAGCTCTTCGCTGAAGTTGCAGAGCGGTCGCCCGATGTCGCCCGCGAGCGCGACGACCTTCGAGCGCATGAATGCCTCGTAGCCATCGCCGTGCACCGCGCGCACCGGATCGAACACTTCGCTGGTCGCGACCTTGCGGAAGAACCGCTCGTCGGCGGTGTTGCCGGCACCCGGGCGGACCAGACAGTAGACCCGGCCGATCTCGGGATAGCGATGCAGCAGCATCGACAGCGCGACCTTGCCGACGAAGCCCGTCGTGCCGATCAGCAACATGTGTTTGCCGCGCAGCGACTCGGTGACATCGAGCCGCGGCTTGCCGGTGATCGGCGCACGCAGCGGCGGCAGTGGGTTCTTCATCGCATCGGGCCACGGCTTGCCCGTGGAATGCGCGCCCCACTGCTCTACGGTCTCGGGAAAGTATCCGCCGTCTTTGCTCATTAGGTCACGTCGCAGATCATGTACGGCGGGTGATGCATCATCGTGATCTGAGCGCTGCGGCCCATCGTGCCGCGCGCCATCGCGACGGCCTCGGCGATCGATCCGGCGGTCTCCCAGCCCATGATCGCCGGCACGGTCGCGTTATCGGCACCGACGACGATCACGCGCGAAGTCTTCTCGCGGCCGCGCTGGCCCCAGTACCACATGAAGCACGGATGCGCGCCGTGGTACGCGTTGCCGCGCCGGTACATCTCGACGTAGCTCGGGTTGTACGCGAGCTCGTCCTGATACTTCGTCTCGATCGTGTACGAGTCCGTCGTCTCTGTGAGGATGCGATTGAAGAACTCGAGGTAGCTCGGGTGATGTACCGGATCGAACCGATCGCTCACGGGATGCGTGAGGATCAGGACCCCACCCTCTCGGAGGATCGGGTTGTTCTTGTACATGTGATAAAAATAGCCGAGCGCCATCACCTGCACGAGCAGCGGGTTGAGCGCCTTCGAGTTGACGTTGTAGGGCGAGATGTACGGAATGCCCATGATCAGAATGTCGGCAGCACCCTCGACGGGGACGACGTTCTGCTCGTTCTGCTTCGCGATCGTGCGGTCGTGCGTCGGATCGACCGCGCCGGCGTAGCAAGCGATCATCTCGTACGCGGCAGGCGTGCGCATGAAGATCTCGCGGCGCGCGGCAAAGGGCAGCCGATCGAGCGCCCACTTCATGCCCTGATACTTCAGCCGATCCGTCTCGGTGAAATCGTCCTCGTTCTTTTGCAGAAACGAGAGCGGCCCGTCGAAGCAGCGGTTGTTGAGGACGGTCTCGATGTGGAAGACCTTGAGGGTCTTCTCGACGAGGTCACCCTGGCGCTTGAACGAGTGCGACAGGTACGACTTCGGCGGATCCATGAACGAGTTGGACTCGACGATCGCCTTGGGATGGTGATGCGCCTTGAGCGACTCGTAGCCGCACAGGCCGACCGCCATCGACTTGTTGCCGCCGTTCATCGGCACGAAGTTGAGGTTCACGTAGATCGTGAGGTCGCTCTCGGCGACGCGACGATTCATCTCGACGAGCTCTTTGTGCGGCGTGTGGCCGAGCACGACCATGCCGTCCGGATCGCAACCATCATGGTTGTAGAGGCGGTCGGGCCAGTACTCGTCCCACACCTTCTGGCCGACCATCCGCTTGATCTCCCAGTCGTGCATCCGACGGTGGAGGCCGAGCGCGATGATGATGTGAACATCGTCGACGCCATGATCGGCGAGCATCTCGCACACGATCTCGAGCACCATCTGGCGCACGTCGGGCGTGCGCATGATCGGCAGCGGCATCGAGATGTCATCGACCGCGATCGAGACCTTCATGCCCGGCTTCAACATCGCGTGCAGCGGGTCGCTCGCTTCGGGGTGGTTCAGGGCGTACCGGATCGCGGCCTCGGGATTCGCGACCGGCGTCATCGGCCGGTTCGGATAGATCACGCGTGTGCCGACCGGGAGATCCTCCATGATGAGGTTCTCGCCGGACCACATGATGCGCGGCGCCGAATCGTTGTCGATGGTGACGATATGCTCGCGCGGGTTCGAGCGGAGCTTGGGACGGATGGCGCGCATTAGGTTCTCCGAATCTGCCGAGCGAGACCCTGGGGACGGCGAGCGACCGAGCGGGTCACCTCCTCGTCGAGATCGAGCACGGGCCAGTCGTAGCTGCGCGCCAGAGAGCGCAGCCGGAAGTCAGGATTGCAGGCGGTCGGATGGCCGACCACCGCGAGCATTGGATAGTCCGAGAACGAATCGGTGTAGGCCCACGACTCGGCGAGGTCGATCGAATGCGCTTTGGCGTACGACCGCATGATGTCGGCCTTGGTCGCGCCCGCGACGAACGGCTTCATCAGCTTGCCGGTCGCGTAGTGATCGACGAACTCGAGCTTGTTCGAGATCAGGTCATCGACGCCGAGGTACTTCGCGAGCGGACGCATCGTGAAGTCGAGCGCACCCGAGATCAGGACCTGACGAATCCCGGCGCGCTTGGAGTCTTCGATCAGCGCCTTCGCGCGCGGATAGATATTTGGCTTGATGACGTCTTCGAACAGTTCTTCGGCGAGCACGATCAGCCGGTCTTCACTCGCGCCCTCGTAGGAGCGATAGAAGATTTCGTTGAACCACTTGCGGCTGAGCTTGTCGGCCGCCCAGAACACTGGAATCGACAGCGCGGTCTTCACGCTCCGTCGCGCGCTATCGATCAAGCCCGGATGACGCGCGGCGTAGTACGCGAACGCGTGAACGATGTTGATCTTGATAAGCGTGCCGTCGACGTCGTAGAACGCCGCGGAATTCTTATATTTCGGAGGGGTCCCCTGGGGCCTGTGGGGATGAGAGTGCATCGGGATTTGGCCGCACTTTGCCGACCGAGTATGAGTGTGTCAATGGCCACGGGGCCGCCAAGATCCCGAGCCAGAACGGAGGGTTGACCCTGCGTGCACGCCGTGGCGCGTGCGTATTAACGGTGACACCCGTGCTATGCCTTCTGCGTGCGAGTTCCTGCTTGGGTCACCCTCGGTATCGCGGTCATCGTGATCTTCTTCGGTCTCTACCGGATCCGCATGGCGCTTCAGAAGAAGCCCACCGGTGACGGCGAGCCCAAGCGCGGCGCGATGGGCTCCGGATTCTATCGGATGAGCCCTCGGGTCCACGCCACGATCGGCGTGCTCTATCTCGCGCTCGGCGGCGCCTTGATCGCTACGTCGTTTGGCTGGAACCCGTTCGGTCGCAACCTCGGCCCGACGACGGAGCAGCCCGCCAAGGACGCTGCGCCTGCGAAGCCGGGCAGCGTGCCCGTCGATACGATCAAGCCCTAGGCGAGCGGTAGTTACAGAATCTGCAGCTTGCGAGCGTGCTCGGCCTGCTCGCCGACATACTCGAGGACGTGCGGATGGGTCATGATCATCTCGCGGAACTCGCTCGCGGGTAAGCACAGCGCGAGCGCCTTGCCGCGCGCCGTGATGTCACTCTTGAGCGTGGCGCCCGAGAGCAGCGCGGTCTCGCCGATCAGGTCGCCCGGCCCCAAGAGCGCGATCTGCTGGCCTGCGCGCTTCACGGTGAAGTGGCCTGCGAGCACGATGTAGAGCCCGTCGGGGCGCGCGCCCGCGGCGAGCAACACGCGGTCGCCGTCGATCTCGAGGAACTTGAACTTCGAGGCGATCGCGAGCCGCTCCTTCGGATCGAAGGGGCGGAATAGCGGGCTCGTCCGCGTCCACCGATCGACGAGCCGATCGCGCACGAAGCGCAACACCGCGGCGAGCACTTCGCCGTGCGTCGCGAGCACCCGCTTGAGGGTCGCGCGATCGATGCGCAGCAGCTCGGCATCGCCGATCGCCGAGATCGTGGCGGAGCGCGGTTGGTCGGTCATCAGCGCGACTTCGCCGATGAACGCGCCCGGGCCCAGGCGTGCCATCTCGACACGCGGCGGGCCTTCGGCTTGAACCGCGACCTCGCCTTCCACGATGACGTACAGCGCATCGCCCGGATCGCCCTCGTGGAACAACACCTCGGCGGGCGCGAGCTGGACCAGGGTGAGCTCGGCGACGAGCGACTCGAGGGCCTCTTGCGAGAGCCCCGAGAACAGTGGCGTGGCCGCGAGAGCCTCGGCGGCAGCGATGCCGAGCGCGCGCGGCGCGGGCAGCGGAATCTCTTCGAAGTCTTCGATGTCCTCGAGATCGAGCTCGTCGATGTCTTCGACGTCATCGGCTTCGACCGCGATCGGCTGGGATACCGTCTCGACGAGCACGTGCGGCACCGCCAGGCCGGCTTCTTCGGCGTCCTGCTGCAGGAAGTCTTCGTCGTCGATCGGGATGACGTAGACGCCGGAGTTATCTTCACGCTCGAACGACTGAGGAATCTGGGTCTTGAGATCGATCGCGTCGATGCCCTGATTCGGCGGCAGCGTGATCGGCTTGGACTTGGTCCGCGCCTGGGCGAGCTGCGACTGCGCATTCGAGGTCTTGGTGCGCGGCAGTGCGAGATCGTGAAGATTCTCGAGCGCGTTGCGCTCCTGCTGCGAGAGTGCGCCGCCGAAGGGCGGCGCCTGCGTGACCGTGCGGCTCGCGAATGGCGGCGTCTGGGTGCGGCCGGTCATCCGCACGACCGGCGGTTGCGTGATCGCGGCGGGTGTACGCGTCCGCGGAATCGAGATCGGTGGCTCGAGCTCGGCCTCGTCGATCAGCGGGATCGCGATGATGCCGCTCGAAGCTGCGCTCCCCGCCTCGGTCGTGCCGCGCCGGCGCAGGTTTTGAACCGCATCGCTACCTGCGAGGTTCGGGTTGTTATCGGCCATCGCGAGCGCGCGCGTGGGGCCGGCACCGATCTGTTCGTTCATCGCCGCGATCCGCTGCAGTGCCGCGCCGTGGCGCGGATCGATCTGGAGGATCAGCTTGCACACCGCGATCGCCTGCACGAGGAAGCCGCCCTGGGCGTAGCGATCCGCGGCGCGCGTAAACGCATCGGCCGCATCGTTGTTGCGGTTCAGCTTGCGATAGATCTCGCCGGCGCGTTTCGGCCACTGCGCATCGCGCGGCTCGAGCGTCTCGAGCTCCAAGTACGCACCGAGTGCGCGCTTGTGCTTGCCTGCGGCGGTTGCCTCCGCAGCTTCCTGACGTAGTTGACGACCGTCACGAGCCATCGCGAGAGAACGCCATACTAGCTCGGGTCATGCGATCCGCGTATGCCTCGGCCAGCTTTTGCGTCACCGGGCCAATTCCCGAGGGCCGGGAAACGCCATCGAGCCGTGTGATCGCGACAACACCGCGGACGGAACTGGTCGCAAAGATCTCGGTGGCCCCGCGAAATTCTTCGACCGTGAGGCGCCGCTCGGTCACGACGAGCCCGAGCGCCTCGCAGCACGCCAGCACGTGTCTGCGTGTTACGCCCGGTAAGACCCCTGTCAGGGGTGGCGTGAAAAGATCGCCGTTGACGATGAATAAATTCGACGTTGCGCCTTCCGCCACATCGCCATCGGGGCCGAGCCGGATCGCTTCATCCGCACCCGCGGCCGCTGCGAGCTCCTTGGCGATCAGGTGATCGAGGTACGCGAGCGTCTTGTGGCCCGGGGCCGCGCGGCGAGCGAGCGGATAGTCGACGAACGCCGCCGAGGCCTCGCGCGGCGACGCGAGCAGCGGCTCGGCGTAGATGAGCGAGTGACCGCCGGTGCCCGCGGCAAACCGCATCGCCGGGCCGCCCTGCCCGCGCGTCACCACGATCCTCAGCCGCTGATCGCCGGTGGTCTGAGCGAGCAGCGCGTGCACGGTCTGCGCGATCGCGGCGCGATCGATCGCGAGCTCCAGGAGTGCGGCCGAGGCAGCCAGCCGATCGAGGTGCGCCTCGAGATCGACCGCGATGCCGCGCCACGTGCGCAGCACTTCGAACAATCCGTCGCCGTACAGGAAGCCGCGATCGAGCACGCTGATCGTGGCTTCGGCGTCCGCCACGATGGCTCCATCGATCGCGATCACGATCGCAGAGTAACTCAGTCCGCGACGCCGGCCGCGGCGAGCACGTCGCGCGCGTTCCGCAGATCGGTCTCCGCCGCGAGCCGCCACAGCTCGGCCTCCGGCAGCAACGGCCCGGCGAGGCTCGCGCGATACGAGGTGGTGGCGGTCTGGAGGTACGCGAGCGCGCGCACGCGGAGCTCGGCGACACCACCCGTGAGGAGCCCGAGCGCGAGGTCGTGATAGAGGCTGCCGATCCGGTAGTCGGCGGCGATCTGCGCCAGGCCCGGCCCTCGGTCGCGGATCGCCCGATACATCGCGGCGACCTCCTCGGTCGAGTCCTCCTTCGCCCAGACCTCGAGGCGTTGCCGCGGCCGCAGTGCGTGGACCCGGACGAGCGCGCGCTCTGCTCTCGTGAACGCATCTGCGAGCTTCGGATCGATGTTGGAGAGCGCGGTCCCTGCCTTCGGCCCGCGCAGATCACCGCCGCCACTGGCCGCGACGACATCGGCCTGGACCTGCGCGACCCCCTCGGTGATCGCGGCATCGTTCGGCGCGAGTGCGGCGGCGCGAGCTGCCAGCTCGAGCGCCGGTCGGCTCTTCCCCGCGCGCGCGTCGAGCTGCGCGAGGTGAAGCGCGGCCCGTGCGGCGATCGGCGCCGGCGCATCCGGCGCATCGAGCACGTTCTGAAAAGCCACCGCGGCCGCGGCGTCGTCGCCCGCGAGCTCCGCGATCACGGCGTCACCGAACTGCGGTGCGATGCCATCGAGCTCGGTCGTCATGCCGGCGGCCGGATCCGCGACGCTCGGCGCGCTGATCACGGGTGCCGTGATCGGCACGGCGTGCGCGCCCTCGCCGTCACAGGCAGCCAGCACCAGCAGCAGCAGCAGCAAAGTCGGCTTGGCGCCGATACCAGAGCATTTCCCACCGGGGGGTGGTTTGTTCAACTCTGATACCGGCGCCATCGCCTCGCCCACCCCCTTGATAGCAAAGCGCGGCAAGCGCTCGATCATCGCTTCGCATCGCGACGTCACGAGGTCGCAAAAGGTTGTCACGATGTTGTCACTGGCCTCGCGCGGGAAAGCCTGGCCGACCGCTGAACCGAACGGCTTCCCGAGGAACATCGAGCTTGTAGCCCGCGCCGTGGATCGTCACGAGCCAGCGCGGCTTGTCTGGCTCGGCTTCGATCGCGCGGCGCAGCTTGACCAGGTGGTTGTCGACCGTGCGGGTGTTCGGGTAGTCCTCGTAGCCCCACGCTTCGTCGAGCAGCGTGTCCCGGCTGACCACTTCGCCAGGCCGCTTCGCGAACACCTTGAGGATCGCGAACGCGCGGCTCGGCATCTCGATCCGCACGCCGTTCTTGGTCGCGACCTGACCGGTCAGATCGATCACGAGCTCGCCAAAGGCGAGGCCGGTCGGTTCCTGCGGCTCGCCGTGCGCGCGGCGCAACACCGAGGCCACGCGCGCGAGCAGCTCCATCAGCGAGAACGGCTTGGTGACGTAATCGTCGGCACCGAGCTCGAGACCACGCACGCGATCGAGCTCGGCGCCGCGCGCCGACAACATGATCACCGGCACGCTTCGCGCCGCGCCTTTGGTCGCGCGAATGCGCCGGCACACCTCGAAGCCGTCGAGATCCGGCAGCATCACGTCGAGCACGACGAGGTCGTAGTGACCACTGCACGCCTTGTCGGCGCCTTCGCTGCCGCGCCCGACGACATCGACCTCGTAGCCCTTAGCCTTGAGCGTGTCCTCGAGGCCCATGCGGATCGACGGATCATCCTCGACGACCAGGATCCGGGTCACGCGGTGACCTCGCGGAAGGTCGGCAACTTGATCGTGAAGGTCGCGCCTTCGCCGACGGTGGAGGCGACCTCGACCGAGCCGCCGAGCGCTTCGATGTGGCGCTTCACGAGCGCGAGGCCGAGCCCGGTCCCCTCGACGTTCGAGCGATACGCCTCGGGCGTGCGATAGAACTCCTTGAAGATCCGCGCCTGCTCGGACGCCGGAATGCCGGGACCGTGATCGCGCACCGAGATCGAGGCGGTCGCGCCGTCGCTGTCGATCGCGACCTCGATCGGCTTGTCGGCGCCGCCGTACTTCACCGCGTTCGCGAGGAGGTTCAACACCGCCCCCACGACGACGTCTCGGTCTACTTCCACATCGGCAGTCATCGCCGAAGGAGACACCGTGATGACGATCGGATTGCGGGCGGCCTTGGGCTGCGCCAGCGCCTCGAAGGTCGAGACCGCATGTCTGCCGAGCTGGACGAGCTCGACCGAGGTCGGCGTGTAGCGCCGGGTGCCACGCTCGATCTGGGCGTAATCGAGGAGGTTCGCGATCAGCAGCCCGAGGCGCTCGCTCTCCTGGACGATCACGCCGTGGTAGCGGTGCATCTTCTCGGCATCGCCCTGCGCCACGCCCTGCTGGAGCATCTCGGCGAACATCCGGATCGAGGTCAACGGGGTCTTGAGCTCGTGCGACACCGTCGAGACGAAGTCGCTCTTGAGCTGGGCCAGCTCGCGTGCCCGGGCGGCACCGCGGATCATCGCGAGTAGCCCGACCCCGAGCATCAACGCGAGCGCGGAGGTGAAGACGATGTGCGAACGCTCGCGATGGCGCACGACCTCGTCGAGCGGATCTGGATCGCTCATCGGATTGACGAGCGCGAGCTGGAGGTGCGGCAGGCCCTCACCGAGCGGCATCTGCGTGCCCTGGATCGTGCGCAGCTCCGGCGCCGCGACCGCGCCCGCCGCGAGCACGATCGGCCGCGCGTTGCGGGCGACCTCGTCTTGCGCGTCGTGCCCCGCGGCGAGCGCGAGCATCGCCGGATCGACTGCGATGCCGATCACCGAACCATCTGCGCGGCGGCGATAGATCAGTGTCCGGCTCGGTTGCTTCGCGGCGGGCCGACCCCGCCAGGTCTCGGTCGCGGAGCGCGCGACTTCCTCCTTGTCGTCAGCGAGGCCCGCAGCGGCACGCGCCTGGCTGCGCATCGATTCGACCTCGAGATCGAGTTGCGGCAGGTGATCCGGCAAGGCTGTCGCGAGCTCGCCGCGGATCCGTTGGACGATGCCGAGGCCGACGATCGGGTCGATCGCGTAGTGGTTCGCGAGCACGGCCTCGGCGACGGAGAGCAGCGCTGCGGCCCGCCGATCTCCCGCCGCCTCGGCACGCAGGAGCGCCGTCACGAGTCGCACCGGCACGCGCTCCGTCGCGGTGCCGCTCTTGGGAAAGCTACGATCGGCGAACCTGCGATCGAGCTCGTCGAGTAGTGCGCGGACGCGTGGGAGGTCGCCGAGCCTCGCCGTCACGCGCGCGAGCCCGAGCAGCGCATCGGCGCCGGTATCGTCGAAGGTGACGAGCGCGAGATAGGCTCGCTTCGCCTCGGCGAGCTGCGGACCGCACGCGCCCCTACAAGCCTCGGCGCGCTGTGCCGCCCGCAACCGAGCGGCCCGATCCTGACGGCGCGAGAGCTCGCGCACGTAGTCCTCGATCCGACCGTTTGGCCGACCGTTTGGCGACGCGGGCCGATCGAGCGCCGGCCGATCGAGCGCCGGATCGGCCGCCGCGGCCATCGCGGCCATCGCGGCCACCGCGGCCACCGGGGTGGTGCGAGGCACGCGCATCCGGCCGTCGGCGTCGATCCAGAACCAGTAGCGCCCCAGCCCCGGGAGCGGGCCGAGCGCGGGTGATAATTGACCCGCCGTCGCCGCCCGGTCGGCGGCATCGAGGGCCTCGACGATCGCGTGATCGATGCGTGCCACGATCGCCGCGGCGGCCCCGTGCTGGCGATCGATCTGGGCGGCCACGGCGCCCTTCTGGTCGCGATACGAGACCGCCCCGAGGTACGCGATACCGCCTGCAGGCACCAAAAGGGCCAGCAGCGAAAACACGTAAACCCAGGCACGTCGCGATCTCACGCTGCACAAGCATAGCGCGTGCGTTGCGGTGCTGGGACGACCCCGATATGGTCCGCCCCGGCATGGCCCCCCGCCCGAGGACAAACGCTCTCATCATCGTGCCCACCTACAACGAGCGCGAGAACGTGCCCGGCATCTGCGAGCGCTTGTTCGGAGCGTTGCCCGATGTCGACATCCTGTTCGTCGACGATAATTCGCCCGATGGCACCGGCCAGATGCTCGACGAGATCGCGGCGAACGAGCCGCGGGTCAACGTCATGCACCGCGCCGGCAAGCTCGGCCTCGGCACCGCGTACGTCGAGGGATTTCGGTGGGCGCTCGAGCGGACATACGAATACGTCTTCGAGATGGACGCCGATGGCAGCCACGATCCGAAGTACCTGCCGATCATGCTCGAGCTCGCCGAGGACGGCGCCGATGTCGTGATCGGGTCGCGCAACGTTCCCGGTGGCGGCACCGTCAACTGGGGCGTCGGGCGCAAGTTGATCTCCCGCGGCGGGAGCTTCTACGCGCGCAGCATCCTGGGGATCGACGTGCGCGATGTCACCGCCGGCTATATCTGCTGGCGTCGGAGAGCCCTGCTCGCACTCGACCTCGGCTCGCTCGGGTCCAACGGGTACATGTTCCAGATCGAGACCAAGTACCGCGCGATCCAGCAGGGCATGAAGCTCGTCGAAACCCCGATCATCTTCGAGGACCGACGTGTGGGTCAGTCGAAGATGTCGCGTGCGATCGTCGCAGAAGCCCTCACCAAGGTGTGGGCGTTGCGGTTCGGGCGGTAAGCAGTTACCGTCGCGGACAGCGATGGTCATCCTGAGGCTGAGGATCAAGACGGTAGACGAGTGGAAAGAGCTCGCCCCGGGTACGGTCGTGGCCGAACCGATCTTCGTGCCCACCACCGACGAGCTCCAGGCGGGCCAGTTGGTGATCGTCGAGGTCTCCTCGGCCCTCCTGCCGAACAAGGTCCTGATCCGCGGCGCCGTCCAGGCGTGGCGCCCTGCGCTGCCCCGCATGCGTGTCCGCGCCGGCGCGACGGTCCAGCTCGATAGCGAAGAGCAGATCAAGCTAACGTTCCTCAACGACGTGTTCTCGGGCAAGCGCACCGACGTGTCGCGCCGCGGTCACTCGCGGCTGCCGGTCCAGTTCGCCTGTCGCTATCGCATCACGAACCAGCCCAGCTACATCGATTCGGCGATCTCCGAGATCGGCGTCGGAGGCGCGCTGCTGACGACCCAGGCACCGTTGCCGCTCGAGACCGAGCTCACGGTCGAAGTCACGCCGCCAGGCGCCGCTGCACCGCTCGCGATCGCGGGTCGCGTTTCGTATCACGCACCGTCGGGTGGCTCGGGCCTGCGGTTTGTCAGTCGCGATGGCGATGGCGATCGCCGGCTGCGCGAGCTCGTTCGCCGGCTTCGCGCATCGTGAGCGCCAAGTACGGCCGCCTCGAGGGTGCGCGCGTCTACCGCGGCGCACCGCGCGTGAAAGAGCCACGCCTGGCGCGAGACGCGATCAGCGCGGCGCTCAAGTACCGCGGGATCGCGAACGATATCCGCGCCGAGAGCCTGCTCGCTGACTGGACCGAGCTCGTCGGGACGCGCATCGCCTCGCGGACGCGTCCCGATGGCATCTACGACCGCACGCTCGTGATCGAGGTCGTGAGCTCCGCGTGGCTACAGGAGCTCAACATGCTGCGCGCACAGATCCTCGCGGGCTTGCTCGAGCGCGTCGGTCAGCCGCGCTTGTTCGACGAGCTGCGCTTCAAGATCGCCGGGCGGACGCGGCGCAACGAGACCCAGCGCCCACATGGTCGGGCACCAGCGACGCCGGTCCGCGCGTTCACGATGCCCGCGACCGGGCTCGCGCGCGAACAGATCGTGCGCGAAGCGGCGACGGTCGATGACGTGGAGCTGCGCGAGCTGATCGCGAAGGTCCGGATCGCGAACGACAAGTGAACGACAAGTGAGCGACGAGTCCGGCAACGCGTACACGCGTGAGGAGCACCGCCGCCATGCGCGGATCCTCACGCTCGGTGCGATCGCGAGCGCGCTCGCCGGCGCGGTGTTCCTGGCGATCGCGTGGTGGCAGCGCCGCGGCGGCCAGCCGTGGAAGCTCGAGCTGATCCTGTGCGCGCTGGTGCTCGGCGTGAACGCCTTCTTGATGGCGCGCGACGCGAGTGCCGTCGCCAACGCCGTCGAGTAACCGATCCTGCCGACGGACGGCGCGCGGGAGGTCCGGCGAGCGATCCGGCGCGTTCGAGCAGACCTACTTGGTCGCGCCGGCGAGGGCCGAGCCACCGACCGTCAGTAACGCCGAGAGATCCTCGTCGTTGAACTTCAGCATCGCGCCGAAGAAGTAGTCGCGGCCGAACTTGAGCTCGCTAAACTGGGTCGGCACGTCGGCCGTCCCGGTCACGATCGGGAGCGTCTGCGGCGTGTTGAGTAGCTCGTCGACGCCACCGAGGACGTAGAGGTTGCGGAACACTTCGTACGCCGCCGAGAGCTTCACGCGAGGGTACTTGTCCCACGTCGTGTCGAAGATATCGGCGGTCATCTTGAGGTCGTGGCCCCACCACGGCAGATCGACATCCGCACCGACACCGCCGGTCGATTCCTTGATGCCGTACCGCACGGTCAGCCAGTCGAAGCGCTTGGCGAACTGGAACGTGAAGCGGATCGAATCCGAGATCACGCTCTTCCGGATCCAGTGGTTCGGATCGACGGTCGGATCGAACGTCAGCGTCACGTCCGGGTAGTTGCCGCGCGGCTCCTTGACGAGCTCGATCAAGTAGTACTTGTCCGGTCGCGTGTGAAGCTCGACCGAGACGTAGTCGCGGAGCAGGCCCGAGTTCACGCTGTACTCGCTCTTGAGCCCGACATAGGTCTTGAGGTTGAACAGCGTGCCGAGGAAGCCCTTCGCATCGTCGGTGATCTGCTCGACGTTATCGGCGATCGCCGGATCGTTGACGAGCCGCCCGAGCGTGCCCTTGTCCTCGTCGATCTTCTTGGTGATCGAGGTCGTGTTGTCGATCACGCCGTCGAGCTTGTCGAGCTTGCCGCGCAGCTTGTCACCGGTCTGGGTGAGCTCGCTCTTCGCGGTCGCGATCAGGTCCTTCGCATCGGCCGAAGCATCGTCGAGATTCTTGAGCATCTCCTTGATCTTCGGATCGGCGTCCTTGCTGATCGAGCGCAGGTCGTTCGCGATGCCCTCGACGTTCTTCGTGATGCGATTCGCGCGCTCGATGATCTCGGCAACGTTGTTCGCTTCTTTTTGGACCAGGCCATCGACCCGCGCGGCGACCGACTTGAGCGGGCCGTTGACGACGCCGCGCAGATCCTCGGACAGATCGTGAACGCTCGCGAGTACGCGATCGACGTTCGGCAGCGTCTCGTCGATGCGATGCAGCAGCTGATCGGGGGTGGTCGATTCGACGACGTGATCGATGTGGCGGCACGCGTCCTGGAGTTTCTTGTCGGGCGACTCGTAGCCCTTGCAGTCCGCGCCGAGAGGAGTGAACGTGGCCTTGGTGCCATCCGCGCCCGGACGGGCCTCTTCGCCGGGATCGACTTCGAGATAGTTCTCGCCGAGCAGCGAGGTCGCCTTCTTGAGGACCGTCGCGCTCGACCACACCTTGATGTCGCGCGACATCCGGAACGTGACCTTGGCATAGCGACCGTTGACCTCGAGCTCGGTGACCTCGCCTTGCGGCAAGCCGGCGACCACGACCTTGCTCTTCTTGGGCAGGCCCGACGCGTCCTTGAACAGCGCGTAGAACGTCTGCGTGCTCTTGCCCGCCGGGTTCTGGCCGAGGTTCGAGACCACGAGGTACGCGCCCACCGCGAGCAGGAAGAAGAGGATCGCGACGCGGACGCCGGCGGAGACATTCTTCACGGGTGGTGCTCCCCGGCAGCCAGCTTCTGCACGGCGCCGACCCCCGATGCGTTCAAGAACTCGTGGACGTACGGATCGGTCGAGCCCGCGATCGCCTCGGCCGAGCCGGCCTCGAGGATCCGCTTGTTGTAGAGCATGGCGATGCGGTCCGCGATGCGGAACACGCTCGCCATGTCGTGGGAGATGACCACCGAGGTGACCTTAAACTGCTCGCAAGTCGCCATGATCATCTCGTCCACGTTTCGGGTCGCCAAGGGATCCAAGCCGGTCGTCGGCTCGTCGTACATCAGGATCTCGGGTTCGAGCACGAGCGCGCGAGCGAGGCCGACGCGCTTGCGCATGCCGCCCGAGAGCTCACCCGGATACTTCTTCTGCGTGCCCTGGAGGCCGAGCTTGCCGAGCCGATCCGCGACGATGTCGCGCATCTCGGCCTTGGACTTCCCACCGCGCTCTTTGAGCGGGAACTCGCAGTTCTCCTCGACCGTGAGCGAATCGAACAGCGCCGCGAACTGGAACACGAGGCCGAACTTGCGCCGAAAATCCGAGAGCGCCTTGGACTCGAGCGAGAGGATGTCGGTGCCGTCGATGTAGATGTGGCCCGAGTCCGGGCGCAAGAGGCACATGAAGTGCTTGATGAGCACGCTCTTGCCCGCGCCCGAGGCGCCGAGGATCACGTTGACCTTGTAGCGCTCGAGATCGAGGTCGACGCCGTCGAGCACGAGGTTGGTCCCGAACGACTTCTTCAGCTTGCGCACGCGAATGTGCCAGCGCTCGTCCCGGACCTCGGGTGGCGAGCTTCCGATGATCTCCGAGCGGGATGCCTGTCCGGTCATCGCCATCGCTAACCGCCCTTCGAGATCGGCATCAACGTGAGCAGGATGCTCGAGAGGAAGTAGTCCATCACGAGCGTGGTCACCGAGGCGATCACCACGGCGCGCGTGGTGCCGATGCCGACACCGCGACCACCACCGGTCGCGTGATAGCCCTGGTAGCAACCGACCGTCGCGACCA
>JANXOP010000394.1 GCA_025357755.1 Kofleriaceae bacterium | reverse complement strand
AGGTCGCGCACCAGCTCGCCGATCCGTTGCGCGGCTTGCGCGATCGCCTCGGCCTCGTCGTCGATCACCTCGAGCGCTACGTCGCGAACTCGACCGGCCCGACGCCGTATCCCTGGCGCTCGCTCCAGACGCTGCGTCACGATCTCGCGGAGACTTACCTCGAGCTCACGAAGGTCACGCGTCGGATCGACGAGCTCGATCGAGCGCTGACACCAGGCGAGGTCGTGATGTTCGAGGTTTCGCCCGCGGTCGACCTCGGCCTCCAGCTCGCACAACATCACCTCGGCGCGGGCATCGAGCTGCTCTTCGATCTCGGCGAGGTCAGCGCGCGAGGGATCCCTGGCACGTTCTCGCTCCTCGTCGCCCAGCTCGTCGCGGTCTCGGCGACGTCGGCGCGCGCGGCGACCGGCAGCTCGCTGAGCGTTCGCGTGACCGCCGAGGAGGGCGGAGCGCTCGTCCTCATCACCGATAACGGCGACGGCAGCGAGCGGGCAGGGGAGCTCGGCGAGCTGGCGCGAACGATCATCGTGCCGTGGGGTGGCTCGGCAGAGGCAGCCTCGGATCTCGGCCGCGGTTGCAGCTTCGAGCTCCGCCTCGCGAGATAGATGTCAGTCCTCGGGCCGCGGATCCTTCGCCAGCTTGGCTAAGAGTGGCAGCGGCTTTGGCGAGGCGCCGATCACGGCCTCGAGCTCGACCACGACATCGTCGGGACTCGGACCCGCGAGCGCGGCGCGGAAATATTCGACCGCGCGCTTCTCGTCAAACACGCCGAAGTCACGGCTCGCGTGGATCGCGCCGAGATCGCAGTTGAGCTGCGCGAGCGCGTGGCCCTCGTCGTCGTACCGGAAGTACGTGTGCTCGGCGAACTGGTAGATGTAGCCAGTCCAGTCGGCGTGGCCGAAGGTGTCGCTGCCGAGGTAGAGCGCGAGCAGGCGGTCGTACGACTTGCGGTTCCACTCCGGCGGCTCCGACAGCACCTCGCCGATCGGCAGCTTCGGTGCGATGCCAAGGATCGTGTGCGCGTCGCCTTTGCGTGCGTGCTCGACGAGCTTCATCACGTTTGAAACATCGAAGCGCGCGGTCGCCTTCTTCGATTTATTCCCGGGTTGCTTCGCCGGAGGCCCAGCCTTCGCGGCTGGGTGCTTCGCCTTCGGCGCCGGCTTCTTCTTCGGCGTGGGCACCTTCTGCGCGGTCTTTGCCTTCGGTGCCTTCGGTGCCTTCGGTGCCTTCGGTGCCTTCTTGGCCTGCTTGGCCTTCGGTGCCTTCTTGGCCTTCGGCGCTGCCTTCTTGGCCTTCGGCGCTGCCTTCTTGGCCTTCGGCGCTGCCTTCTCGAGCTTCTTAGCCTTTGTGGGCTTGGGAGCCGGTTTCTTGGTCGCGGTCTTCGCCATACGGCGCGCATCATCGCCCACTTCGATCACGCGTTGTTCACGCCACGGGCGGAAGCTAGCGGCCGGCGTGGTGACCGGACCACGCTTCGTAGTCGGCGACGCGCTTGGACAGCACGGCGAGATCCTCGCCGACCTGCGCGCGCTCCTCGGCGGCGACGACGAGCAGGCCCATCGCGGCTTGCAACAAGCGGCCGCCCGGTAGCGGCAAGTTCGCACCGCGCAGCGCGTACTCGCGGACCTCGGCGATCCGGAACGACATGTTCGTGCCGACCGACAAGAAGCCGTCCTTGAGGGTCACGACATCGGTGCCGACGAGCAGCGCGTGCTCGATCTCTCGCTTCGCGGCCGCATCGCCCTTGCCTTCGGCCTGCGCGCGCATCCGGCGCTTCGCATCCTCGTAGACCTCGGGGCGCGTGATCGGCGCATCGCGCGTGTAGGGCGCGAGCTGCTCGGAGATACCCTTCGCGGCCTCCGGTCCGTCGGCGACATGCAGCGCGACCTCGAGATCGCCGAGCGCGAGCAGCAAGTCGCGGCTGCGCGCACGACGCCGAGCTTCGCTGAACCGCTCGTGCGCGAGGTATGCGAGCCCCGCGCAGGCGAACACGCCGCCGGGGAGCAGCGAGAAGCCGGCCGCGGCGACCCCTGCGATCGCGATGCCCGAGGCGACGAGCGGCGCGGTCGGCGAGCGACCGATCAGCTCGACGCGATCGAGCAAGCGCGCATCGAGGCGGATCACCGGATTGCCGGGCGGCGCGATGATCAACCACGGTGCTTCGACGCCGATGCCACTGCGCGGCAGCAGGCGCGTACGATCGACGGTCGTCGCGATGGTAGGGACCGACATCAGCCGAGCTCCACGACGCCGACCTCGGCGAGATGAGCGAACGCGAGCAAGGCTTCGCCCTCGCGCACGCTCGCAGACTTGATCAGCGAGAGGAGGTCCCAGCGGCCATCGACGCGGCCGGCAAGCTCGATCTCGGCCGAGGATAGGTTGTGCGCGAGGCGGAGCTCGTTCGTGACGTCCTTGAGGCGCTTCGGCACGCGATGGCGCGCGAGCAACTGCTTGGCGACTTCGGCTACGCGCGCGCGCTCGATCGTCGAGAACGTAGTGCGGACTTCTTGATCGCTCGGATCTTGGTGCAGCGCCTGGCTCGCCATCGCGAGCGCGCCGGCACGATCGCCCTGGCGCAGCCGACCGCGCGCCCCGGCGGCGAGCTCGACCGCCGAGTTCGTGCGCTCGCGCGAACGGCGATCGATGACCAGGCGCCCCGTCTGAACCATGTCGACCAGCTTGTCGTACGTCGCAAATCGATGCGCGGCAAATGCCGCCGCGATCTCGGCCGCGGTGTGGCGGTCGCCGGCGAGTGCCCAGGCCTTCGCGGGATCGACGAGGTCACCCGCCACGGCGGCCGGCGGGGTCGCGCCCGGCGGGACGTAGAACGTGATGTCGTCGCCCCCCAGGATGCTCATCACCTCGTCCATCCGGGCGGCACGGCGACGTGCGACGTTTAGACACACGTCGATCGAGAGCTGGGCATTGACCCCGGTCGCCGGAGATTGCGTGCGCGGGACGACGTCGAACTGGCCGTCGTGCCACGTGATCACGTCGGTCACGGTCTCGCGGATCTTCGTCGCGAGAATTTCTACGAGGTCAGCTTCGGTAATGAGCCCTGACATGAGCAGGACTTTTCCTAGCGGGACCCCGGTCTCGGCACGCGCCTCGAGCGCATCGGCGAGTGCGCGCTCGGCGACCAGGCCGCTTCGCACGAGGATGTTGCCGAGCTGCTCGTCGCGGCGATTCGAGCTCGCCCAGACGATCGCACCCTCCTCGGCGACGAGGCTGCGGACGAGGCCTCGCTGCTCGAACGTGATCGCCGCAGTCAGCTTGCGAGTCGCGACCCAGTCGAGCACGTCCTCTGCGGACATGGTGCTGAGGGAGCCACGCAGCGACATCGCTTTGAGCATAGCGGAACTTCCGGTACATTGTCCGTGATGGCTCCCGCGCAGTCCCGAACGGGCGTGTTCCTCGATGCCCGCGTCCTGCTCGTCGGAGGTGGCCTCGCGCTGCTCGGCGTGTTCGTGCTGGTGTTTTTCATGTGGATGGTCCCGAACGCGGCCGAGCGCGAGGCCAAACATGCGTGCGCGGGCCTGTTGTCGCAGCCTCCGCTGAACCCGGCGCTCTGCCCCAATGGCGTCAACTGCACGTACCCGATCAAGGCTCCGGACTTCACCGCGCTCGACCACAACGGCAAGCCGGTGCACCTCTCGGATTTCCGCGGCAAGGTCGTGCTCGTCAACTTCTGGGCTTCGTGGTGTGGCGTGTGCGAGACCGAGAAGCCGCATTTGAAGGAGATGGCCACCGAGCTCGGCTCGAGCGACTTCGTCGTGATCGCGCTCGCGTCTGACAAGAACTGGACCGACGTGCTGGTCGCGATCATCACCGCGCTCGCCCCGGACTCGGGGCTCACCCAGGTCCGCGCGCTGAACCTCAAGGCGACGCCGCCGGATGATGTCGCGAAGCTGATCAAGACCCACCCCAAAGAAGCCGACCGGATCTTCCAGGTCGCGTTGCAGCAGAATGGCGCCGGCTTCGTCCAGGCGATCGAAGCGTCGCTCAAGCAGCATCCGGAGATCACGCTCGCCGACGCGCTCGCCGCATACAAGGTGGCGCTGCCGGACGGCGTGCCGTTCGACGTGTTGCTCGACAAGCCGAACGGCGAAGATACGATCGGCGCGATCGCCGCATCGTGGGGTATCAAAGCGGTCCCCGAATCGGCGCTGATCGACAAGCAGGGCAACATCCGCCACTACTTCGCGAACAAGCGCGATTGGCAGATGCCGGTCGCCGAGACCTGCCTGCGTTCCGTGATAGACGAGTAGGCATGGCCCGGGTGCTGGTGATCGATGACGAGCCGGATGTCGTGCGGCTCATCGTCAAGGTGCTCTCGGGGCGCGGTCACGTCGTACAGGTCGCGCGCGATGGTGCGAGTGCGCTCGCGCGCGTGAAGCACGAGCCGCCGGACGTGATCCTCCTCGATAGCGACCTGCCAAAGATCGATGGCGCCGAGGTCTGTCGCCGGCTCAAGACCGACGTCACGACCGTGAAGATTCCGATCGTGATGATGACGTCGGAGTACATCGACATCTACGACGTCGGTGCCGACGGGGGACCCGACGCATTTGTCGTGCGCCCGTTCGTGCGCGAGGTGCTCGCGAACGTCGTCGAGCGCGCGCTGTTCAAGCGGTGATCGCATGTCGAAGGCGCGCGTCCCCTTCACGATCCTCTCGGGCTGGCTAGGCGCGGGCAAGACCACCGCACTCAATCGCATGCTCGCTGCGAGAAACGGCAAGCGCATCGCCGTGCTCGTGAACGAGCTCGGTCGGATCTCGATCGATACGCAGCTGATCGTGAGCCACGGCGGCGACGTCCTCGAGCTCGCGGGTGGCTGCGTGTGCTGCAAGCTCGATATCAAGAATGACCTGTGGGAAGGGATCACCGAGATCATCGAGCGCTCGCAGCCCGATCACGTGGTGCTCGAGACCACCGGCATCGCGGAGCCGGCGGCGATCCTCGAGAGCCTGCATGCGACGGGTGTCGCGGCGCGCGATTCGATCGCCGCGAAGCGCAGCGCCGAGCAACAAGCGGCGCGGGAGCGGATCGTACCCGCAGGGGTGATCTGTGTCGTCGATGCCGAATCCGGTGCGGCCGCACTGCGTGAACGTGAAGAGGCGGGCGCGCAAGCGATGGCCGCGGATCGCGTCTTGATCTCGAAGCTCGATGTCGCCTCGGCAGCGGCGGTGCGCGACACGCATCGCACGTTGGACGAGCTCGCCGCTCACGCCGAGCGTGCGGCCTTCCCCGACGGAGATGCCGGCGCGCTCGCGATGACCTCGTGGATCCTCGAGACTCGTGCGGTGCACGCATGGAACACCGGCCACGCCGAGCACCCTCACCACCACACGAATCAATTGGTCGCGGTCACGTTCACCGAGACTGCACCGCTCGTCGGCGAGCGCGTGATGGCGGTGATCGAAGCGCTCGGCACCACGCTCGTCCGCGCGAAGGGCTTCGTACATCTCGCAGGTGAAGCACGCCGCGGCTTCGTCGAGCGCGCGGGAGTGCGGACCTCGCTCGAGCTTCGCGATCCATGGGGCGATGTGCCGCCGCTCACCGAGCTGGTGCTGATCGGCGACGATCTCGATGAACCCGCCTTGCGACGTGCGCTGTGGGCCTGCAGGGCCGCGGCATAACCAGGCAACCGCGCAACTCCGCTGGTTCGACCATTGCCAACGCGCGAGTGCGTACGCAGGTTGAGAGCAAGATGATCGCCCTCTTCGTCGTCGTCGCCGTGGTGGTGGCCGTGAAGCTCGCAACGACGAGCCAGCGGCGGAGCAGCCGTCGTCGCACCCAATGGACGAACAGCGACCCGCTACCTATGATCTATGGCGACGCGGCAGCCGACTCGCATCATCACCACGTCGGCAGCCATCACCACTGAGCAGCGTGGACGTGTGTGAGTGCGGCTTCGCCGGCCACGAGGCCTGCATCGTCCGCATCGTGGATCGCGAGGCCGATCAGATCGCCGCCCGCGGGTGCGGCCCCGAACGCAGCATCGACCGCGTTCCACGCGCGCCCGGTCCAGGATACCGCCCAGCGATGGCGTACCAGGCGATCTCCATCGACGCGTAACCCGGTCACGACCCGCGTCGGAATCCCCCGGCGCGTTGCGAGCGCGGCGTACGCGAGTGCGAAGGTCGTGCAATCGCCAGCCGTCGCGGCCTCGGCATCGCGTGCCGAGAGTTGCGTCGCGCCGAGATCGGGCGTGATCCGCGCACGCACGTTCGCCACGAGCTGGCGAATCTCTGCCGCGCGATCCGGTCCCACGAGCTCACCGGGCAACGCGCCGGGCAGGTGCGCGCCGAGCTCGACGCCGAAGCCCGCACCGCTCGCGATCGAGACCTGGCCGGGCACCGCCGGCAGCGCGAGATCGCCGGTCAACGTGAGGTGATGCCCGTGGCGCGGATGCACGCCACCGATCGGTACCGCCGTCGCTGCCACGAGATCGACCGCCGGGAACCCTTCGAGCGCGGCTTGTTGCGTGATGCGTAGCGCGATCACCCCTTCACCATCGACGACCCGCGCCGGCATGCCATCGCTCGCTTGATCGATCGTCGCCTCGGCGAGCGGTCCGGAATCGAGCGCGAGCTGGGCGACGAGCCGACCCGGAGCGACCGGATCGATGTGGCCGCGACCGGAGGCGAAGTTGCGCGCCGGCAAGAACACCGTGCCTGCGAAGTGGCCATCGCGACGCACGAGCAGCGGCACGAGCTCGGCGGGCACCGCGTGGGGTGCGAGCGGGGTCTCGAGCGTGCCGTGCCAGGCGCCACGCTCCTCGTGGATCTCGGCGCTGCGCGACACGCGACCCGCGGTCTCGGTCCACAACACGCGATGTGGCACGAGCGCAGGATCGGCATCGATCGCGATCAGCGTGATCATCTCGACCTCGCTGTCGCCACGCATGAATCGCATCACCTCGGTGCGCTCGAGCCGAACGCCGCGTGCGGACCATCGCTCGGCCTCGGTCGCGGTGCCGACGCGCGCACCCCCGAGCCAGATCGAGAAATAGCGCGTCTGATCGCGCGGCCGCTCCGGTGGCGCATCGGCGACGGTCTTCGGCGAAGGCGGCGCTGCGGCGCACGCACCGAGCAAGAAGGCGATCAGCGCGCGCACGTAGAAATGATCGTAGCGGGGTCTCGTGTAGGATCGCAACGCGGCTTTCTCCCGCTCCGTACCGATGCACTTACGTACCTGGTTCATTCTTGGCTGTGGCTACACCGGCACCGCGCTCGCAAAGCGCGTGATCTCCGACGGAGAGCGCGCGATCGTCACGCGTCGCGAGGTGAAGGCGGCTGAAGCCCTTGGCACACAGCTCGGCGCCGAATTTCGTGCCGTCGACCTCGCACACACATGTGCGCCCGCGCCGGCTGGATCGATCGTCGTGTGTTGTGCTCCACCCGGTGCCGACCCCGCGGCCGAGATCTCGAACCTCGCGGCGCTCGCGAGCGGTGCGGCCAAACTTGTCTACGTCTCCTCGACCGGCGTCTATGCGCCCGGTGGTGGCGCGTGGGTCGACGAGAGCTGGCCGCTCGCGCCGACCACGAGCACCGGGCGCGCGCGCTTGCTCGCCGAAGGTGCGCTCCCTGCAACCGCGATCGCCTTGCGCGCGGCTGGGATCTACGGGCCCGGGCGCGGCCTCGTCGATCGCTTGCGCGCCGGGACCTATCGCATCGTCGGTGATGGTTCGGCCCACGTCAGCCGGATCCACGTCGACGATCTCGTCGAGATCATCCTCGCGGCCGCGCGCTCGACCGCGACCGGTCCGTTCAACTGCGCCGATGACGATCCGGCGGCGATCGGCGAGCTCGCCGACGCGCTCGCGGCAACGCTCGGCGTTCCGCCACCACCGCGCGTGCCGATCGAATCGGTGACCGTCGAGGTCGCCGGCATGCTCGCCGCCGACCGCCGGATCTCGAATGCCCGCGTCAAGCGCGAGCTGGGCGTGACGCTCACGCACCCGTCGGCGCGCGGCGGCGTCGCGTGACCAGATAGCCCGCGCCGATCAACAGCCACATCACGCCCGCAGGTGCCGGCGTCGAATCACAACAGCCACCCGACTTCGGCGCCGGATCGCCGCCCGAGACCGGCGAATCGACGACGATGTTCGCGCCGCACGTCGGACCGGTCGCGGCGAACTGCGCCTTCAACCCATCCCACTGGGCCTGATCGCACATCGTGTACTCGTCGGTGCCCGACGGACACTTCAAGGGGCCCGCCATCTCGACGAACCGCCACACCTTGCCGAACGTCGCGGCGCCATCGGTCGAGCGAGCGACCGCCATGTAGTCTGGTTGCCAGTTCGCACCACAGCCGATCAACTGGCCGTTCGGCGAAGCGCCCAGGCACGCGAGCTGCGGCTCGTTCGTCATCGCCGTGAACGTGAGACCGTTATCGATCGACTTGAACGAGGGCCCACCGATCGGCGATGTGGTCGAGGCCATCAGCGTGGTCACGAACACGGTGCCGTCTTTGATCACGACATCCTTGATCGTCGTATCGGCGTCGAGCACGTCGGTCCACGTGATCCCCGCATCGCTCGAGCGATACAGTCGATCGCCGACCGAGTTGTTCGAACCTTCGGAGATCAAGTATGCGACATCGGCATTGATCGGGTCGACCGCGATCACCCGCACGACGGGCGTCGAACCGAACTGGACGTTCGCGAGCGGCGAGGGCGTCCAGGTGCTGCCCATGTTGTCGGTCCGCATCACGTGGGCGGTCGGGTTCGCGACCTCGTAGCCCGAGATGTACGCGCGCGCCAGGTTCGTCGGCGCGGTGCGTACGCTCTTCCAGAAGATCGTCGCGGACATCAGCCCAGCCGGCGTGAAGGTCACGCCGTTGTCGGTCGAGTGATAGATCTCGTTCGGTTGCCCGCTCTCCGCGGTGCCGACCCACACCAGCCCGCTGGGCCCGATATCGAGCGCGTCGATCCAGATCCCTGCGATCCGATTTGGCGAGCCGACCGGCAGCTCGGCCGTCGCCGTCGTGAAGCTGCATCCACCGTCGCGCGACACGCGCAGGCCTTCGTACGTGGTCGCGAAGATCGTTCCATCGGTGGCGATCGCGTATTTCGGATCCCACACGCCGCCGTAGCCGATGTTGCTCTCGCACACCCAGTTCATCGTGCAGCCATCGTCGTGGCTGACCAGCAAGCCAAACGTCGAGGCGACGTACATCGAATGCGGATCACCCGGCTGAAAATGAATACCGTTGGTGAGCGGTGCACGGCCGTTGCCGTACGCGACACCTGCGCCGAGCAGGGAGGCAACCAGGACGAGCGCTCGCATCGAGCAGAACTATATGCCGCAATCGCGCTGCACGTTTCAGAACATAGCGACGTCCGAGCTCTTTCGACGAGGTGCAGCAGTCGGTCGAGAGGGGCGGGTTGACCGTACCGCGCGGCGCTACGCTATCGTCGCGATGACCGGTGCGTGATCCGAGGCGTCCTGGCCTTTGCGCGCATCGCGATCGATCGTCACGGTCGTGATCTTTTCGGCGACGGGCTGGGTCGCATAGATGAAGTCGATCCGCAGCCCCTGGTTCTTGAAGAACGAGACGCCGCGGTAGTCCCACCACGAGTAGATCTTGCCGGCGGGATTGTGCGCGCGGAACGTATCGACGAGACCGAAGGCGAGGACATCGTTCAAGGCGGCGCGCTCGTCGGGGCTGCAATGGATCTTGCCGGCCCACTGCTCGGGTGCCCACACATCGAGATCATCACTCGTCACGTTGAAGTCGCCGCACAAGACCAGCGGCGTCTCGGGTGTCGCGGTCCTGTCGAGGTAGCGCCGCAGCCGCTGGTACCACGCGAGCTTGTAGACGTACTTTTCGGCGCCGAGCTCCTGGCCGTTCGGCACGTAGACATCGATCACGCGGATGCCGCCGATCGTCGCGGCGATCACGCGCGCTTCATCATCGATTGGACCGGCGCTGGGCTCGTCGTCGAAGCCGCGGCTGATGTCGGTCATCGGTAGCTTCGAGGCGATCGCGACGCCGTTGTAGCTCTTCTGGCCGAACAGCACGACGTCGTAGCCGGCGCGCTTGAGCGCCTCGGTAGGGAAGCTCGCGTCCTCGGTCTTGGTCTCCTGCAGGCAGACCACATCGGGCGCGGTCTTCGCCAGCCACGCGACGAGCCGAGCTTCGCGTGCGCGAACCGAATTGATGTTCCACGTGGCGAGCTTCACCTCGCAAACCTACATCTCACACCCGCCAGGTCACCCTGCAACTTGCAGGAATTCGAGGCGTCTCTTGACTGTTAGATCGTCAAACCTCGTCACGCGTGAGGATCCCTATGAAGGCATCGAACGACCTGTCCCTGTGGAGCATCATCGAGCGCCTGCAACGCCGGCTCGAGCGCCAGGGCATGCAGCCGCAGGAAGCAGACCGCGCGGTCGCGATCGCCGTCCGGACGCTCGCTCACGCGCGCTGAACTACGAGGTCGGGAGCTGCGCGACGGCGGTCTTCGGATCGAGATACATCGCCAGCTTCTCCTGGATGTAGTCCTTGGCGCGATTGCGCCACAGGAACCCTGGATCCTCGCCTTTAAAGCGAGCATGGCCTGCGCCCATCGAGAGCTCGCCCTCGATCTTCACGACGAGGTATTTGCCGTTGAACTTGGCGCGGTTCGGATCCACCCACGTCACTTTGATCCCGTGACGGTTCGTGAGGTAGCTGGCGAGGATCTGGAGGCGCGCTTGCGCATCCTGGTCCGAGAGCGAATACGGATAATCGATCTCCATCGGACGACTCTGAATTCTTACCACATCACGGAGAGCCGGAGCCCTCGGTGGCAACCTGATCGAGCGCTTTGCGCTGCTCGTCGGTGAGTTGGGTTTCGCAGGCCTGAAACGTAGCGTGATCCGCGGCGTTGGCCATGCAGGTGCGGACCGGGTCGGCCCATTTGTGCTCGGTGCAGGTCAGCGAGAGCGCATCGCGCATCGCCGGTAGCTGATCGCTCACGGCGCGGTGCGTGGGCGCGTCGACCGTTGCTTTTGCGAGATCTTCCGCCGCGAGCTTGAAGAACTGACCCGCCACCACCCCACACGACGGGATCGCAGATTTGCCCCGACACGCGGTGGTCGCGAGCACCCCGGCGATCATCCCGGCGATCACGATGAAGCGGCGCATGTCGACGTTTTCGTCTTGCCGGCCGCAGGAGTCAACCGCGGACGTGTTTTAGTCAGCGCGTGACCAGATCGCTCCCGCTTGTCGCGCTCGCGCTTGCGGTCGCGGTACTCGCGACCGAGGCGCGCGTGGTGGTCGGCGGCAAGACCTGGGACGACGCGACCTACCAGACCGAGACCGTGCCCCCACGCCTCGCGGCCGGCCGCAGTGCTCGTCATGGTGTGGTGCCTGCCTGGTGGGATGGCGCGGGCCTCGGCGTTCCGCTCGCGGCCGAGCCGAGCCACGGTGCCGCGTCTCCCTTGATGTGGATCGCGACGACCCCACGCTCGCTCGATCTCGTGATGGTGCTCCACGCGCTGTGGCTCGCGCTCGGTGTCGCGGTGTGGGCGCGCCGCAAAGAAGGCAGCGACCTCGGTGCCCTGACGATCGGGGTCTTGATCGCGACGACCGGGCTCGTCACCTCGGCCGCGTTGCGCGGCGCGCTGCCGGCACTCGCGCATCTGCCGTGGATCGGCTGGTGTGCGTCGCGTCTCGCCGTCGCGGAGAATCGCCGTGAAGCAGCGCGCGATGCGACGTTCCTCGGCGCGCTGATCGCGCTCGTCGGGATCGCCGGGCAATTCGCGGTGCTGCTCGATGCGGTAGCGGTCGCGCTCGTGCTCGGGCTCGCGCGGCGCACGTGGCGCTACACCGCACTCGCCCTCGTCGGGGGACTCGCGATCGCGTGTGCGCAATGGGTGCCCGCGCTCGCGCTGCACACCGCGGGCGCCCAGATCACCGGCCTGTCGCCGGCCCGCTTGATCGAGCTGGTCGTGCCAGGCAGTTTCGGGTCACGCGATCCGGCGTACGCGGTCCCGGCGCTCGCGAGCGGCGGATGGCCGAGCCTGTTCTGCGGCGCGGCGTTGCTCGGCTTCGCGTTCATCCCGAAGAGCAAGACCCGGCGCGGCCTCGCGCTCGCGATCGGCTTGTTCGCCGCGGCGATGATCGTCGGGCGCGGCGGTTGGCCGGCGTGGATCGGGGCCCCAGAGGTTCATCTCGCGGCCCTCGTGATCGTGCTGTCGATTCGAGGTGCCGTGGGCGTCGATCGCTTCGTCGCCGCCGAGACCCGCGCGCTCGTCGTGCTCGCGATCGCAGCCGGGACCGCGGCGATCATGACGTGGGTGATGGTGGCGCTGCGCGATACCAGCACGGGTGGCGCGGGTAGCGCGGTGCTCGATCGCGTGATCTGGCGCGCCGTCACCGATGGTGGCATCGGTGTCGCGCTGGTCCTCGGCGCGATCGCCCTCGCGAAGCTCGCGCCGAAGTTGCGCTTCCTCGCGCTCGCGCTCGCCGTCGCGCCGAGTGTCGGGGCGTTGCATTCGACCGCACCTGTCATCGATCCGATCGAGCCGCCGAAGTGGGCCTCGGTGATCGAGGGCCCGCAACCGCGCCGGCTCTATCGCAACGCGAGCCTCGAGAAGGCGGGCGAACCGAGCGCGGAAGAAGCGATCGCGACCCTCGCCGGTGAGGCGCCCGCACGGTGGGAGATCTCCTCGGTCCGCACCGATGATCCGGGGCGGTCAGTTCACGACGACGACGCGTGGCGAGCGTCCTCGCACGGCGGTGGCGAGTTGCTCGAGCGGTTCGGCATCCAGTTCGCCGTGTTGCCCGCGAGCGTCGCGACCGCAGAGGCCCTGCAGGAGCTCGATCGCCGCGCGCTGTGGTCGCTCGCGCGCTATCCCGCGGCGCCGCCTGCGAGCGTGATGACCGATTGGCTGTGGATCGCGGATCCGGCCGCGGCACTCGCGCGGCTGTTCCCGGCGGCCGGCGGTCGCGGCATCGCCGCGGGCAGCGTGATCTTGCAAGGCGCTGGTGATCCACCGGCCGAACAGATGGGTCACGCCTCCACATGCGACATCGTGAGCTGGGACCCGGGCGCGATCGATCTCGCGTGCGACGCGCCCGCACAGGGCTACGCGGTCGTTTCGTCCTCGGCCGCGCAGGGCTGGACCGTCGAGGTCGATGGCGCGCAGCAGCCGTGGATCACGGCCGACGTGTTACGGCGCGCGGTCGCGATCCCACAAGGCAAGCACGCGGTGCGCTGGCGCTACGTCATGCCCGGCAAGCGCGCGGCGCAGGTGCTCGCGTTTTTCGGCCTCGCGATCCTCGCCTTCCTGGGCTTGTTGGCGAGAAAACGATGACGCTGCCGGAGCTCACCACCGAGCGCTTGATCTTGCGTGCGCATGCCGCCTCCGACTTCGATGCGCTCGCCGCGCCTAGTCGGTCGCGGTGCAGATCCGATCGAGGGTCTCGCGCGACGACACGAGCTCGCCTCTCGCGATCGCCCACACGGTCTCGATCGCCCGATCGTTGTGCGGCGTCGCGATGCCGTGGCGCTTGCCGCGGCTCGAGACTTCACCGTTGAGAAAATCGATCGCGGGCGTGCGCCCACGTTCGATCGCCGCGAGCATCGAGCTGCGCATCCGGCGATAGCGCAGGCCGACCGCGAGCAACAAGGCGTGCTTCGCGGTCAGCCCGGCCGACATCGTCGCTTTACGATCGGCATCGGTCAGCGCGATCCACGCGAGGTCGAGCGTGCCCGAGACCTTCTCGAGCGCCACCTTCTCGGCGAGCGCGACCTCGACGGCTTCGCTCATCAGCTCGAGCGCGAACCGGCGATAGCGCCGCACGCGCACGAGCGGGCCGAGGTTCTCGCCCGCGATCGTGCCGAGCGTCGAGACCGCGCAGTTGAGCGCGAGCTTGCTCCAGCGTGCACCGCGCAGATTCTTCGTGCTCGTGACCGGGCCGATCGATTCGAGGAGCTCGGCGACGCGATCGAGCGCCGGATCGCTCGCCTTCGCATCGAGCCGACCGATCTGGAAGCCACCCGCCGCGGTGCGCTCGTACCGCCCGGGCTCCTTCATCGACGCACCCCAGGCGACGATCGCGCCGAACCCCGCTCGGCGCCGACGACCGCCGCGACGCGCTCCTCGCACAGGCCGTTCTGGAGCACGATCACCTCGCCGTCGCTCGCGAGGTGGGGCAGGGCCGTGCGCGCGGCGTCTTCGACCTGTGGCGGTTGGGTCGCGAGGATGACCAGGTCGTACGAGCCTTCGGGTGCCGGCGACACCCAGCCGCGAATGACGCGCTCTTCTCCGTCGTCGATGACGCGATAGCCGGATTTGTCGACCGCCGCGCGGATCTCGGGGTTCGTCGAGACTGCGGTGACCGCGGCTCCGATCTCGGTCAGCGTCGCCGCACAGATGCCGCCGAGCGAGCCGGCACCCATCACGAGGATTCGCGGCTGGGAATTCATACAATCTGAGCTTTAACAGAACTTTGGAAGTACGCGTAAGGGGGCTAGAATTAGCGTTCCCAATGCAGATCACTTTCTGGGGGGTCCGGGGCAGCTACCCGGTGCCCGGCGCCGCCACCGTTCGCTATGGTGGGCAGACGTCGTGCGTCGAGGTCCGGTCCGCCTCGGGCGAGTCGTTGATCGTGGACGCCGGCACCGGCATGCGCGCGCTCGGCAACAAGCTCGCCGGCGAAGCCCAGGGCCGGCCGGGCCACTACCACGTGCTGCTCTCGCACGTGCACTGGGATCACATCCAGGGCCTGCCGTTCTTCTCGCCCGCGTACATCCCGGGCACGCAGATTTCGGTCTACGCGCTGCTCACCGCCGCCGACGAGCTCAACCAGGTGATCGGCGGTATCACGCGCGCGGAGTTCTTTCCGCAGCCGCTCGCCTCGGTGCCCGCGAACTTCGATTTTCATCAGGTCGAGCCGGGCGTCGAGTTCACGATCGGCGCGTTCACGATCTCGCCGATCGCGCTCAACCATCCCTTCGGCTCGGTCGGCTATCGGATCGATGGCGACGACGCGTCGTGGGCCTATGTTTCGGATACCGCGCCGTTCGATCAGGTGCTCCACAAGCAGCACTTCCTCAGCGGACCCGAGCCCCTCAGCACCACCGACCAGACCTCGCTGGTCGCGATGCGCGCGGCGCTCGTCGAGCGGCTGCGCGGTTGCGACACCGTGGTCTACGACACGCACTTTCTCCCCGAGGAGTACGCGAAGTTTCCACACTACGGTCACTCGACGCCGGATCAAGCGCTCGACATCTGCGTCGAAGCGAACGTGCGCAGGCTGGTGCTCTACCACCACGCGCCTTCGCACACCGACGATCAGATGGACTCGATCGCCGCGAGCTATCTCGCGAAGGGTGCGCTCCGTGGCGTCGAGGTGTTGACCTCGTTCGAGGGCATGTCGATTCCGATCGGTTCGGCGCCTTCGTTCGACGAGCCGACTCGACCCGGGACCGGCGTGCACGATGTCCCGCAGGTGCCGAAGTGAAGCTGCGGTTCTGGGGTGTCCGAGGCTCGTTCGCGATGAGCGGCCGCGACTACCTGCGCTACGGCGGAAACACGACTTCGATCGAGCTGGTGAGCGCCGCGGGTGATCGCTTGCTCGTCGATCTCGGTACCGGCGCGACCGAGCTCGCGAAGCACTTGATGGCGAGCGAGTTCGGCAAGGGCGCGGGCAAGCTGCCGATCCTGCTGTCGCACACCCACCTCGATCACATCCAGGGCCTACCGTTCTTCACGCCGTTCTTCATCAAGGGCAACGAGATCCGCATCATGGGTGCGGATCCCACCTCGGGCATCTCACTCGAGGCGACGCTGCAGAACCAGCTCGCGCCGCACTACTCGCCACTCAATGGCCTCGAGAACCTCGCCGCTGGTGTCTCGATCGAGAGCTTCGTCCCGGGCGCGACGTTCCAGTTGCCGGGCTTCTCGATCACGACCGCCGCGGTGCCCCACGGCTCGATGATGACCACCGCGTTCCGGATCATGGCGGACGGCAAGGTCGTCACGTTCCTCTCCGACGTCGAGTATCCGTCGCCCGACGAGCCGCTGCCCCAAGCACTCGCGCTCGCCCGGGATGCCGACCTCGTGATCCACGATGCGATGCACTCCGATCTCGATTACGACCTGCGCAAAGGCTGGGGCCACTCGCCCGCGCGCGCCGGCGTCGTCGTCGCCGAGAAGGCGCGCGCGAAGAAGCTCGCGCTGTTCCATCACAGCCCCGATGCGACCGACGAGATGATCGACGAGGTTGTCCAGCGGACCTCGGCGCAGACGGCGGTGCCGGTGTTCGCCGCCGCCGAAGGCGCGTACCTAGACGTCTGAGGGAAACAGCGCGCGTTCGATGAACAGCGCGAGCGCACGTTGCGAGCGCTCGCGATCGATCGAGACCGGCACCAGGTGGACCGCGAGGCCGTACGCACACTGCGTGGCGCTGCCGTACAGCACGTACGCGAACGCCTCGGGATCCGGCACGCTCGAGCGCGGCGTGATGGCGGTGACGAGCTCGCCGAGCCGCTTCACGCTCAGCTGATCGAAGGCGCGGCGCAGCTCCGCGACGTCGGGGAAGCGTAGCGACATCTCCATGAAGCTGCGCGTGAGCTCGGGTTCCTCGAGCACGTGATCGAAGAAGATCCGCACGGTCTCGGCGATCGTCTGCTGACGGGTCTTGGCGACGAACAGCGCCGGCGTGAGTCGCTCGAGGATCTTGGCGTACGCGGTCGAGAGGTTGCGCCGCATCAGCTCGAGGTAGACCTCGTGCTTGTCATCGAAGTAGCGATAGAACGTGCCGACCGAGACGCCGGCGCGATTCGCGATCTCCGGCGTGCCGACCGCGTTGTATCCGTCACGCGCGAACAACGCGGTCGCAGCCTCGACGAGCGCCTCGTAGCTCCGGCGCGATCGCTCCTGCCGAAATTCCGGACCTTCGACGGCGCGCAGGATCGTCTCCGGCGGGCGGGTAGGCGGTCTCGCTGCGGCGCGTCGAGCCATCGTCTCTACATTACGCTTGACCACGGCGACCGCGTGAGCAAAACTTGAAACAAGTTTCACTTTCTTCTTGGGAGCTCCATGGTGACTACAGCGGAAAAATTTGTCGGCCCGTCGATCGAGATCCTCGAGACCGTGCTGGATACGACCTACACCTGGGGCTACCAAGACACGCGCCAGAAGCTGCGTGACCTCTATGACAAGGCCGTGCGCGGCCAGTGGATCTCCGACGACATCCTGCCCTGGGATACCGACGTCGATCTCGAGCGACCCAACGCGCCCGAGCAGATGATGCCGCTGTTCGGCTCTGACATCTACAACAAGATGAATGCCAAGGAGAAGCAAAAGCTCAACGTGCAGACGTTCTCGTGGACGCTCTCGCAGTTCCTGCACGGCG
>JANXOP010000387.1 GCA_025357755.1 Kofleriaceae bacterium | reverse complement strand
CTGCGCAGGCAGTGGTCCATCACAGACAGCAGGCAGTTTGCGTCCGGCGCCAGGACCATAACGGGTTCACGCATCAAGACCCGGGATTCATCGATCACGTGGTCAACAAAAAGGCCGAGATCGTACGCGTGTACCTGCCGCCGGACGCAAACTGCCTGCTGTCTGTGATGGACCACTGCCTGCGCAGCCGCCATTACGTAAACGTGGTGATCGCGGGCAAACACCCCGCACCGCAGTGGCTGACGATGGAGGCCGCAGTCAGGCATTGCGCCGCCGGCATTGGCGTCTGGCAATGGGCGGGCAACGATCAAGGCGGCGAGCCCGACGTCGTGATGGCGTGCTGCGGCGACGTGCCCACGCTTGAAACGCTCGCGGCGGTTTCAATACTGCACGAGCATCTGAGCAATCTGAAAGTACGCGTCGTCAACGTCGTCGACCTCATGAAGCTGACCTCGCCACGCGAGCACCCTCATGGCATGAGCGAGGAAGCGTTCGAGGCGCTGTTCACGGCCGACACTCACGTGATCTTCTCCTTCCACGGCTATCCGGGTGCGATCCATCAACTCCTCCACGCGCGGCCTCACACGTCGCGGTTCCACGTCCGCGGGTACATCGAGGAGGGCAGCACGACCACTCCGTTTCAGATGGTCGTGCTCAACGAGACGAGCCGCTACCACCTCGTGATCGATGCGCTGCGCCGCAGCCGCACGCAGCTGCCGCACGCCGCGGCGCTCGTCGCGAAGTGCAATGCGATCCTCGGGCGTCAGGCGGCGTACGTCGCCGAGCACTTCGACGATCTTCCCGAGATCGCGCATTGGAGCTGGGCATGACGACCCTCGTCTTGAATTGTGGATCGTCATCGGTTAAGTACGCGCTGTTCTCGGGCGACGAGGTGTTGCGACGCGACCAGATCGAACACCCCGATGGCGTGCTCGCGGCGCTCGCCCAGATCACGGATCGCCCGGCCGCGGTCGGTCATCGGATCGTCCACGGTGGGCCAACCCACAGCCGACCGGTGCGGATCGACGACGCCGTGCTCGCATCGCTGCACGAAGCGATTCCGTTCGCGCCGCTGCATCTCCCGATCGAGCTCGCCGCCATCGAGGTGGTGAAGCAGCGGTTCGGCGAGATTCCGCAGGTCGCTTGCTTCGATACGGCGTTCCACCAGCACGTGCCCGAGGTCGCACACAGGTTCGCGCTGCCGGAGGCACTGTACCGGGCTGGCGTCCGGAGATACGGGTTTCATGGCCTGTCGTACGAGTACGTCGCGTCGGTGATCACGACCCGGCCGCGCGCGGTCTACGCGCACCTGGGTAACGGCGCGAGCATGGTGGCCGTGCGCGACGGCATCTCGATCGATACGACGATGGGGTTCACGCCGACGGGTGGGCTCGTCATGGGAACGCGCTCCGGCGACCTCGATCCAGGCGTGCTGTTGTATCTGCTCGGCCGTGGCTACGATCCGCGCGCGCTCGCGAAGCTCGTCGATCACGAGGCGGGCTTACTCGCGCTCTCGGGCACGACCTCGGACATGCGCTCGCTGCTCGCGGCGCGGGCGACCGATCCGCGCGCCGAGCTCGCGGTCGACGTGTTCTGCTATCACGCGAAGAAGGCGCTCGGTGGTTTCGTCGCCGTGCTCGGCGGGCTCGATACGCTCGTGTTCACGGGCGGCATCGGCGAGAGCGCGGCGTACGTCCGGCACGCGATCTGTGCGGGTCTCGGCGGTTTCGGGATCGAGCTCGATCCCGATCGCAACGCGACGAACGCGCCGTTGATCAGCCAAGGTCCGTGCGAGGTGCGCGTGGTCGTCACGGACGAGGAGGCCGTGATCGCGCGCCAGACCCGCGGGCTGGTCCGCTAACGGTCAGCGATCATCGCGATCATCGCGGTCGCGCGGGTCACCACCGACGAGCTGATCGATGTTCTCGACGAGCACGGCGAAGTCGATCGGCTTCGCGAGGTGAACCTCGAACCCGGCGGTATGGGCCCGCTCGATGTCGGTTGCGGTCGCGTGCGCGGTCAACGCGATCGCGGGGATATGGGTACCGGCGGTTCGCAGTGTCTGTAGGAACGTGAGGCCGTCCTCGTCGGGCATCGCGAGATCGCAGACCAGCGCTTGCGGGCGCGCGCGCTCGAGCTTCTCGCGTGCGACCGCCGCCGAGCTCGCGGTCTCGACCACCGCGCCGGCCTGCGCGAGCAACAAGGCGAGCACGCCGCAGACGCGTTCGTCGTCGTCGATCACGAGCACGCGCACCTGATCGAGTAGCTGATCTCTTCGGCGGACCACGGGCAGTGTGGCCTCGCGCGGGCTCGCCGGCACGGTGAGCGTGAACGTCGAACCGCGATCCACACCTCCGCTGCGCGCGGTCAGCGTACCGCGGTGGAGCGTCGCGAGCTCGCGCGAGATCGCGAGGCCGAGGCCGAGGCCGCCGGTCTTGCGCGTCATCACGTCGTCGGCCTGGCAGAACGGCTCGAAGATATCGGGCAACGCCGCGGCCGCGATGCCCCGCCCGGTATCGGCGATATCGATCGTGACGGTGTCGGCTTCGCGCGTCGCCGACAGCAGCACGCGACCGGGTCCCGCGGTGAAGTTGATCGCATTCGCGAGCAGGTTGTCGAAGATCTGGCGCAGCCGGCTCGCGTCTCCGATCACATACCCACAACGTGGCTCACCGTGGCGTTCGATCACGAGATCCTTCGTGGTCGCGAGGTGCTTGAACGCAAGGATCGCGTCGTCGATCACTTGATCGAGATCGACCGGCACGAGCTCGATATGCAGCTTGCCGCTGATCGCGCGCGAGACATCGAGCAATTCTTCGACGAGCCTGGCCTGCGTCTCGGTGCTCTGGTGGATCGCATCCATCGCGCGGGCGTGAAGGATCGGGCTCGAGCTCGGGTCGCGAAGGATGCGCTCCCACAACAGGATCGTGGTGATCGGCGCGCGGAGCTCGTGCGAGACCGCGGCGAGGAACCGGTCCTTCATCACGTTCGCTTGTTCCGCGCGCCGCCGCGCGGCCCGCTCCACCTCGAGCTCCTCGAGCGCCGCGACGAGCCGGGCGTTCAGATCGGTCACGCGAGCCCTCCATACTGGGCCGAGAGCCGCTGCATCTGGACGACGGAGTGCAGCGACAGCTTCTTGGTGACGCGCTGGCGATGGGTCTCGGCGGTGCGCACCGAGATCACGAGCGCGGTCGCGATCTCGTCATTGGAACGTCCGCGGATCAGGAGCTCGAAGACCTCGCGCTCGCGCGGGGTCAGCCGCGCGATCGGATGCTCGGAGGTGTCCGCGAGCGCGGCCTCGATCGCGGCGCGTGGCACGTGCGGGGGGATGTAGCGCAAGCCTCCGAGGACCTCGCGGATCGCGCGCAGGATCTCGGCGATCGGCTGGCCCTTGTGCGCGTACCCGCACGCATGCGCGCGCAACATGTCGGCGATCAGCTCGGGCTCGTCGATCGCGGAGAGCACCAGCACCTTGCAGCCGGGATGACTGGCGTACAGCTCGCTGCACAGCGAGAGCCCGGACGTCGCCGGCATGATGATGTCGATGATCGCGAGGTCGAGGCGGGTGCGGTTCGCTAGCGCCAGCGCCTCGACCGCCGTGCCGACGTCGCCCACGATCGCCAGATCGCTCTCGCGCTGGAGAGCCACCGAGAGACCTTCCCGGAACAGAGGATGATCGTCGACGATCATGACGGTGGTCCGGATCAACGCGCCACTGGACCACGAATCACGGTGAGAAAGCCCTTTATCGTGCCTGCGTGTCCATCGCGTACGGCTAACTACGTAGCGCTCGTGTCTCTGCGATAACGTCGCAGTCAGGGGTGGGGCGCGACGGGCGCCGTCGCGAGCTCGATCGCGAGCGTGCCGACCTCGCCAGTCCGGGTCTCGAGCTGATCGCTCGG
>JANXOP010000379.1 GCA_025357755.1 Kofleriaceae bacterium | reverse complement strand
CGCGCCAGCGTGGCCAGGTCGCGATCCGCAAGCTCCTTCCCGAACCTCTACCGAACCTCGACCTCGAACGCCTCACCCTTCCGCCCGGAGCCCGGATGGCGGGCGTGCCACACACGCCCGGCACCCGCGAATATCTGGCGTGCGAACAAGGCACCGTCGAGCTCGCCGTCGCGGGCGAGCGCTACACGCTGTCTGCCGGCGACGTGGTGATCTTTCGCGGCGACCAACGCCACGCCTACGCGAATCCGGGCAAGGCGACCGCGATCGCCTACTCGGCGATCGCGTTCGCGAGTCGATCGTGAGCTGCGACGTCGCCGGCTCGAGCCGCGTTCGCCGGCCCGCGTCTTTCCGCTTGACGTAGGCCGCCGACGGGGATATGAAAACTAAATTCAATTTCAACCATGGTAGGAAGTCGAATCTGTCGTGCAGGCGTTCTCGCGTAAAGGCTTTCAGCTCCGCTCGGCGTCGCTCGAGACCCGGATCGCGTACTCGAGCTTTTTGGTGCTTTGCCTGCTCGGTATCGCGACGCTGATCGCGTTGTCGTTCGGCCGCGCCGGCGCGTCGCCTTCGGGGATCGTGACGTACTACCGAGGCGACGACAGCGAGATGCACTTTCCGAAAACGTTCTGGCAGCTCGTCGAGGTCAGCCACTTTCATCTGTTCACGATTCCTGTCGTGATGCTGATCCTCGCGCACCTGCTCTACGCGACCCCGACCGCGAGCCGGGCCCGGGTCGCGCTGACCGTGATCGTCTTCGCGGGTGCGTTTCTGGATGCGCTCGGTCCGTGGGCGATTCGCTATATCTCGGGTGCGCTCGCCCCGGCGTTGATGCTCGGCTGGGTACTGCTCGGCGGTGGATCGCTCGTGATCGTGGTGCTCACGTTGATCGCGATGTGGGCGCCCGAGCGGTGGATGGCGCCGTTCGCCAGCCAGAAAGAGGAACCGTGAAGGCCGCGCTGCTCGCGTGCATGCTGATCGCGCTGCCTGCCTCGGCGGAACGTCAGTACCTGCGCGAAGCCGATGCGGCGCACGAGCTGTTCACCCGGACCGCGACCGCGACGCGGCAGCTGCTCGAGTTGACCGAGACCGAGCGCGCAGACCTGAGCCGCACCCTCGGCTGGCGCATCGAAGGCAAGAGTTTCCCGTATCTCGAGGTTCGCACGCCGAGCGAGCTCGTCGGCGTGATCTTCATGCTCGACGTGATCGGTCAAAGCGAGCCGATCACCTTCGCCGTGGCCGTCAACCCCGCAGGAGCGATCACGGGCGTGCGCGTGATGGTCTACCGCGAGGCGCATGGCGAGGAGATCGAAGCGAAGCGCTTCCGCGAGCAATTCGTCGGCAAGTCCGCGAAGGACGCGATCACGCTCGGCAAAGACATCGACGCGATCAGCGGCGCCACGATCTCCTCACGCTCGGAGACGATCGCGGTGAAGAAGTCGCTCGGGTTATGGAACGTGCTCCACCAGCGGAGCCTGCATCCGTGACGCGCGCGTCGTGCGATGTCCGCTGCGGCTGCGGCAACCTGATCGCACGCTGGGTACCGCAAGGCGTCGAGCTCAAGTGCCGGCGGTGCAAGCGCGTGGTCGTGCTGGCCGTCGCAGGAACAGCCCCGCGGTCGTAGCTTCCGTTTCATGCTTGCGGCCAGCGGTCTCGAATCCAGCGCCCAACTCTTCCCATCGGGATGCTCAGGAGACTGCCGTGAATCGCATCGTTTCGTCATCCGCATCGTTGTTGTCGTTCGTCGTCGGCATCGCCAGTGCCCACGCGCAGCCGGACCCGACCCCTTCGCCCCGCGCCGAGACGCCGGCGCCTGCACCGATCGTCTCTGCGCCTGCGGACGGTCCCGAGCCCGCGACCTCGCGACCCACGAGCCTCGCCCTACCTCGCGAATCGGCCATCGAGACGCCGCTATCTGGAACCTCCGCGATCGTCGGCAGCGCGTTCGGCGGCTACGGCGAGATCACGTTGAACGTGCCAGCCGGCAAAGAAGCCGTGGTCGACTTTCGTCGCTTCGTGCTGTTCTTCGGTCACGACTTCAACGAGCACATCCGGTTCTACTCGGAGATCGAAATCGAGCATGCGATCAGCTCGGCGAGTGATCGAGGCGAAGCCGAGGTCGAGCAGGGCTACCTCGACGGCCTGTTCGGCAAGCGCTTCAACCTGCGCGGGGGGTTGATCCTCATGCCGATGGGGATCGTGAACGTCTATCACGAGCCTCCGAGCTTCAACGGCGTCGATCGTCCCGACGTCGATCAGTTCGTGATCCCGAGTACGTGGCGCGAGCCAGGGGTCGGCATCTTCGGCGAGCTCACCGAAGGCTTGCGCTACCAGCTCTACGTCGTGAACGGCTTCAACGCGAATGGCTTCTCCGCCGAGACCGCGGTCAAGGATGGCCATCAAGAAGCCCAGCTCGCTCACGCAGCGGATGTTGGCGCGATCCTGCGCGTCGACTACGAGCCGGTCCTGGGAGTGGTGTTCGGCGCATCGGCGTATGGCGCGACGTCAGGGAACACGTTGACCGACACCGTGGGTCACGTCCCGGTCGGCCTGTTCGACATCGATGCGCGTTATCAACACCACGGCTTGAGCGCGCGCGCCGAGCTCGCGGTGTTGTTGATCGGTGATACCGCAGCGCTCAACACCGCGCTCGCGAGTGACCCGATGGTGGTGTCGGCTGGGCCCGTGTCGCAGCGCTCGCAAGGCGGCTACGCGGAGGTCGGCTACGACGTGCTCCGGTTCTCCGACGTGACCACCGAACAGACGGTGACGGCCTTCACGAGATTCGACTACGCGGATACCCAGGCAAACGTGCTCGGTGGCCTGGCACCGTCGAAGGAGTTCCGCCGGATCTCGCAGATGGTCGGTGTCGTATACCGCCCGATCGCGCAAGTTGGCTTGAAGCTCGACGTGCGCCACCACTGGGACGGCGGGAGCCACTCGTACAACGAGCTCGCGACCGCCATCACCTGGCTGTTCTAGAACTTGTAGCTGAGGCCGAACTTGAAATAGAGGTTGAAGTCGGTATCGAACATCGACTTCGCAAACTGGTTCGTGAAGAACGCGCGCTCCTCCTGGAACGGCGCACCTTCGAGCATACCGAACACGTTCCAGTTCTGATAGACCGCGATCTCCGCGACGATACTCGCCATCAGACGAACCCCGTTCTCGCGCCCGAACACGTCGCTCGGCTGCGTCCAGCCGGTCAGCTTGGTGACGCGCTGGATCGTCGGATCGGTCGTGTTCGCGGCGTTATTGTAGAAGTACTTGCACACGCTGATCGCATCGCCATCGAACGGCGTCCCGGTCGTCGTGGTGCTCGTCGCCATGCCGGGGCAGTGACGATCGCTCCACACGTCGAGGTAAAGCCGACCACTGATCGTGACGTGCGACAGCGCGGTCAACGACGCGATCACGCCGACATCCCACGTGACGCCATTTCGCGCCGAGTTATCGAGCAGCTTGGAACCGTAGTAGAGCTGCGTGAACGCACCGACCGAGAACGGCTCGTTATCCGCCAGCATCGCGCGCGCGCCGAGCCCGAGCTCGGTCCGCGCGAGCAGCGTGCGGACCGCGACGTTCGCGTCGAAGCCGAACTTGTGCGAGATCCGGCCGGCGCCGACGGTGACGCGACCATCGAGGTAGTACGGATAGCCGACCGAGAAGTCGACCGTCGAACGGCCACGCGGCAGGGTGCGCGCGCCATACGAGGACAGGCCGCGCTGCTCGATCACGAGGTCTTGCTCGCTCGGCCCCGCGATCATGAGCTCGCGCGACAGGGTCTGGGTCTTGCCGCCCTCGATCTGCAGGGTCTGCTCGAACGGCTGGAAGCCGGCGTTCTCGATGCGGATCACGGTCTCGCCGGTCTCGACCTCGGTGTCGAGCGGGGTCTTACCGACCGGGATGCCATTGATGATCACGTCGGAGGCACTCGGCGTCGACAGGATGCGAAGGCGCCCGACCGGCTTGAGGGCCGCTTGGACGGTGACGGTCTGACCCGCTTCGACGCGGACCTTCTGTTCGAACTGCTTGAACCCGTCGAGGCGCACGACGACCGGGTGCTCGCCCGCCGAGACGCGCTTCTCTTGCGGGACCTTGCCGACCGAGGCACCGTCGATGAAGACCTGCGCTTCGGGGACCATCGAGACGATCTTGAGGACGCCGGTGTCGCCTGCGGTCTCGTTATTGAGATCGAACTTCACGATCTGCGAGCTACCCGCGGCGACGGTGACCTTCTTCTCGCCGGTCTGCATGCCGGGCGCTTTGACTTGCACGATGTGCTCGCCGGCCTTCACGTCCTTGATGTCGACGGGCACCGGGCCCATGTCGGTACTGTCGATGAACGCGCGTGCGCCCTGTGCATCGCTGAGCACGCGCACGACACCCACGCCGCCGTTGAGCGTCGCCTGGAGCTCGGCGCGAACCTTTGTCTGTTGATTGGCGGTGACCTGCACGGTCTGCTTCCACGGCAGCGCCGGCTGCTTGCGGACCTCGATGACGTGGAGGCCTTCGATCACGTTCTGGATCACCGCCGGGGTGTTGTCGGGGTGCTTGTTCCCGTCGATGTAGACCTCGGCATCGGGCACGTCCGCGTCGACGACGACCGTGCCGTACTTCGGCTTGGCGATCTCCTTGAGCGTCGGCATCACCGTCTGGGTGTTGTTCTCGGTTGTCGTGTACCAGTTCTCGAACGGCTCGTAGCCGTCCTTCTGGATGCGTAGCTGGTGACGACCGGCGGACGTGATGACCACGATCGGCGCCTGGCCTTTGATCTCGCCATCGAGCATGACGGTCGCGCCGGCCATGCCTTTCGGGTCGGCATCGACGCGAACGTCGAGCTTCGGTGGATCGGCCTTCTTCACGAGCGGCACGAACAGCTCTTGCTGCTTGCGCAACGCGGCGACCACGAACTGCTTGGTCGCGGTCTCGTATCCGGCGGTCTCGACGATCACCGTGTACGTGGCTTTGTTGAGCTTGCCCTCGTACGGCGTCGTGCCGATCTGACAGGTCTTGTCGCCGATGTAGATCGCGGCCCCTTGCGGCGCCGAATCGATCTTCACGGAGTAACGGCCAGTCTTCGGGCAATCGGCGGCAGCGGCCGTTACGAAAGCGACCGAGAACACCAATGCAAGCGCGGCAATACGCGAGAGTCTCATCGAGCCGCTAAGGTATCAGCAGGGTCGATTCCCCTCAACTCAGCGGGGAGCCAACAAGCCTGCCGCGAGCGCGCCAAAGAGTGCCAGACCCAACACGATCCGGTAGATCGCGAACCCGACGAAGTGGTGAGTTGTGAGAAATCTCATCAACCACGCGATCGCGCCGTAAC
>JANXOP010000375.1 GCA_025357755.1 Kofleriaceae bacterium | reverse complement strand
GCTGCAGCAGCCGCCACTTCTCACGAACCGACTTCTCCGCGTCCACCCCACTCGTAGATCACGCCGCGGCCATCCGAGTCGATCCGCAGCGATCCATTTTTTTCGCTCACTCGATCGACTCGCCCACTCGCGGCCCCTAAGGTCCCGGTATGCAGCGTGCGGCGCTACTCGTGAAGGCTCGGATCGTTTGTTGGCCGCTCGCTCTCGCTGCCTGTCATGGCGCTCCAGCCTCACAGCGCACACCGCAAGCGAGCACGTTCGGTTACTACTTGCTCGCGATGACGTGGTCCCCGGCGACCCCGGCGACCCCGGCGACCCCGGCGACCAAGGATCAGTGCGCGCGCGCGCCGGCCTTCACGCTGCACGGCCTGTGGCCGAACTACACCGAGGCGCAGGCCGCCGGTAAGCCGCACGCGTGGCCGCAATTCTGCGGCGGCTTCGCGCACTGCGAGCAGACCGAGGATGCGAGCTGCGCGCCGGGCGTCGCGGTCCCACCCGCGCTCGCCGCGCTCGCACCCGCCTACGTGAACGGCACGCTCGCGACGCACGAGTGGTCCAAGCACGGCAGCTGCACCCGCATGACGCCGGGCGAATTCTTCGCGGCCGAGCTCGCGGCGATCCATGCGATTCCGCATGATGCGACGCCCGAGACCGTGCGTGCGGCCGCCGGTCACGACCTGGCGCGCGACGAGCTCCAACGTGCCTTCGGTGTGCCACCGGAGGCGGTCGTGCTCGGATGCACCGCCACGTGCGAGCCCACGCAGGTCGCGTTCTGCATCGCCAAGGACGAGCGCGAACAACCGACCTCACCGACCCCGTGCACGCCCTCGGTGACGAGCTCCGATTACGACAATGGCTGCGCGGTGCGAAGCTGCGAGCGCGTCCGGATCCCCGCCTCGTGCGGCTCGTAGCGTGCCTACACCGGGTCGGCAACGTCGAGTCCGAGGAACGGATCGTCGGGCGGCATGAGGAACAGGTCGCGGTAGATCCAGGCCACGAGCGCGTCCACGGTCCACGCCGTGTCACGAGCGAACGTCGTGCGGATCTTCGCGTGGAGATCGAGATTGATCGCGGTGTCGGCCGCGACGACCGGCGGCTCGATCGCGCGAAGCAGCGGAGCCTCGACGCGGTGTTTCGTCATCGCGAGCTGACTCGCGGCCACGGCACGCGATGGTTGCGGAGGTGGGGGCGGCAAGCGTAGCAAACGCGCGTGTGCATCGGCGAGCTCCGCCCGCGGTACGCGTGCGAGCTGCTCGGCATCTGCGAGCTGCTCGAGAAACACGTCCGCGGACATCAGACCGGGAATCGCATCGACCGGGCGGCCCTGTGAATCGAGGACGAGGTGGACGCTGTTGCCGGTGATCGGCTTGGTGAGCTTCTTGCCATTTCCGAAATCGATCGTGACGATCGGCACCGCGCGTACCGATTGCCAGTGCAACACGAAGCGCTCGCGCAGCACGCGGTGGATGCGTGGCTCCGGATACAACAGGCGGCGGAAGAACCGGCTGTTCGCACACGACAGGGCCTGGTCGAGGCGACCGAGCAGGCGGAGCGAGAGGATCGGGCGTTGCGTGCGGCGCGCGGCGGCGATCGCGGCACCGAGGTCGGTGAACCAGGACAGGTCGTTCTGCATGTCCTCACCGTAGCGAGCGGTGTGTTAGCCGCGTGTAAGGATCAGCTCCGCAGCCCTCAGCCCCTCAGCCCCAGCGATAGCCGGCGCCGCGTACCGACGAGATGATCTTGGGAGCTGCGGGGTCGCGCTCGAGCTTCTGGCGGAGGCCTGCGATCGCGACGTCGACCGCGCGCGTCTCGGAGCCGGCCGCGACACGCCACACGTGTTGCAGGAGCTCCTGGCGCGACACGATCTGGCCAGCTCGGCTCGCGAGCCAGCGCACGATCTCGACCTCGCGCGTGGTCAGCGGGACCGTGGTCGTACGGCTCGCTGTCGAGGCCGACAGATCGATCGTGCACCCATCGATCGCGACGACGTCCGGCGGGGGTGGCGTGAGTGCCGCGCGCCGCGCCGCCGCGCCGACCCGCGCCATCATCTGCGACGGCGCGAAGCTCGGATCGAACGCATCATCCGCGCCGACTTCGAGCGCTCGGATCCGCGCGGCGACATCGCCGATCTTTGTCACGACGATGATCGCGGCGGTTGGAAACTCGGCCCGCAGCCGCCGCGCGGCCTCGGGCGTGGCGACGAGGGCGAGGTCCCAGGTCTCGCGATCGAGCGTATGACCGGCGCGCGCGAGGAGCTCGGCGATCGCCGGCTCGAGCCGCGGAACTTCGACGCGAATCTTCACGCGCTCCGATCCTTCCGCATCAGCGAAGGTATTTATCGAACCAGGCGGCGGCGCGCTCGATCAAGGCGCGCTTGTTGTTCGGATCGACGAACATGTGGCCTTCGCCTGGATAGACGACGAGCTCCGTCGCCACGCCGAGCACGTGCAGCGCATGCCACAGCTCGTAGGACTGAGGGGCCGGGCATTCGCCGTCGCGTTCGCCGACGACGATCAACGTGGGTGTCTTCACCTTCTTGACGAACGTGATCGGCGAGCTCTTCGCGTAGACGGCCGGGTCGTCGTACACGGTGGCGCCGAAGTACGGAACCATCCATTGATCGATCGAGTTCTGACCGTAGTAGCTCTGCCAGTTCGAGATTCCGGCACCCGCGATCGCCGCCTTGAAGCGGTTCGTCTGGGTGATCGTCCACATCGTCATGTAGCCGCCGTAGCTCCAACCGTGGATGCCAAGCCGCGCGGGATCGATCGGCGCCTGCGCGAGTACCGCGTCGACCCCCGCCATCACGTCGCGCAGATCGCCACCGCCGAAGTCCTTGACGTTGCCACGCACGAAGGCTTCGCCCTGGCCGTAGCTGCCACGTGGGTTGGGTTGGAACACGAAGTAGCCGAGCCCCGCCATCACGGCGGGCTCGAGGGCGGGCTCGGGCCATTCGGGGAGCGCGATGCCGGCGGGGCCGCCGTGCGGCCAGACGATCATCGGATACCGCTTCGCTGCGTCGAAGTCGCGAGGGTAGAGCAGGTGCCCCGAGACGGAGTAGCCATCGCTCTTCCAGGTGATCGTCTTGGCTTGTCCCCACATCGGCTTGCGCGCCTCGTTGAGGTGCGTGAGCTGCACGAGGGCTTTGGGCGGCCCGACCCAGAGCTCGGGCGCATGCTGGTAGTCGCTGCGAATGATCGCGACGGTCTTGCCATCCCGCGATGTGGAGATGTTCGGCCACGCGCCCTCGTGAACGCTCTCCTCTCCGGACCACGCGAGCTCGCTCTTGCCGGTCGAAACATCGAGCGTTCCGAGCGACGAGCCCGCCGGCGTGTACTCGATCGTCATCAGCTGCGTCGCGGAGAGCCACGCGAAGGCATTCGGGGTGGTCCGCCGGTTCGGCGTGCGGTTCGTTGCCTTGCCGCCGGTCGACGCGACCGTCACGATGTCGCCGCCGGTGGCGCCCTCGTCGCTCATCAAGCCTTCGATGAAACCGATCGTCGCGCCGTCGGGTGACCAGCTAGGTTGCGCGATCTGCAACGCCGAGGTGAACACGAGCGATGGCGTTCCGCCGACGACGGGGAGGGTGTAGAGCTTCGCGGCCCACCAGTTGTTGTCGCCCGGTCCGGGCGCGGCGGTGAGTGCGAAGGTCTTGCCATCGGGCGACCACGCTAGCTCGTAGACATGCAGGTCCTCGGGCGAGACCGGCTTCGCGACGCCGCTCTTGCCATCGACGATCGTGATGCGCTGGTTGTGGATCGCGCCACCGATCACGCCGGTCTCGACCGGTTCTGCGTGCAGTGGACCGCCTCCCACGTTGTGCTCGGCGAAGAGGACCGCGACGCGCGTGTCATCCGGGGCCCACACGGGCGAGGCTAGCGTGCCCTGGAGTTTGGTGAGCGCGTGGCCGGTCGCACCGCGACCGGTCGTCGCGACGTAGAGCTGCTTGTCGATCCAGCCGATGCGGCGGCTGTCGTGCGCCCACGCGAGCGACTCGCCTTCGCCGAGCTTCGCGGGCTTCGTGGTGCCATCGGTCGTCATCCACATCACAGAGGTCCGACCGGTATCGCGCCCCTTCTCGAAGATCCGCTCGGTCCACGCGACCCTCGAGCCATCGGGAGAGAGTGCGACCTCTCGGAGGTAGTGCGTCTGGACGAGCTGGTCGAGGATCGGTGCAGGGTTGGCGACCGTCTGAGCGGTGGCGATCGAGAATGCGAATGCGAGTGCGAATGCGACGAGAGCGATCTTCATCGGGCTAGCCTTGCTTGGTGCCGGCGTCCGGGGTCGGAGCGGCCGCGTAGATCGGAACTCCGCCGCCATCGTCGACGAACGCATCGGGAGGCGCGTCCACCGCCTTGGCACCGGCATCGGGGACCCGCACGACGAGGTTGTCACCGCAGCCTTGCGCTGCGGCAACGCCGAACGCGAAGATCGCTGCGCGACCGAGCCGCGTGGCCGGCGCCAGGCGCGTTGAAGGTTCGAGGCAATGAGGGCAGGGCTCTAGCTGCATGAGGTTCCGTTCGTGGGTTCGACGATCAGTTCGAAGATGCCGTGATCGAAGGGCTCGCCGGGTGCGGGCTCGCGCAGCACGAGATTTGTGCGCGCCCGTGAAGAGTGGCAACGCGGCGCGGGGGCGGGTCTCGCGAAGCACGTGACGAGCGAACCATGTCGGTCGTGGCTCATCAATCGGAATCGGGAATTTCTGACCGCGTAGCGCGAGCCTTCGAGGGTCGATCGACCTGCGCGCTTCGGAGCGTACACGGGTTTGGATCGAGATATCGTCGAGGGGTGGCGGCCAGAAATCCGTTGAAGCTCGTCGCGCCGGTGTTCGCGGATCCGTCGGACCTGGCGCTGCGTTCGGTCGTCGCCGATGCGCTGCTCGAGGTCCATCACCCGTGGGGCACGCTGATCGCATCGCAGCTCGCCAAGCAGTCCGGGCCCGTGGGCAAGGCGTTGCGTGCGAGTGCAGCGGAGGTGCTCGCCGAGCACACCGAGGATTTCATCGGACCGCTCGCCCGGATCGGGAGCACCTTGCAGAAGAAGCATTGCTTCGGGTTCGTGAATGGCTTTCTCGATTTCGTGCGGCTCGACAAGCGCAAGGTCCCGCGTGAGGCCTGGGCGGCCGCGGCGAAGGCACCACATTGGGCGACGGTTCGGCATGCCGAATTCTCCGTGCTCGAGGTGCCGATCTGGTTCATCAAGGCGTGGGCGAAGAACAAGTCAGCGATGCGCAGCCTGTGCGTCTTCACGTTCAGCGGCCTCCATCTCGAGCGCGAGAGCCCGAGCGATGGCTGGGTGCTGTCCGCGATCTTCCGGCCGACGCCGTACGGTACCGCGCTCGCTGCCTTCGTCGAAGGCATGCCGAAATCGGAGCGCGCTCGTATGACGTTCGCACCGAAGCTCGCGAAGAAGCATCGCGAGTGGGCCGCGTGGGCGGTTGCGGGTCTGGGTACGAACCTCGTGGTCTAGGCGGGCGGCTGCCAGAGCTCGACGCGGTTGCCTTCTGGATCGGTAAACCACCCGAACGCGCCGAAGTCGCTCTCGTCGACCTTGTCCTCGACCGCAACGCCGGCCTCGCGGAGCTGCGCGAGCATGGCGCGCAGATCCTTGACGCGATAGTTGATCATGAGCGCGTTCGGAAAGTGGGTCGAGTCGGCCGCGAATGGCGACCACACGGTCTGGCTCGTGCCTTCGTTCTCGAATGCGGCGTGGCCGTAGGTGGGGTCGACCGGAAGGCCGAGGTGCTTCGCGTACCAAGCGCCGAGTGCCTTGGAGTCTTTCGATTTGAAGAAAACACCGCCGATGCCGAGCACGCGTTCCATGGTCGGCATCCTGCCAGAGTTCTCCGCGGCGACGCCTTCGCGCCGACATATCCGAGGCTCGCGAACGCCATCGCCGCCGGCGCGTAGGGGTACTCTCGCGTCCAATGGCAAGCAGCTCCCAGTCGACGTGATGCGGGTCGGGCTGCTCGTTCTCGTGCTAGCCGGGCTGGCCGGCTGCGCCGACGAGCCGACGCCACAGGACCGGGTCGCGAAGCTCGACGCGCGCATCGAGATCATCTGTTGGCAGTACAACGATTGCGCGACCACGCCGATCGGCGGGTTGCCGCTGGTGCCGATCGATCAGGGCATCTCGTGCATGAACGATGCGCTCGCGAGCGGTACCCGCGCCGTGGCCTCGTGGATCTACGTCGACCCCAGCGGAGCGATCGTGACGCACTACGTGTTTACCGTCGACCACGAGGCATCGGTGTTCGAGTCGGTAGAGCTCGACGCGGGCCCGGTGCGGTGGACCGAACAGGACAGCTGCACGGGGCCGTTCGTCCTCGCGGGGCTCGCGATCTGTCCCGCCTATGACGAGCAGGGGTTCATCGTGAGTACGTTCCCGATCGCCACGACCGGCTGTCCGTGACGGCCCGCCCGATCGCGACCATCACGGTCGTCACGTTCGTGACGCTCGTCCTCGAGTTGACGTCGACGCGGCTGTTCGCATACATCGGTAGCTCGCACGCGACCTCGACGGCGCTCTCGATCGCGTTGCTCGGGTTGGGAGTCGGCGCAGCGCTGCGGTTGCGCGTCGCCTGGTGGGCCGAGCCCGGTCGCGCGGCGCTCGGGCTTGCCGCGAGCTTGTTCGCGCTCGCGGCGGTCGCCACGGCCGGCGCACCGCTCGTCGCGATCGTCGTGATCGCGATCGCGCCTTTTGGATGTGCAGGGATGTTGATCTCGGAGGCCTATGCCGCCCGAGGTAGCGCGGCCGCGCGAACCACGTATGCCTACGATCTCGGAGCGGCGGCGTGTGGGTGCCTCGTGACGCCACGGCTGCTCGGACCACTCGGACCGATCGAGATCATGGCCGTGCTCGGGCTGATCGGTTGCGTCCTCGCGTACGTGCTCGCGCGCTCGCGGATCGTGCTGGTGACAGCACTCGCGCACCTCGTGCTCTTGGTGGTGGGGCGGTCGCTGCCCGATGGACCGCTCGAGGTGCTGCTCGCCTCCGGGCCGCGCTCGGAGAAGGCGATCGTCGAGGCTGGCGCGTCGATCCACGACGTCGTCGATTCGGCCTGGAGCCCGCTCGGGCGACTCGACGTGCATCGCGTACCCCATGATCGCGAGCGGCTCGGCGTGTTCACCGACGGCATGAGCCCGACCTACATGATCGGAGCAGCGCAGGCAAAGGCGGGCGCGTTCGAGCGTACGTGGGGCCTCCTGATGTCGCTGCCCTATCGCGCGCTGCACCCCGATCACGTGCTCGTGCTCGGTGCGGGTGCGGGTGCGAGCGTGTGGCTCGCCAAGAAATACGGCGCTTCGCGCGTCGATGCGGTCGAGGTCAATCCGGCGATTCCGCAGGTGCTCGCGCGCTGGCGGCACTTCGCGGGTGACGTCTATCACCAGCCAGGTGTCCGGCTGTTCACCGAGGATGCGCGCCGCCATCTCGCCGATACGAGCGAGCGCTACGACCTGATCGAGCTCGCGCTCGCGCTGACCGGAAATGGTAACGCGCAACCGGCTGGAATGGAGGCGCAGCTCTATACGGTCGAGGCGGTGCAGCTGTACCTGAGCCGGCTCACGCCGACCGGCGTGCTCGTGCTCATCCACAGCGATCCGGGGAACGCGTATCGCCAGCTGCTCACGGTGATCGAAGCGCTCGAGCGCAGCGGCGTGACCCGTGCTCTCGATGGCATCGTCGTGCTCCACGATCCGCGACCGGGCACCGCGTACCGCTTCATGTTGGTGGTGCGAGCGACACCGATGCCGCTCGATACGGCCGACGCGCTCGATCAGGAGCCCGCGGAGCTGTTATGGGCGCCCGGTGATCCGCCGGAGCGCGCTCGCGAGCTCCTCGATCCAGCAAAGCTCGGTGCCACGGGGCGCGACGATCTGGCGCCGGTGCACGACGATCGGCCCTACTTCTTCCAGAACACCAAGGGGCTCGCGGCGACGGCGCTCGCCGAGCCCGAGCGCTTGTGGGTGCTGGTCGGTGCCTTCGTGCTCGTGGTGGTGCTGGTGATCGAGCGGCTGCGCGACGCGCATGCGATCGCTCGTCCGGCCGCGGTCGCGAGCGCGCTCGGTGCCGCCTACCTGTGCGTCGAGCTCGCGCTGATCCAGCGCTTCACGCTTGCTGCAGGCGGCACGTTGTATGCGGTCTCGTTCGTGCTGTTCTGCTTGCTCGGCTGGAGTGCGATCGGCGCGCTGATATTCGGCGATCGATGGCGTCGGAGAGCGCGCGGCGTGACGTGGGCGTGCCTGGTCGCGGGGCTCGCGATCGCGGTGACGGCGCTATTCGTGCGGGACCTCGCGTGGCTCGATGCGATCTCGAGCAACGCGGCTCGCATGCTGCTGATCGCCGCGGTCCTCGCGCCCGCCGGACTCGCGATCGGCGGGCCCTTTCCGGTCTTGCTCGCGCACCACGGCGAACCGGAGAATCGGATCGCGAGCTTGTGGGCGATCAACGGCGCGGCCTCGGTCGCGGGCGGCATCGTCGCGGTGCTCGCCTTGCGGGTCGCGGGCTCGACGCAGGCGTTGTTGCTGGCGGCGGGGTTGTACGTCGCGGCGGCGCTGCTCGCACCCGCGACCCGGACCTAGTCGCTCCCTGCGCACATCCACCGCGCTCGGTCACACCGAACCACCTAGCGATCGTCGCAGCTTAGCCGAGTCGTACCTCAACACTTCATCGCAACTCTGCATACTGCTTCCAATGGCCGTATCGCGACTGTTGGTAGCGACACTCTTCGCAGCAGGCTGCGCCCACCACACGGGCGCGAACGGCGATGATCAACCCGCCGACGGTGGCACGTCGACAACCGGTAGTGATGATGCTGGCACCGGCTCCTCGCAGGCGCGCGTGCTCACGATCGCGCCGCTCGATCCGATGATGCTCGTGACTGGCACCCCGCAGACGCTCGGCTTCACCGCCGCGCTCGACGGTCAGGCATTGACGAACCCGGTGTGGTCGATCGAGGACGTCAAGCTCGGCTTGATCGATCAAACCGGCATGTTCAAGTCGCTCGGCTACATGGCAGGCACGGTCAAGGTGTCCGTGCGGTACGGCAATTACTCGGCGTCGACGACGCTGCACGTCCAGACCAAGATCGTCGACAACGCCGGCGGTCTCGACGCCGCCACCCTGACGAACCTCGATGCGGGCGGTACTGCGGACGCGAGCTTCAAGTGGCTCTACCCGTACGACAAGACGGTGTTCCCGCGGAACATCCCGAGCCCGTTCCTCCAGCTCGCTGGTGGCACGACGAACGCGATGCGGATCTCCGTCGACGTCGCGGACTTCTCGTATGTCGGCTACTACGCGGGCACGACGCCGGCGCAGGCTCATCTACCGGACGCGGTGTGGAAGGCCGCGCAGAGCTCCGCGGGCGGCACGGATGACTTTGTCGTGAAGGCGACGAAGATGACCGGTACCGCGGTCACCGGCCCGGTCGCCGAGACCTGGCACATCGCGCAAGGCAACTTGAAAGGCAGCATCTACTACAACACGTACAAATCGGCCTCGACGAGCACGGGCGCGATCATGCGGTTGAAGCCCGGCTCGCCGGCGACCGTGATGATCGGCCAGTGCACCGTGTGTCACTCGGTGAGCGCCGATGGCAGCACCGTCGCCGCGGGGATCAACTGGTCGACGAACAACCCACTCGATAGCGGTTCGTTCCAGCTCTCGACCACGAACACCGCCGTCCAGAAGTTCAAGGACGCGGAGGGCCGCAAGTTCGCGTTCGGTGCGCTCGCCCCGGATGGCGCGATGATGATCACGAACGGCGTGCCCTCGAGCGGGCCGAATCCGCGTGGGCTCGCGGGTCCGTGGACTTCGGGCCTCGTCGATACGGCGACCGGTGTTTCGGTTGCGGCGCCGACATTCACGGCGCAGGTCTCGTACGCGCAGAGCCCGGCGTTCTCGCCGGATGGCAAGCACCTCGCGTTCAGCTCGGGCGACGCGGCCGCGAAGAAGCTCTCGGCGATGGATGTCGATTGGACGACCACGCCGCCGACGTTCGGCACGATGACCACGCTGCGCACGGTGACGACGGGTGTCGCCGCGTGGCCGAGTTACTTCCCCGATGGTAAGGGCGTCGTCTATCACGAGGGTGATCGGTTCGACACCGTGTACGGCTCGAACGGTGGCGCGTCGTACGCCGAGATCAAGCTCGTCGATACGATGGACATGTCCGTCCACGCCCTCGCGGCGATGAACGGCTGGATGGCGAACGGCACCGATTCGTACCTGCCGTACGGCTCGGCCGAAGAGAACCGCCGTAACTACGAGCCGAGCGTGTTGCCGGTGCCGGTCGGTGGTTATTACTGGGTGATGTTCACGAGTCGCCGCGCCTACGGCAACACGCTCGCGCCGGGCGGCACGGTCGCCGGCACGGACAACGAGTGGGGCGGTACGGTCAACGGCGTCGAGACGCCGAGCAAGCGCAAGAAGATCTGGGTCGCGGCGATCGATCTCAACTATCACGGCGTCGGCGATCCGAGTCACCCGGCGTTCTATCTCGATGGCCAAGAGCTCGACGCGGGCAACATGCGTGCGTACGCGTCGCTCGACGTGTGTCACCCGGATGGCGACACCTGCGAATCGGGTGCGGACTGTTGCACCGGCTTCTGCCGCGAGACCTCGACCGATACCGATGGCAACCCCGTACTGTCGTGCGTCGAACAACCGCCTGGTTGCTCGCAGATCGACGAGACGTGCCAGGTCGACGCCGATTGCTGCGATGTCACCGACGGTGCGACGTGCATCAACAACCGCTGCGCGGGACCTGCGATCTTCTGATCGAGGACGTCGGCTCAGAGCGCTAGCTCGAGGAACAGCGCGTCCGGTAGGGGGTTCGGCGTGTACGCTGCGATCTCGCGGAAGCCGAAGCTCTGGTAGAGCGCCACCGCCGGCCCCATCGAAGCAGCGGCGGTGTCGAGCCGCATGACCGCGTAGCCGCGCGCGCGTGCGGCCTCGATGATCGCGGCGACGAGCGCCTTGCCAAGCCCGTGCCCGCGCGCCGCCGGCTCGAGAAACAACCGCTTCATCTCGCACACCCCATCGCCGAGGTCGCGCAGCGCGACGCAGCCGACGCTGCGGCCCGCGAGCTCGCCGAGCAGCAGCTCGCCGCGCGGTGGCGCGTACTTGCCGGGCAGCGTCGCGAGCTCGTCGGCGAAGCCCTGGAAATCGAGATCGAACGTCAACGAGGCGAGGTAGGCCTCGAACAGCCGCCGCACGTCTGCGAGTTGCGCGAGCTCGCGCACGGGCGTGATCATGCGAGCTCTCGATGCATCACGAGCGCATCGACGTAGCCCGCGGTCGGATGCAGGCGCGGTAGCCGGCCGAGCGTCGCGAAGCCGAGCGATTGCCACAGTCCGACCGCACGCGTGTTCGTGGAGTGTTCGCACATGCGGCGTGAGATGCCTCGCTCATGTCAGGATCGAGCGCGTACGTCGTACCGTCGCGGATCTCGGTATCGGCGGTCAGCGCTCGTCTGATGATCAAGCTGGTCTCCGCATGGCCGGCTCGTTGTTGATCTCGGAGCGATCCTATGCCGCCGCGAGATCGGGGGTGGCCTCGACGGCCTTGCCCCAGCGAGTGGGACCCGCGAGGCGCTCGATCTCGGCCTTGAGCTCGGGCGCGAGCCCGATGGCGAACGCTGCCTCGGCCATCAAGAACAGCGGGCCGTCGAGCAGGCCCTTGAGGTCGTCCATGAACGCGGGCTTCTTGCCCTCGAAGAGATGGCCGACGAACTGGAGCGCCCAGCCACCGACGAACAAGCCACCCGCGGTCCCGGCCCACAGCGGGAACGGCATCGCCGCGATCGCGTTTCCGGCCGCGCAGCTGACACCCAGGACGGTGGTCATGGCCTTGCCCCACTGCGGGTCGATCTTCTGGTAGTACCGCGAGGCGAGGGCGGTCGCGCCGACGGAGAGGTTGAGGGGCCCGATGCCGATCTTCGCGAGCCCGGCTTGCGCGCCGACGAGGATCATCGGAATCCCGACGAAGTGCGTCGCGATGTTGCGCTTGTCGCGGTGGTACGAAGCGTAGGACGCGAGGCGATCGACGAGGGAGCTCACCCACCGAGCATACCCTCCTGGGCTATGCTCGGCGTGGAGAAGTAGTTCCGATGCTCGACCGTCCCAGCTCATTCGAGTTCACCCTGAACGGTACGGTCGTGCGGGTGGTGGGCGAGTCGACGAATCAGTCGTTGCTGACCTACCTTCGCCACCACGGTCACACCGGTAGCAAGGAGGGCTGCGCCGAGGGTGATTGCGGCGCGTGTACGGTCGCGCTCGTCGAGCGCACCGCGAGCGGCCAGCCCACGTATCGCGCGATCAATAGCTGCATCGCGCTCCTGCCGATGATCGCCGGACGCGAGATCGTGACCGTCGAGGGCATCGGTACGCGCGAGGCGCTGCACCCGGTGCAAGCCGCGATGGTCAAGCACTACGGCTCGCAGTGCGGGTACTGCACGCCCGGCTTCATCGCCTCGATGTTCGAGGGCTACTACCGCGACGACCTCCACGAGTCGTGGCAGGTCAACGATCAGCTGAACGGCAATCTGTGTCGCTGCACCGGCTATCGCCCGATCCGCGACGCGTTCGGGGAGGCGCAACGTACGCGGAACGCGGACGACGTGTTCCAGATCCGCTTGAAGCGCGAGGTTCAGCCGCTGCCGGCGCTCGACTACGCGGCGGACGGCACGTTCCACCGGCCGACCACCTTGTCCGAGCTCGTCGCGGTGCGCGCGGCGATGCCGGAGGCCGAGTTGATCTGCGGTGCGACCGAGATCGGGGTCTACATCAACAAGCTCGGGCGCAGCTTCCCGGCGCTGATCGCGACCGATGGCGTGCCGGAGCTCGTCCGGATCACGAAGACCGCGACGCATCTCGTCGTCGGTGGCGCGGCCTCGCTCACCGCGCTCGAGGAATCGCTCGGCGGCGAATTTCCTTCGCTCGCCAAGATGTTGCGGGTGTTCGCATCGCGGACGATCCGCAATCGCGCCTCGCTCGCGGGCAACCTGGTGACCGCCTCGCCGATCGGTGACATGGCGCCGGTGTTGCTCTCGCTCGATGCCGAGGTCCGCCTCGTCGGGCCGCGCGGGCCGCGCACGGTCGCGCTCGGCGAGTTCTTCACCGCGTACCGCAAGACCGTGCTCGCGCGCGACGAGCTCGTGGAAGCGATCCTGATCCCGCGTCCGCGTGGACCGCGGCTCGTCGAAGCGTACAAGGTGTCGAAGCGGCGCGAGCTCGATATCGCGATCGTGTCGGCGGGGTTTGTCGTCGATCTCGATCCGGTGGGCCACGTCACGCATGCGCGGTTGGCGTACGGCGGCGTCGGTCCAACCCCGGTACGGGCGCGCGCGACCGAAGCATTTCTGCTCGGCAAGCGGTGGAACGAGCCGACCATGCGCGCGGCGCAGGTCGTACTGGCGAGCGAATTCAAACCGATCGACGACGTGCGCTCGGGAGTCGCGTTCCGCGAGGGCTTGATCGTCAGCCTGTTCGAGAAGTTCTGGCTCGGCGAGCCCGAGGCAGAGCTCGAGTTCGAGACCGGGACGCCGTATCCGCAGCGCGCCGAGGCGACCGAGCAGGGCTTCGCGCTCACGCACGAGAGCGCGATCGGGCATGTCACCGGCTCCGCGATCTACGTCGATGATCAAGCGCGCCGGCGCGTGATGCTCGAGATGTGGCCGGTGATGTCGACACAAGCGCACGCGATGATCACGTGCCTCGACACGACCGCGGCACGTGCGATGCCAGGCGTGGTCTGCGTGCTGACAGCGGCCGACGTGCCCGGGCAGAACGATGTCGGTGCGATCCGCAAGGACGAGCCGATGCTCGCGACGGGCGAGGTCCACTATCACGGTCAGCTGATCGCGGTCGTCGTCGGCGAGACGCTCGAGGCGTGCAAGGCCGCGGCGAAGGCGGTCGAGGTCACGTATGCGCCGGTGCCCGCGATCCTTTCGATCGCCAGGGCGATCGAAACAGCGAGCTTTCACACCGATCCGCACGTGATCCGCCGCGGTGATTGCGATGCGGCGCTCGCCGGGAGCCCGTACACGTTACGTGGCGAGCTCGAGATCGGGGGCCAGGAGCACTTCTATCTCGAGGCGCAGGCCGCGTGGGCCGAGTGCGGCGACGACGACGATATCTTCGTGTGCTCGTCGACCCAGCATCCCTCCGAGATCCAGGGAATCGTCTCGCACGTGCTCCACGTGGCGCGCAACAAGGTCGTCGTCGAGGCGCCACGTATGGGTGGCGGCTTCGGCGGCAAGGAGACCCAGGGCAACGGCTGGGCTGCGCTGGTCGCGCTCGCCGCGACGATCACGAAGCGACCCGTGCGGATCCAGCTCGACCGCGATGTCGACATGACCGTGACCGGCAAGCGCCATCCGTTCTGGGGCCGCTACGAGGTCGGGTTCGATGCGGAGGGCACGCTCACGGCCGCGAAGGTCGAGCTGGTGTCCGACGGCGGCTGGGCGCTCGATCTCTCGGAGTCGATCCTCGATCGCGCCTTGTTCCATCTCGACAACGGCTACTACATTCCAGCGGTTCACTTCACCGGGCGCGTCGGTCGCACCAACCACGTCTCGCACACGGCGTTCCGCGGTTTCGGAGGACCGCAGGGCATGCTCGTGATCGAGGAGGCGCTCGACCGGATCGCGCGCCAGCTGCGCCTCGCGCCCGAGGTCGTACGTGCGCGCAACCTCTATCGCGGTGAGGGCGAGACCAATACGACTCACTACGGTCAGCCGCTCGGTGATAACCGGCTGCCGATGATGTGGAACCAGCTCGCGCGCGACGCGCAGCTCGTCGAGCGGCGCGCCGAGCAGGCCGCGTGGAATGCCACGCACGTGCACCAGAAGCGTGGCCTCGCGATGACGCCGGTCAAGTTCGGCATCTCGTTCACCGCGTCGTTCCTCAACCAGGCCGGCGCGCTCGTCCTGATCTATCGCGACGGATCGGTCCAGGTGAACCACGGCGGCACCGAGATGGGGCAGGGGCTCTCGACGAAGATGCGCGGCGTCGCGATGCGCGAGCTCGGCGTCTCGATGGAGCACGTGCGCGTGATGAAGACGCGCACCGATAAGGTCCCGAACACCTCGGCGACCGCCGCCTCGAGCGGCGCGGATCTCAACGGTGCGGCGGTGAAGAATGCTTGCGATCAGCTGCGCGCGCGGTTGCTGCCCGTCGCCGCGGAGCTGCTCGCGGCGCGGATCGGCGCGGTGATCGATCAGGCCGACCTCGTGTTCGCGGACAGCCGCGTGGCCCTGCGCGCGCGGCCGGAGGTGTTCGTGCCGTTCTACGAGGTCGCCGATCGCGCGCACGTCATGCAAGTGTCGCTGTCCGCGAGCGGCTTCTATCGCACGCCCGGCATCGCGTACAACAAGGGCGCCGGCAAGGGCACGCCGTTCTACTACTACGCGTATGGCGTCGCGGTGAGCGAGGTCGAGGTCGACGGGCTCTCCGGCATGAAGCGCGTCCTGCGCGTCGACATCCTGCAGGACGTCGGAGATTCGCTCAATCGCAACATCGATCGCGGCCAGATCGAGGGCGCGTTCGTGCAGGGCATGGGTTGGCTCACCGGCGAAGAGCTCAAGTGGGACAAGGCCGGGCGCTTGCTCTCGCACTCCGCGAGCACGTATCAGATTCCGACGATCGGCGACGCACCGGCGGACTTCCGGGTCAGCTTGCTCGAGAAGGCGGCCCAGCCTGGCGTGATCCATGGCAGCAAGGCCGTCGGCGAGCCGCCATTGATGCTCGCGATCAGCGTGCGCGAGGCGATTCGCGATGCGATCGCGCAGTTCGGCCCTGTGGGACTCGAGGTGCCGCTCGGCTGCCCGGCGACGCACGAAGCGATCTACGCGAGTATTCGCGCGATTCGCGGCTAGCTGATCGGGGTAACGAGCGCCACGAGGTGTCGGCCGTCCTCGTCGACGATCATGCGGGCTTCGTTGCCGAGCTGCAAGAGCGCGCCGACGCCGTCGACATCCGGCACGACGAGCCACCGCACGCCGGGCGCGACTTCGAGTGCGTGGCGCGGCGTCGCCAGATCGGTGCCGCGCGCGACGTGCTCGGCGAGCTCGCGGATCGCCTGGCCGACCAGCGGTGCATCCGCATCCGTGCACAGGGCGATCAGATCGGGCGCGCCGAACTTCTGCATCCCGCGGGTGTGTAGCGCGTGGGCGCGATCGCTGCCGACCGCATCGGTCTCGAAGACGAGGCGAAACTCGTTCGCGATGTCGAGCTCGGTGGGGGCTGCCGGCAGGTATCGCATCGCGATCGCATCGAGGATGACGAGCGGATCGAGCTCGCGCACGAGCGCCCATGCGGCTTCGAGATAACCGTGGTCGGTCACGTCGCGCGGCTCGCTCGTGATCACGTGCGCGGTGTCGCATGCATCGAGATCGGCGAGCTTCGCACCGAGATCCTGTTCGGCGATCGTGCGCAACGAGCCACGCCGCCAAGCATCGAACCACGCCGGATCCATCGCGCGCGTCACGAGCTGCGTGCCCGGATGCGTGGTGCCGCCTCGCGTGCCACCTCGCGTGAACGCGAACAGGACGACCTTCGGTTGGCGGGGCGGCGAAAACATCGCCCGCACGCTACCGGATCTGCGCGCCCTGTTTCGCGGTGCGTTCCTGCTATTGTGCAAGCCACTCGCTGCGATGGCTTCCCCCAGGTCCCCCCGCCGACGCACGTACCATCACGGCGACCTCAAGGCCGCGCTCGTCCTCGGCAGCCTCGAGCTCATCGATCGCCACGGCGTCCATGGCTTCACGATGAGCGACGCGGCGAAGGCCGCGGGCGTCACCGTCGGAGCGCCGTATCGGCACTTCGCGGACCGCGAGGCGCTGCTAGCGGAGATCGCGGCGCTCGGATTCGCGATGCTCGTGACCGAGCTCGAAGCCGCCGCCGCGGCGAGTAAGCCCGGCGACGCGATGTTGGCGATGGCGATCGCGTACGTGGAGTTCGGTCGGGCACATCGCGCGCACTTTCGCGCGATGTTCGAGGCGGGTCTCGACAAAGCGAGGTATCCGGACCTCGAGGTCGCGGCCGATCGCGCGTATGCCACGCTCTCGGCGGCGACGCTGCAAATCGCAGGCAAGCGGGCGACGGCGGCAAAGCGCGTGACGGTGACCGCGGCCCTCTGGGCGACCGTGCACGGGTTCGCGGTCCTGTCCTCGGACGCGGCGTTCTCCGAGCTCGAGCACGGGCTGCCGCGCGGCGAGCTCCTGAGAGGGGTGCTGCGGCACGTGCTCCAGCTGGATGTAAAATAGACTCACATTCGGGCTTGTCGGCTCTGGTTCTTATGTAATGCTCTCTTACATGAGCATCTCGAAGACTTCGCGTCCGCTGGCACTCGTGACAGGCGCATCGAGCGGGATCGGCGCTGATCTCGCGCGCGAGCTGGCGCGCGATGGTCACGATCTCGTCCTCGTAGGTCGCAAGCCCGAGCCGCTTCACGCGCTCGCTTCCGAGCTCGAGCGCCTGGGCGCTGCGTCGCGCGTGATCGCGTGCGACCTCGGGGTGGCCGGCGCCGCGGCGAGGCTGCTCGCGGAGTTGGCCGCGCTCGGGGTTCGTGACCTCGACGTGGTCGTGAACAGCGCGGGGTTCGGGGATAACCGTGCGTTCGCGAGCTCCGATGTCGCGCGCGACGCCGAGATGATGCAACTCAACATGGTCGCGCTGACCGAGCTGTCGCGGCTCGTGCTTCCGGGGATGCTCGCGCGCAAGCGTGGGCGCGTGCTGCTCGTCGCATCGGTCGGAGGCTTCCTTCCGGGACCGGGGGCCGCCGTCTACCACGCGACGAAGGCCTATGTCGTGAGTCTCGGGCAGGCGCTCGCGTACGAGCTCCGCGGCACCGGTGTGACCGCGACGACGTTGTGTCCCGGGCCGACCCGCACGAGCTACGCGGCTACCGCCGGTGCGACCGATTCGAAGATCTTTCAGGGCAATGGCGTGATGAGCTCGCCGGACGTGGCTCGCGTCGGGTACCAGGCGCTCGTCGCGGGGCGACCACTCGCGGTCGCTGGCTTCATGAACAAGCTGCACACGTTCATGATGCGGTTCTTTCCGCGCGGTCTGCTCCTTCGCCTCGCAGCTGGGCTCAACGCCGCGACCCGCTAGAACCGAAGCTGGAGCTGCTCGGTGGTGCCGCTGCCGCAGGCGCTGCCGTCGTTGGAGGCGCCGGGCAGCACCACCATATGAAGCGAGAGCGTGCCGTGCGCGGTCGTGCGGTCGATCGCCGACAGATCGAGCACGAAGTCGCCGGTCGGTGTCGGGTGGTTGCCGGCGTCGAAGACGCACGCGCCGGCGAGCTTGGTGCCGGTCGCACTCCACCGCTCGGTGGTGCCCGAATTGAACGCACCCGGCGTGGGTGCGCGACCGAGATCGACCGTGATCGCGACGTTACCGCGCAGCGCCTTCGAGGGGAGCTCGAATTGGAGCAGGGTGTCGCCTTGCGCGGCAACGAGCACGGGGCAGTTCTTCTCCGACCAGCTCGACTCGACGACGTTGCCGGAGAGCTCGGCGTTGCAGCCCGAAATTCCGGTGGGCGCAGAGCCACCGGAGGTGCCGCACGCGGCGAGAGCTAGGGTCGCGAGGAGAGAGTTCATGGGGACCGCGCGCTAGCGTACCGCGGGTTCGAACATGGGCTATGACGAGGCGTGCTTTCGATCGATGCATGGCGCGAAGCGGGCACCTTCGTAACGCTACGTGGTCATCGGATCTTTTATCGTCGTGAAGGTCGCGGTCCGGTGCTCTTGCTCGTGCACGGGTATCCGACCTCGAGCTGGGATTGGGTCCAGCTGTGGCCCGCGCTCACCGCGCGCTACGACGTGATCGCGCTCGACATGCTCGGCTTCGGAGAATCGGCGAAGCCGCGAGGCCATCGCTATTCGATCTTCGAGCAAGCCGATCTGGTCCAGGCACTGCTCGCCCAGCTCGGAGTCGCGACCTGCCACGCACTGGTCCACGACTACGGCGTGACGGTCGGGCAGGAGCTGCTCGCACGCGGGGCCGCGCTCGATTCGATCGCGTTCTTGAACGGCGGCCTACTCCCCGAGACCCATCGGCCGCGGCTGATCCAGAGGTTGCTCGCGTCCCCGCTCGGACCGCTGATCGCGAAGCTCACCAACGAGCGCACGTTCGCGAAGACCTTCGCGGCGGTCTTCGCGAAGCCGCCCTCGATTGCGGAGCTTCACTCGTTCTGGTTGCTGGCCTCGAAGAACCACGGCACGAGCGCGCTGCAAGGCTTGATCAGTTACATGCCGGAGCGGCGCGCACATCGCGAGCGCTGGGTCGGCGCGCTGATGGAGGCAACGCTGCCGCTGCTCGTGATCAATGGCTCGCTGGATCCGGTGAGCGGCGCGCACATGGTCGATCGGCTGCTCGAGCTCCGGCCGACCACGCAGGTCGTGCGCTTGGCCGCGGTCGGCCACTATCCGCAGGTCGAGGCGCCAGCGGACGTCCTCGCGGCGTATCTTGCATTTCGCGGCTAGTTCGTGATCACGTAGTCGACGACGTCGAGCACGGTGAGCATGGTCGCGAGCAGGAGCGCGTGATCGCTTTCGTTGGAGACCGGCTCGGGTTCGAACTCGACGATCGCGCGTGCGCTGCGCACCGCGCCGATCGGAACATCGAGGTTCGCGTGCTGGACGTGAAGCTCTTGCCAGCCCGCGTGGCGAGCGAAGTCCTCGGGGGAGGACGTGGTGCTCGTGTCTGCGATCGCGGCGGCGCCGACGGTCGGCAGCAACCACGCGCGCTTGATGTGGGCACGGAAACGCCCGTTTTCGGTCTCCTCGACATGGTCGACATGGAAGGCATCGCCGCCGATCAACACGAACGCCTCGCCGTCATCCGGCACGGCGGTCGGCTCGAGCGTCTTCCACGCGCCAACGGGACCGGCGCATGCCGCGCACCACACGAGGCCGAGGACGAAGAGGCGCATGCGCTCGGCGTTGCAACGAACGTGCTGGGCCCAGCTCGGCCGTTCTGCCAGAGCCTGCCGGTTCCTGCGTGGTGCGCTCGCGCCAGGTGTGGTCGAGCAGCTACAGCGAGGTGGCCGCGACGCCGCTCAAGCGCTGCACGACGTGCTTGCCGAGATCGTCGGCGAAGGTGCCGTCGTCGATCGAGCGGTTGAACAATACGATCACCGCGTAATCCTTCGCCGGATCGAAGTACGCGTACGAGCTGAAGCCACCGGTCGCACCGTTGTGCCAGTAGGCACCTTTGTCATCGATCTGGAACCAGTTGAGCGCGATGTGCATGCCTCCGCCGACGTCGCCGCGAACCTCGTGCGAGGCCGCGATCGCAGCCGGCAAGGTCTTGGCTTCGGCGGTCTTGCCCGTGAGCTTGTCGGGGTGCAGCTGCGCTTCGAGGTACGTCAGCATGTCCGCGGCCGTCGAGCGGATCGCGCCAGCACCGGCCAGCGCCTGAAAATCCCACGCACGTTGCGGCGCATTGCCGGCGGCGTGACCGGCGACGAACCGCTTGGCCAAGGCAGGGGTGAGCTTCACGACCGTGTCACGCATGCCGAGCGGCGCGAGGATCTGTTTGTGAACGAGCGCCTCGTACGTGGTGCCCGCGCGATCCGCGAGTGCTTGCCCGAGCAGGCCGACGCCGAGGTTGCTGTAGCCGAACACTGGCTTGTCGATCGTCGCGACGCCGTGGTTCGCGAGGAAGACGTAGAGCGCCTTCGCGTCGTAGTCCGCGTACGGGTTGGTCACGTCCGCCGGCTTCATGTTGTCGGGTAGCCGCGGCAAGCCCGAGCGTTGCGCGGCGAGGTCGAGCAGCGTGACCTCGGAGCCACTCGCAGGCGCGGTGACCGTGCCCTCGGGCAGGAGTGCGCGGACCGGCTCTTCGAGCTTTACCTTCTTCTGTTCGACCATCTGAGCGAGCGCGAGCCCGGTGAAGGTCTTCGTGATCGATCCGATCTCGAACACCGAGTCGGGCTTGACGTCGCCGTAACTGAAGATCTTGCGCACGCCGTGCTCGACGACCCCGATCGTCACGCCCACTCCGGTCTTCGGGGCGAGCTGTACGGTCAAGGCCTTCTTCAGATCCTCGTCGAGCACCACCTCGAGCTTCTCGACATCGACAGCGGGCAGCGCCGGATCGAACGAGGGCTTCTTGGCCTCGAGCGCGGTCGCCTGGCGCGCGAGCACGAGCGGCAGCTCGGGCCTTCCGGCTTGCGACCACGTGCCGTTCAGCGTGGTTGCATCCGAGGCGATCGCGGCCTTGAAGACGCCCTTGACGAGCGGCACCTCGAGCGAGACCTCGGTCGCGCTTGCGACGACGTTCGTGCACGGCACGCCCATCGCTCCCTGATCGAGGCTATCGAGCACGCAGCTCGTCGGTGTCGTGGCGAAGTCGAGGCGGATCTGGACCCGCAGCTCGGCCGAGCCGGCCTTCAAGGCGCCGAGCCAGATGCCGGTCAGCGGCTCAGGCTTGGCGACCGGCGCGGGCGCGACGGGCTTGGGCGCGGGAGCCGGAGGAGGCGTGGCACTGCCGCAAGCCACGAAGGTAGCGACAGCGAGAAACAAGGCGGCGCGCATCTGGCGCGGAGCCTACCCCAACGCCTCTTCGTACGTGCGGACGTCGAGCTCGAGCGTACCGCCGAGGATCTCGGCGTAGCGCCGACACTCCACGATGACCTCGTCGATCGATGCGAGGTCCAGCACCGAGAACCCACCGATCAACTCCTTCGATTCGGCGAAGGGACCATCGACGATGCGGAGTTGATTCGCGGTGAAGTGGAGGCGCTTCGCGGTCACGCTCGGTGCGAGCTGTGCGTCGGTCGAGAGCACGCCAGCCTTCTTCATCTCGGTCTTGAGGCGGGTAAGATCCGCTTTCTGCTTCGCGCTGCGCGCGCCGAGCTCGCTCGTGGCATCGGCCTTCTCGAGCAGCAGCACGCGGAGCGGCGGATCGGGCGGCCTCGGCATCATCCCGAGGTCCCACGGCTCGTTGAGCGGACCGAGCTCGAGCTCGCCGTCGCCGAGGATCTTGCCGTAGCGCTCGGCCCAGCCCACCGCTTCTCCGTGACTGCGCACGGTGAGCAGCAGCATCGCGGCCGGGAGCTCGTTGACGCCTTCGTACGGCCCGCTCTTGATCGTGGCGGTTCCATCCCGGAACGTGAGCCGCGTGCGAGTCGCGCTCGCGCCGAGGCCGGCACCGTCGAGGAAGGTGCCGCGCTGCAGGTGCTCGCCGATATACGCGCCCATCTTCGCCATGAGCGCGGCAGAGGGTTTCTCGCCGGCTTCGGTGTGTGGGTCGTTCTTGTGCATGAGCATGAAACGCATGGCGGTCTCCTTCAGAGGGTGCGCAGGGCAGGGCGACGCATCGAGAGGCTGGTCCACACCAGCACTCCAAACACGACCGGAAAATAGAACGGCTGACCCGCGATCACCATCGTCGCGGTCGCTCCACCGAGATACGCGGTGAGGAGCAGCGCGCCGAGCACGGCGGTGCGTGGGACCGCGAACAGGACCGTGGTGAGCAACAACACCAGGCCGAGCGGACGAATCGCGGTGACCGTGTAGCCGAGCTTGGTCGACGCTTCGATCACGGGCGCGATCGCGATGACCTTCATGATCGCGTCGAACGCGAAGAAGGCGACGAGCAGGGCCGACAAGATCCGGCCGGCCCAGAGCACGCGGTGGGAGGGGAGCAGGGGCTGGGGAGCTGCGATGGCTGGGTTCATGCCACCTCGACGAGCCAGCGTCGTGGCGATCGACCGAGCGCTCGAGAAATTCTCAAGTCTCCGAAAGCATGAATAAACTACAACTGAAGCTCGGCGCTTCGGTGCGCTGGAACAAGCTCTCAGCTACGGACGTGGAGCGAACGCGGGCTCTGAGGCATGCTCGGTGGGCATGGGATTGTTCTCGAAGAAACCGCCCGACGGGCCGCCTCCGGTCGCGGTCGTCAACTATCAAGCGGTCTACGCACTCGACCAGGCGCTGAGTGCCTTCGGGCCGGTCAGTCACTCGTTCTCCCCCGGTGGCTTTCCGATCCGCAGCGTCGGTATCGTCGAGGTGCCGAGCCCTCGACCGTACACGTTGCTCGTGACCTACGGGTTCTCCGAGGTGCTCGCGCCCGAGCCCCAACGCCAAGGGTTTCGTCACGAATTTTCGCTCGCGATTCCACGCGGCGAGCCGGTCGTGCCGTGGGCCGATGCGTTCCTGCGCGCGCAGGCGCACTCGATGCTCGAGCAGCGCGTCGACGTGCGTCCCGGCGAGTGCGTACCGTTCAACGGCGTCCCGATGACCTACATGCCGTTCCAGCCCGAGCATCACGCGATGATGCCGCCGACGACGCTGGTCGGGATGTTCGTCGCGGCCGACCCGGTGCTACCGAGAGTGGAGACGCCGGCCGGCCCGGTCGAGATCCGGCGCCTGGTCGGCATCGATCAGTACGAGATCGATCGCGCGATGACCTGGGATCCGCCGGCGTTTCTCGAGCTGATGCGCGGCGTCGACCCGTTGCTGCTGTCGTCTCTGCAACGCCCGAGCTATCTCCAGCAAGCGGCGTTTCGCGAGGCCGTGGAGCAGCGCGCGAGCAAGGAAGGCAGCTCCGTCGAGTCGCTGATGCTCGATCTCGTGTGGCAGACGTTCCCGGGCGTACTTCGGATCCAGCTACCCCAAGGTCCTGGAATGGTGCGCGCGCTCAACGCGCTTCGCGGTCGCGTGGGCGTCGGCAAGAAGCTGTTCGCGCTCTCGCGAGGAGGAGCGCCGATCTCGTTCGCGCCGGGCGTCCCGGGCATGACGATTACCCGCGACCTCGCCGAGATCACGGGCGATCTGCAATCACCGCCGCTCGCGACGATCGTGGCTGCGCTCGAGCAAGGCGCGCCCTACGTCGATCTGCAGATCATCGCGCCACCGCCGGCGCGTGCGCGGCTGACGTTCTTCGCGAAGGTCGAGGGCTTGATCTTCCAGGCCGAGCTCAAGCAGAGCTTGAGCAAGGACATCGGCAAGCTGCTCGACGAAGCTCGCGCGATCGCGGTGCTCGTCGATCAAGTCCCGGAAGCGGAGCGGGAGGCCGATCGTGCGGCGTGCAACGCGCTCATCCGCAAGCTGCGGTTCGCGCGCAGCACGGATCAATCGACGCTCCAGCCGATGATCGAGATCCTGTCGCGCTCGATGTAGAGTGCGCTCCATGAAGAGCGAGGCATCGCAGCAGATCGACGGCCGGATCGCGGCGCTCGGTGGCTGGCGCGGTTCCACCCTCGCGCGGATGCGCGAGCTCATCCACGAGGCCGATCCGGACATCGAGGAATGCTGGAAGTGGATGGGCACGCCGGTGTTCGAGAAGCACGGCGGTATCTGCACCGGCGAGGCGTACAAGGAGGTCGTGAAGCTGACGTTCCACAAGGGCGCGTCGCTCTCGGATCCGAAGCAGCTGTTCAACTCCAGCCTCGAGGGCAACGTGCGCCGCGCGATCGATCTCCGCGAGGGCGAGACGATCGATGCGAGGGCCTTCAAGGCGCTGATCCGCGAGGCCATCGCGCTGAACCTGACGAAGAAGTCGGCCACGAAGTCGAGACCGGCAGCCAGGGGGAAGAAGAAGTAGCGCACGTGCGCAAGCCGGCGCGACCCGCGCGCAGGCGTCGCGGTGCTCCGGCCTCGTGACCACCGACGAGGTTTGTGAGAGACTGGGCACAACGTGCATCTACTCAGGGTCGTGGGCCTACTGGTGATCTGCGGCGGCGGCGGATGGGGATGCGGAGATAACGGAGGTGTGCGGAAGGATGCGGGCACCAGCGATGCCGCACCGAACACCGCGGATGCACCACCGGCGCTGCAGGGGCTCGACCATCGTCCGGCGAACGCGACGTGCAAGGCGTTCAGCCCACCGCCGGCAACGGGGCAGGTGGTGCTGGTCAACAAGTTCCCTAACATCACGACGATCAGCGTGCCGACCGGGATGTTCCAGCGCCCGAACGACAATGCCCGCTGGTATGTCACCGAGCGCACGGGTCGGCTGCTGAGCTTCCCCAATGATCCGGCGGCGACCAACGCCGACGTCAAGGTCGCGCTCGATCTGCGCCCGAACGTCTATACCGGCTACGACTGCAGCCTCAGCGGCATCGCGTTCCCGCCCGACTTTGCGACCGGCAAGCACGCATTCGTCAGCTACTGCTATTTCGGCCCGCAGACCAGCAACCATCTGCAGCTCAGGATCTCGCGATTCGCGACCGCCGACGGTGGACTCACGTTCGATCCGGCCAGCGAAGCGATCGTCCTGGCGATCGATTATCCGCACGATGCCGCGCACTCGGACGTCGGCCTCCATCAATCGGACGCGATGCGGTTCGGCGCCGACGGCTACCTCTACGAGTCGATCGGTGACGGCGGCCCGCAAGGCGGCGGTGGCGGAAATCAGGCGCAGGATACGAACGACCTGCGCGGCAAGCTGCTGCGTATCGATGTCCACGATCTGACCAAGCCCGGGCTCAGCACGGATTGGTCCGGCCCTGCCGTGGCGGGCGGCATGGCGCGCGAGCGGCTCTCTGCCGACATTCCCGCCGACAATCCGTTCGTCGCGGGCGGCGGCGCTCCAGCGGTCTACGCCTACGGCTTCCGCAATCCGTGGCAGTGGCACTTCGACCGCAAGGATCAAACGATCTGGCTCGGCGACGTCGGCAACAACACGAACGAAGAGGTCGATCGCAACGTCGTCAAGGGCGGCAACTACGGCTGGGGGGTTCGCGAGGGCTTCGATTGCGCGAACGGACACACGCCCGTGCAGTGCGCGGATCCGACGCTCCACTATCCGATGCTCGACTACCAGCACGGGACCGGCGCGCAACAAGGCAACGCGATCACCGGCGGCGTCGTGTATCGCGGTGATGGCGTACCCTCGGTGAAGAACGCCTACATCTTCGGTGACTCGCAGAGTGCGAACGTATGGGCCGTCCGCAACGTCGATGCGATCGTGGCGACGAACTCGTCGGATCGGACGCAGCAGCCCGCGAAGGAGCTGCTGTTCGCGGGTACCGCGCGCGTGTCCTCGTTTGCCGAGGATCAGAATGGCGAAGTGTTCCTGACCCTGCTCAAGGTCGGCAGCGGTGCGATCGTCGCGGTCGAGGAGAATCCGTCGGCCACCTCGGATCCGACCGCGGGCCCGCCGGCGCTGCTCTCGGATACCGGCTGCTTCGAGGAGACCGATGCGAAGCTGCCGACCTCCGGGCTGATTCCGTTCGCGCCGACCGCGGAGCTCTTCTCCGACAACGCTACCAAGCGGCGCTGGTTCGCACTGCCCGACGATCAGACGATCACGCTCGAGGCCGACGGCGACTTCACGTTCCCGATCGGGAGCGTGATGGTCAAAGAGTTCTCGGTCGCCGGCCAGCGGATCGAGACCCGGTTCTTCGTGCATCAAGCCGACGACCGGTGGGCCGGCTACACGTACCGCTGGCGCGTCGACCAGACCGACGCCGACCTCGTGGCGCAGAACGCGACCACCGAGCTCATCCCATCGACCGGCCAGACCTGGAACTTTCCCAGCCGCGGCCAGTGCTTGTTGTGTCACACGAGCGCGGCCGGGACCACGCTCGGGCCCGAGCTCGAGCAGCTCAACCACGATCTCGTCTATCCGGCGACCGGACGAACCGCGAACCAGCTCGAGACCCTGTGGAGCATCGGCATCCTCGAGCGGCCGGCGGGTTCGCCGGCCGCGAGCGACCTGCCATCGCTGGCCGCCGTGGCCGATCCGGCGCGCACGACCGAGGATCGCGCGCGTTCGTATCTCCACGTGAACTGCGCGAACTGTCATCGGCCGGAGGGCCCCACGTTCACGCCGCTCGATCTGCGCTACCAGACTTCGCTCGGCAGTGCGGGCATCTGCGACCAGCGGCCCACGATCGACGACCTCGCGGCGTACATCCCGGCGAACCCGCGGCTGTTCGCACCTGGCGATCCACCGCGCTCGGTGCTGTGGCAGCGGCTCCAGACCACCGATGTCGGCATCCGGATGCCGCCGATCGCGCGCACGCTTGCACATCCGATCGGCGACGACGTGGTGGCCGATTGGATCACGCAGACGACCGTCTGTCCTCCCTGACAGGCGCGAGAGGCGGGTGTAGGTTCCGCCCGTGACCACCCTTCGTCTCTCACTCGCAGCTGTCCTGCTCGCCGCCTGTGGCGGTGGCTCCAAGCCGGCCACCACGGCACCGGCTCCCGTCGCCGAGGCGCCCGCGCCGGCACCGCCTTCGCCGCCACCGGCGGTGATGCAGGCTCCGCCGCCGGCTCACGTGAACCCGTTGCTGACGATGAGCCCGCTCTACGAGCACGCTCCGCAGTTCGACAAGATCCAAGAAGACGACTTCATGCCCGCGTACACCGAGGGCATGAAGCAACACGCCGCGGAGATCCGCGCGATCGCGGACCAGGCGGATGCGCCGACGTTCGACAACACGATCGTCGCGATGGAGAAGGCCGGCGTGCTGCTCGGCCGGGTCGCGTACGCGTTCGGTAACCTCGCCGGTGCGTTGACCGACGACAAGATGCAGAAGATCGAAGCGGATGTCGCGCCTCTGATGGCCAAGCACTTCGACGACATCCACCTCGATCCCAAGCTGTTCGCGCGGGTCGATACGCTCTACAAGGCGCGCAAGACGCTCAAGCTCGACCCCGTCGATCTGCGGTTGCTCGAGCGCTACCACCTCGACTTCGTGCGTGCCGGAGCGCAGTTGAAGGCCGCCGATCAGGCGACGCTCCGCGCGCTCAACGAAGAGGAGTCGACGCTGACCGCGAAGTGGTCCGAGCAGCAGCTCAAGGAGATGAACGCCGGTGCGGTGATCGTCGACGATGTCAAACAGCTCGACGGAATGTCGCAGGCCGATATCGCGGCCGCGGCGACGGCGGCGACCACGCGCGGCAAGCCGGGGCACTGGGTGATTCCGCTCGTCAACACGACGACCCAGCCGGCGCTCTCGTCACTCACGAACCGCGCGCTGCGCGAGCGGATCTTCAAGGCGTCGATCGCGCGCGGCCATCACGGCGGCGACTACGACATGACGAAGCTGGTCTCGCGCCTCGCGCAGCTCCGAGCTCAGCGCGCGAAGCTGCTCGGCTTCTCGAGCGCCGCGTCGTTCATCCTCGATGATCAGATGGCCAAGACTCCGCAGGCCGCGATGAAGCTGCTCGGTCAGATGACCGCGCCGACCGTCGCGCATGCGAAGGCCGAGGCGGCAGAGCTCCAGAAGTTGATCGATAGCCAGAAGGGTGGCTTCAAGCTCGAGCCGTGGGACTGGGCGTTCTATTCGGATCAGCTGCGCAAGGCGAAGTACTCGCTCGACGACGCCGAGGTCCGACCGTACTTCGAGCTCGATCGCGTGCTCAAGGACGGCGTGTTCTTCGCCGCGCACCAGATGTACGGCGTGACCGTGAAGCCGCGCCCGGATCTCCCGGTCTATCAGCCCGACGTCCGCGCGTGGGAGATCTCGGACGCGGATGGCTCGAGCATCGGCATCATCTACACCGACTACTTCGCGCGCGAGTCCAAGCACGGTGGTGCGTGGATGAACAGCTACAACGATCAGAGCGACCTCCTCGACGAGAAGCCGATCGTCTCGAACGTGCTGAACATCCCGAAGCCGGCCGCTGGCCAGCCCGCGCTGCTCACGTTCGACGAGGTCACCACGATGTTCCACGAGTTCGGCCACGCGCTCCACGGCCTGTTCTCGAAGGTGAAATACCCGTTCATGTCGGGCACGAACACGCCGCGCGACTTCGTCGAGTTCCCTTCGCAGTTCAACGAGAACTGGGCGCTCGAGCCGACGGTGTTCGCGAACTACGCGAAGAACTACAAGACGGGCGAGGCGATGCCGAAGGAGCTGGTCGAGAAGATCAAGAAGGCGCGGACCTACGGTGAAGGGTTCGCGACGCTCGAGACCCTCGAGGCCCAGCTCCTCGATCTCGAGTGGCACGCGCTGCCGGCGAGCGCGCCACTACAAGATCCGGAGAAGTTCGAGGCCGACGCGCTCAAGAAGCATGGCGTCGCGTTCGCGCCGATCCACCCGCGGTATCACACGACGTACTTCTCGCACATCTGGGGGGGTGGCTACGCGGCCGGCTACTACGCGTATGCGTGGACCGCGGTGCTCGGTGCCGACAGCTTCGCGTGGTTCTCCGAGCACGGCGGCATGACCGCGGCGAACGGCAAGAAGTATCGCGACGGGATCCTCTCGAAGGGCTCGACGAAGGACGCACATCAGCTCTACCTCGACTTCCGCGGTAAGGAGCCGAGCGCCGAGGCTCTGCTCAAGCAGCGCGGGCTCAAGTAGAAATCACCGGCGGCGCCCCGGCCAGCAGCGCACGCGCACTAGAGCTGCTGGATGCCATTCGGCGGCGCTGCATTCGCGAGCGCACCAGCGCGGCAGCGGATCGTCGCCGGCTGAAAGGTCACGCCGGACTTGTGGCCCTGGATCACGTATTCGCCACCCGCATCGGCGTTCGGGATGATCGCACCACCATCCATCGAGGTCTGGGTCAGCGTGTTGTCCGGATAGATCGTACCGCCCTGGTACGCGAAGTAGATCGCGGGCTCTCCGGCCGAAGGTTCGCTCGTGATCGTCGAGCCGGGGACGCCGAGTCCATCGCCGCCGTACGGCGCCGTGCCCGCGGCCGAGATCGTGGTCACGATCTGACACTTGGTCGGATCGAGTGTGATCTTCGCGACCGAGGCGAGCAGCTGGTACGTCTCCTCGACCGGAACCTGGAAGCCGAGCATCGAGATGCCGGCGGTCGTGACGTCGATCGCCGCGCTGTGCTCGAGGTGGAAGCCTTCCTTCGTGAACGAGAACGTGGAGGGGCCACCGCTCGGGACCTCGAATGCGAACGAGCCATCGGCAGCGACTGTCGTCGTCACCGATGGATCTTCGACGACCGCGACGCTACCGCCCTCGACGGTCAGGCCCGCACCGTTCGGGCCGAACACGAACACCATGCCGGTGACGTGCGCCGCCGGTCCCGTGTTTGGAACCCAATCCTTGGAGACATCGCCCTTGCCGTCGTCGCCACACGCCGCGAGAAGGAAGCTAACCAGCACCGCCCTTGACTTCATTCAGCCTTCCTAACGTGAAGTTCCGCGACCCAGCAACGCGACGCCAAGAATTCCCCTGTCAGGCCGACGGACGGTGTTTAGACGCTGTCAGCCGACGCATTTCCGAAACTGCGAAGACCCTCGAAGCTTCGAGGGTCTTGCACGGTCTGGAACCGAACGGATGACTTACTTGGTCGACTTGGCAGGCGCCTTGTCGGTCTTCTTCGAATCGGTCGTCTTGGTGTCGTCGGCCGGCTTGGTCGTATCGGTCTTGGGATCGGTCTTGGGATCGGTCTTGGGGTCAGCCGCCTTGTCATCGGCCGGCTTCACGTCGGTCTTCTTCGAGTCGGTGTCCTTCTTCGGAGCGTCGGTCTTCTTCGGAGCATCGGCCATGGCGACCATGGGCGTGGCAAGAACGGAAGCGACAACGAGCGAGCGGAATAGAGTGCGCATCGAAAATCTCCTGGTGAATGG
>JANXOP010000367.1 GCA_025357755.1 Kofleriaceae bacterium | reverse complement strand
CGCCAGCCTTCGAGAGGCTCGATGCGACTTCGCCGAGCACGGCGAGCACGTGATGCTTCGTGATGAGGCGAGTCACGACCGTGCCGGCCTCTTGTGACTTGCCGGCATCGTCGAGCGTGACGAGCTCGACCGGCCTCCCCTTCACGCCACCCTTGAGGTTGCGCTCCTTGAGCGCGAGCCGCACGCCCTTGTCGGTCGATTGCCCGAAGGTCGCCTCGGAGCCGGTCATCGAGCCGAAATGGCCGATCACGATCGGCCCCGTGCCAGGATCGTGGCTCGCCGAGGCCGACAGCTGCGGCGAGAGCTGGTCGCACGAGAGTGCGAACAACACCAAGAGCAGCAACCCGTACGTGCTGCGAATCGCCGGAACCCAGTGGCGCACCAAGCATCGTCGGTACCGAGGGTTGTCGGCGCTGTCAACCCCTGGATTCGCCTCGATTCGTCGGCCATCGCGCCGAGAGGGCCACCGATGGATCGGAAGATCCGCCCGTGATACCCACGATCCGACTCACGTGACGACCGACCCCACGGCAGCAGCAAACGCGTCGGGCGCGCATCGCGCCGACGGCACGGGACACCGGGCGACGGCCGCGCACCACTCCCACCACAATCCGACGAACAAGAAGGAGCTGGCGTGGCTCTCTCTCGGTGCGCTCGGCGTGGTCTACGGCGACATCGGCACCTCACCGCTGTACGCGCTCAACGAGTGCCTCTCGATCGCGCCCGGCAAGGAGCACGCGGTATCGCCGGCCGATGCCGCGAACGTGTTCGGCGTGGTCTCCCTGTTCTTCTGGGCGCTCGTGCTCGTCGTCATCGTCAAGTACCTGGTGTTCGTGCTGCGCGCCGACAACAAGGGAGAAGGCGGCATCCTGGCCCTCGCGGCACTCGTGGATAACAAGCGCAACACGAACCGCACGCGGCTCGCGATCCCGATCCTGCTCGCGCTGTTCGGCGCGGGCCTACTCTACGGCGATGGCGTGATCACGCCCGCGGTCTCGGTGCTCGGCGCGGTCGAGGGCCTCACCGAGGTGAACCCCGGCATCGCCCATCTGATCGTCCCGATCTCGGTCACGATCCTGATCCTGCTGTTCATGGTCCAGCGCATGGGCACGCACCGGATCGGCAGCGTGTTCGGCTGGATCATGCTGCTGTGGTTCATCTGCATCGGCGCCGCGGGCATCCCGTTCATCCTCAAGCACCCGAGCATCCTGATGGCGATGAGCCCGCACTACGGCGTGCAGTTCTTGCTCAACGGCCACATGAAGGGCTTCTTGCTGCTCGGCTCGGTGGTCTTGTGCATCACCGGCGGCGAGGCGCTCTACGCCGACATGGGTCACTTCGGTAAGCGCCCGATCCGGATCGCGTGGACGCTCGTCGTGTTTCCCGGCCTGTTACTCAACTACTTCGGTCAGGGCGCGCTGTTTCTCGAGGAGGGAACGAAGGTCTCGAACCCGTTCTACGATCTCGTCAGCGGTGGCCCGTTCCTCATCCCGATGGTGATCCTCGCGACGCTCGCCGCGATCATCGCGTCGCAAGCGCTGATCTCCGGTGCGTTCTCGCTCACGAACCAGGCGGTCCAGCTCGGCTACGCGCCGCGCGTGACCGTGGTCCACACGTCGTCGAAGGCCGAAGGCCAGATCTACATCCCCGAGGTCAACTACGCGCTGATGGTCGCGTGTGTCGCGCTCGTCATCGCCTTCAAGTCGAGCTCGAGCCTCGCCGCCGCATACGGCATCGCGGTGACCGGCACGATGGGCATCACGTCGTTCCTGTACTTCCTGGTGTGTCGCAACAACTGGGGCTACTCGCTGACCGCGGCCCTCGCGCTGTTCATCCCGTTCATCGCGATCGATCTGTCGTTCTTCAGCGCGAATATCGTCAAGATCGCCGCGGGCGGTTGGTTCCCGCTCGCCGTCGGTGCGGCGGTGTTCGTCGTGATGACCACCTGGTGGCGCGGCCGCCGCGAGCTATCGCGCGCGATGGAGAGCGGCAGCATTCCGGACGCCATGTTCCTCGCAGACATCGCCGAGACGCCGCTACCTCGCGTGTCGGGCACCGCGGTGTTCATGTCGTCGGGTTCCGAGGGCATACCGAACGTGCTGCTCCATCATGTCAAGCACAACAAGGTGCTCCACAAGCAGGTCGTCCTGCTCTCGATCGTCACGCAGAACTTTCCCTTCGCGGTCGGCAACCAATCACTCGCCGTGCGCGAGCTCGGCCAGGGGTTCTATCGCGTGCTCGCGAACGTCGGTTTCATGCAACAGCCCAACGTGCCTCGCATCCTCCAGCGCTGCGAGAAGAAGGGCCTGACCGTGAACTCGGCCGATACCACGTACTACCTCGGTCGCCAGACGCTGTTGACCAGCGGCCGCGCGCCGATGGCCCGCTGGCGCAAGGTGTTGTTCTCGTTCCTGGCGCGCAACTCGCGCCCGCCGACCGCGTTCTTCAACTTGCCTCCGAACCGCGTCGTCGAGCTCGGCCTCCAGATCGAGCTCTAGCCTCGGGCCAGATCGGGGATGTAGACCGGCGTCGAGGGCAGCAGCATCGAGAGCTGGCGCAGCCGCTCGGTCGCGAACAGGCCAGCAAGGGTCGGATACACGTCGGGGGCGAGCTCGCGGATCGCCGGCAACACGTACTTCTCTTCGTGCGCAGCGTGGTCGTGTACGAGACCGAGGAGCGCGGCCGCACGCGTGAACCACGCGCGCGCGCCGAGGCCGGTGACCACGAGTGCCGCGAGTGCGAGCTCTTGTTGGCGATGGGCCTCGGCCCCGCCTCGAATCAGCGTAGCGAGCGAAGCGCGCGACCGCCCCTTCGAGAGCGCCACCGAGAACACGATGTCCTCGGCCTCGACGTGAGCAGTCAGCCCCAGGCGAACTCCGTCGAGTGCGGTACGTATCTGACCGATCGACTTGGTACGATCGAGCAGCGTGAGGAGCCCCTTCTCGAGGTCCTCGTGATCTCGATGCAACAACGACAAGATGTCGGTCCCCATGCGTGGGGAGGCGTGCAGTGACGATGCCTCTGGACGCAGAGGTTCCCGAGGTCACCGCAACCGACAAACGGGGGCCGTGGCGTACACAACGAGCGCGCAACGTAGTGTCCTCCTGGAGGCCAAGCGCTCACCACGACCGTGCGACGTGCGCGAGCGCCTCGCTTCTCGACTCACCTTTCTCTAACGTCGAAGGTTAGATGATCGCCCCACGAGCTCGATGAGCGCCAAACTCCCACGCCAGGTCTGGCTCCTCGGAGCCGTCTCGTTCCTCAACGACATCTCGACCGAGATGATCTATCCGCTGTTGCCGCTGTTCATCGTCGCGGTGCTCGGTGCGACGGCCACGGATCTCGGCTGGATCGAAGGGGTCCAGCAAGCAGTCGTCGCACTCGTGATCGCGTGGGCTGGCATCCGCAGCGATCGGTTTCGTCGTCGCGTGCCGTGGGTCAGGCTCGGCTACTCGCTGCCGGTCGTCGGCAAGGCGATCCTCGTGTTCGCGTCGTCGTGGCCGCTCGTGATGTTCGGCCGCGCCGTCGATCGGATGGGAAAAGGGTTCCGCGGCAGCCCACGCGATGCGCTGATCGCAGACGTCATCTCACCCGAGCAACGCGGCCGCGCATTCGGCCTCGAGCGCGCGATGGATACCGCCGGCGCGATCGTCGGCGTACTGGGCGCTGCGGTCCTCCTGTGGTGGTTCAGCGGCACGCCGAACGGCACCGGCGCACCGAGCACCGACCCGCACCCATATCGCGTGATCTTCGCGATCGCGGGGGTGCTCGGGCTCGGCTCGGTCGTGCTCACGTTCTTGATCAAGGAGGCGCGCGAGGCCGCGCCCGCGCAAGTCGCCGCGCCGACCCCGGGATGGAAGCTGCCAGCCGCCTACTGGAAGGTCATCACGATCCTGCTGGTCTTCTCGCTCGCGAACTCGAGCGATACGTTCTTGCTGCTGCGTGCCGGCAACACCGGGCTCTCGCCCTGGATGGTGGTGGTCGCGTACGCGATGTACAATGTCCTGTACGCCGCGATCTCGTATCCCGCCGGCGTGCTCAGCGATCGCTTCGGCCGCTGGAAGCTCATCGCGATCGGCTGGGCGATCTACGCCGTGGTCTACGCGATGTTCGCACTCGCTAACTCGACGACGATCTGGCCCGCCTTCGCGATCTACGGCATCTACATGGCGCTCACCGATGGGGTCGGCAAGGCCCTGATCGCGGACGTCGCGCCCAAGGAACATCGCGGTCGCGCGATGGGTATCTACTACCTCGGCACCGGCTTCACCACGATCGCGTCGAGCGTCGTCGCCGGCGTGCTGTGGGATCGCGTGTCGCCGAGCGCCCCGTTCTGGCTCGGCTCGGGCATGGCGGTCGTCGCGCTGATCGTGCTCGCCATCGCACGCCCGCGAGCCGCCACGCGCTGAATTTAGTTACGCTTCGTCGAGGGCGAGGTCTTCGCGACCCGGCTTCTTCTGCGACTTGCTCTTGTTCTGTTCCATCCCGAGCCCCGCGAGCTTCTTGCGCAGCGTGTTGCGGTTGAGCCCGAGCAGCGCCGCCGCCTTGACCTGATTGCCGCCGGTGTGTGCGAGCACGAGATCGAGCAGCGGCCGCTCGACGCGGGCGAGCACCTTCTCGTAGAGATCGTGGACCGGATAGCCATCGATCCGCGCGAGCAGGCCGGCGAGCTTCGCCTTGACCATCTCCTCGAACGCGAGATCCTCGAGTGGCACGCGCGTCGAGACGACCGGCAGCACTTCATCGACATCGCCCGCTTCGATCTTGCTGCGCTGGACGCGCACGATCAGGCGACGCGCGATCGACTTGAGCTCGGCGACATTGCCGGGCCACGGATATTCTGCGAGCCGGGCGTGCGCGCGCGACGAGATCGTCGGCTTCGTGCGGCCGACTTCGGCGGCGTAGTGCTTGATCCAGCGCTCCGAGAGCGCCGGTAGATCGTCGGTGCGATCGCGGAGCGCGGGGACTTCGATCCGGCGCTGTGCGAACAGATCGAAGAAGTCGCGCTTGACGATCTGGGCATCGACCGCATGCTCGACATCGACATCGGCCGTGGCGACGACGTGGACGTCGTGCTGATTCGGGCTCTTGCGATCGCGGATCGCGCGCTTGAGCGTGCGCTGCGACGGCGCGCTGAGATCGATCATGTCCTTGACCACGAGCGTGCCGCCCGCGGCGGCGCGAAGCGCGCGGTTCGCGCGATCGCAAGCATCGTCGCCTTCGATCTTCACGAGATCCGAGCTCTCGAACGTGGGGCGCACGGTGATGAAGTGCGCGGCGCCGCGTGGGCCGCGCTGGTGCAGCACGCGCGCGACGAGCTCGCGACCGGTGCCGTGCTCGCCCGTGATGAGCACCGGCGCCCCGCCATCGGCGTAGGCTTCCACTTGTTCGGCAACCGCGCGCATGGCGCGGCTCTCGGCGACCAGGAAGTCGCCTGCACGCAGCGTGGAGCGGAGCATTACGCGGCGCCCGCTTGTTCGACGGGCGCGCGGAGGTCACGAGCTTCGAGCGGCAGGTCCATATCGGCGCGCACACCCTCGGGGGCGATGCCGTGACGCTGGTGCTCGATCAGCTGGGAGAAGTAGTCCTCGACGAGCGTGCGTGCGGTCGCGAGGTCCTGGGCTTCCCACGCACGGAGGCGGAGCGCGTTGCAGCCGAACAGGCCCTTCGCGTACCAGGCGCATGCCTTGCGCACTTCGTTGAGCGTGCGCGGACCACCGCGCAGCTGCTCGATGAGATCGACGTGGCGACGGAACACGGAGAGCCGCTCCTCGAGCGTGGGCGCGCCTGGATCGGGGCGCCCCATGCAGACTTCGCGGAGGCGACCGAACAACCACGGATTGCCGAGCGCGCCACGACCGATCATGACGGCGTCGCATCCGGTGGTCTCGCGCATGCGCAGGAAGTCCTCGACGGTGACGACGTCACCGTTGCCGACGACCGGGATGTGCGCAGGCACGGCGTCGCGGACGAGCCGGATGATCTCCGAATCGGACTTGCCCGAGAACCCTTGGGTGCGCGTGCGGCCGTGGACCGTGATCATCTGCGCGCCGGCTTCGACCATCGCGCACGCAAACTCGGGCGCGTTGCGATGGTCCATGTCCCAGCCGGCGCGGTGCTTGACCGTGACCGGGATGTTCGACGGCACGGCATCGACGACGACCCGCACGAGGCGCTGCGCGATTTCGGGCTCGCGCATGAGCGCGGAGCCACACTCGCCCGCGACGACGCGCTTGGCGGGACAGCCCATGTTGATATCGACGAGCGAGGCGCCGATGCCGACGGCGATCCGCGCGCCCTCGGCCATCATGTGCTCTTCGCGGCCGAAGATCTGGACGCCGAACTGGCGGCCGTTGAGCGACGCCGTGAGCTTGCCGGTCGTCTTCTTGTCGCCGACGGACAGCGCGTGCGCCGACAGAAACTCGGTGATCGTGAAGCCCACGCCGAGCTCTTCCGCGACGGTGCGGAATGGCAGGTCGGTGACCGACGCCATCGGGGCGAGGATCACGGGAACGTCGATGTTGATCGGACCAATCCGCACGGCAGGGTCTATTTACCGGAACGAATCGCAAACGTAAATCGAAACAAATCCCGATTCGATTCGCAGACTTATTTCGGTAAATCAGCCGGTGAATTGAGGTTGCGAAGTGCGGCTGGATCGGCGTCGGTGATCCAGTGGACGCGCAGGCCGGCATCGGTGAGCAGGCTGCTCGCGCGCAGCTCGCTCGCCGCGAGGCGCCGTTCGACGACGGCGAGACAGCGCGCGTGAAGGAGCGAAACGAGCGGTTCGGGGCGGCCCGCGTGGTGGATTCCGATCGCATCGAGGTCCGGACCCCGTGCACCGATCAGCCTGTCGATGAGGGCGTCGGTGATGTAAGGCATGTCGCCCGCGATGACGAGGAGCCAGGTGTGACGTGTTGCCGCGAGGCCAGCGGCGATTCCCGCGAGCGGGCCACTGCCGGTTGCCTCCGGCGTGTCGCGCACGGTGCGGAAGCCCCGAACATCGGTCCTCGACGACACCAGGATCTCCGCGACGCGTGGCGCGAGCACCGCGCACTGGCGCTCGAAGATCGTCGCGCCTTCGATCACGAGCTCGTGCTTGGCGATGCCTCCCATCCGGGTGGCGCGGCCGCCCGCGAGGATCAATGCGGCGACATCTGATGCCGGCAAACGAGTTACCGTCCCTCGAGCTCTCAATGGTTTCGACCAGTTGCGAGGCGTAAAGTGACTAGTGAGTTACCGTCCCTATTTCAGGAGCGCTTCGACGTCGTCTTGCGCGGGGGTCGTGGCCTCGGGCCCACCCGGCGCGAGGTAGACCGAGATTTCGGTGCGCACCCCGAACTGGCCGGCGAAGTAGAGGCCGGGTCCGATCGTGAAGCCGGTGCCCGGCGTGAGGATGCGGGTGTCTTTGACTTCGAAGTCATCGAGGTCGGCACCACCACCTTGGAGGTCGCTATCGATCGAGTGACCGGTGCGGTGCATGACTTGCTCGGCGAAGCCGGCCTTCTTGAGGAAGGCGCGGGTGGTTTGATCGACTTCGGCACCCGTGACCGGGCGGTGCTTGCGACTACGATCGGCGATCAGGACCATCGCTTGATCGCGCGCGAGGCTCGCGGTCTGGAACGCGTTCGCGATCTTTTCGGGGACGGTCTTGTCGGCGACGGCGACCCAGGTCTGTGCGGCGTAGATGCCATCGGGTTTGTCGACGCGACACGCGATCGAGATCACGATCGGATCGCCGAGCTTGATCTCGGCGGTGCGGGCGGCGGTCGGGATGTAGTACGGATCGGCGGTGTTCGCGCCCGCGGCGACGATGGGTGGAGGGCCGACCACGCCGCGCATGCTCATGCCGCGGATGATCTTCTGCTGGACCTCGAGCTCGGTGATCGGCTGGTGCGCGTTGAGGCGCTGGGTGATGAGCGCGAGCGCTTCTTTGCGGAGCTCGATGACGTGATGGACCGCGATGTAGTGTGCGGTGCGGCCGGCGTCGCCCCAGATCGCCTTGGTGTACTGGACGAGGGTCTCGGACGAGCGAACGGAGACGTTCGTCGCGCGGATGAGCTCGAGCGTGCCGGCATCGACGCGAGAGATGTTCGGGACGGCGGCCTTCGGCGAGTATTCGAGGGCGATCGACTTCACGCCCTTGAGCATCGCGCTCAACTGCTTGGCGTAGTCGCGGTAGCCGAGGTACGTGAGCTTCTTGCCGGGTAGGTGATCGAACTGGCGGAGCTCGGAGGTGTGGACGAGCGCGATCGGATCACCCGCGGCGGGGATCAGATAGAACCACGGGCGCTGCGGGTGACCGCTCGGGGCGACGAGCTTGACCGCGATCGGATTCGAGCCGTCGCGATCGTAGAGCAGCCAGCCATCGAGGCGCTGGACCGCGAGCAGGCCCTGGACGGCGGTGAGATCGGAGAGGCCGACGCGCGATGGAATCGGATTGTCGGTGGAGGGCGTGTACGGATCGACCGGTACGGTCTTGCCGGCGGGCTTCGCGAGCGGAACGGGGGTCGGCGTCACGGGCGCCGGTTTCGGATCGGCATACGGATCGACGGGTCCGACTGGCGGCGCCGGGGCCTTCTTCGCCGGGGCCTTGACCACGGGCGCAGGCACCTTCGGCGCGGGTTGCGCGAAGGAGCTTCGGGGAGGTGAGCCCGCAATCAGACACAGCACGAGCGCGATCTTCTGGATCATGAGCGGCTCCTTGAGAGGCGAAGCTCGGCGAGTAGCTCCTCATGAATAGCACCATTCGTCGCCGCGATTTCGCCCTGATGCGGGTCGAACGGACCGCCCGTCGTGTTCGTCACGGTACCGCCTGCCTCGGCGACGATCAGCGCGCCTGCGGCGATGTCCCACGACTTGAGTCGACGCTCCCAGTAGCCATCCATCCAGCCGCGCGCGACCAGGCAAAGATCGATCGATGCGCTGCCGAGCCGGCGCGCCGCACCGGCGACGCGCTGCATGTGGTCCCACGCCGCGAAGTTGTTGTCGGGGTTCGTCGCGCGATCGTAGGGAAAGCCGGTCGTCAGCATCGCGGCCTCGAGCGTCGCGGGCCTGCTGACCCGTAGCGGGAAGAGTGGCTGTTCGACATCGAGGCCCGTGCGGCCATGCGCACCACCACCGAGCGATGCCTCGAACCACCAGCCGAGAGCAGGCGCGACGACCACGCCGACGATCGGCTGGTGCTGCGCATTCTCGAGCGCGATCGAGACCGACCAGATCGGGAAGCCGTGCGCGAAGTTGACCGTGCCGTCGATCGGATCGACGAGCCAGCGCATGGTGGCAGAGCCGCTCGGCCCGGATTCGCCGCCCTCCTCCGCGAGGATCGCGACGCCCGGGGTGCGCTCCTCGAGCGTCTGGCGAATGACCGCTTCGCTTCGTAGGTCCCACTCGGTCACGAGGTCGCGCGGATTGCCCTTCGCGCGAATCTCCTCCGCGCGTGCATTCGAGAGGAGTGCGGCGGCGGTCAGCGCGGCCGTGCGCGCGGTCTCGAGGAGCTCGGCGTAGTCCTGCCCGGTCGGCACTACGCGTCCAGGCGCATCGCGACCCGGTTCGAGCCGAGGTGCGCGGCGAAGGTCTCCGAGGCCGCGACCGACTTGGACAGCGTGGTCCGATCAACGACGCGGAAGCCGAACTTGGCCGCGAAGAAATCGCTCGCACTCTCGGTCAAGAGGTAGATCCGGCGCACGCCGCGCCAGCGCGCCTGCCCGACCGCCATGTCGGCGAGCATCCAGCCGTACCCGGCACCACGAAACTCCGGATCGACCGCGAGGGCGCGGAGCACCGCGTCGTCGCCGTAGACCTCGAGCGACACGCAACCGACGGTGCCCTTCTCGTTGCGCAGCACGAAGAAGTTCGGGAACTGATCGTCGCGCGCGGGCTCGTCGGACAAATTCACCGACGACAAGATCGCGCGCACGCTCTCCATGTCGGCGCGCTGCGCCGGCCGGATCGCATCGCCGATCGCATCGAGTAACTTGTCGTGAAGGCAATCGAAGCTGCCCGACGACAGCACGCACACCACATCGCCTGGCGCGGCGCTCTCGGCGAGCTGCTTGACGATCGCATCGGTGTCCGGGATGTACGCGGCCTTGGTGCCGCTGCGATGCAGGTCGAGCGCGAGCCGCTCGGGATCGAAGCGATCTTCGACCGGGATCTTCGACGGATCGAAGAGCTTGCCGACGATCACCTCGTCCGCGTACGCGAACGCGTCCGCGAACTCGGCCTGGAAGGTCTTGCGGCGGCTCGTCGCCGAGCGCGGATCGTAGACCGCGATCAACCGGCGCTTCGGGAACCGCTTGTGCAGCGCCTTGAGAGTCTCGCGCACCGCGGTCGGGTGATGCGCGTAGTCGTCGAGCACGGTGACGCCACCGGCGATGCCGCGCAGCTCCTGGCGGCGACGCACGCCCGCGAAGCTCGCCATGCCGAGCTGGATATCTTTGACGGAGACGCCCTGCGCGACCATCACCGCGATCGCCGCGAGGCAGTTGCCGACGTTGTGGCGCCCGACGAGCAGCGTCTCGAACCGCTCGAGGCGCTCGCCGTAGTGATAGACATCGAACGCGACGCGGCCCGACTTGCCGACCTCGAGGTTGCGTGCCCACCACGCGATATCGGCGGTGATACCACCATCGCTGTCCTCGCCATCGGGGCCTTCACCGCCGACGACGGTGTAGTACTCGACCTTGCACTGCGCGGTCTTCGCGACGGCACGCACGTCGGCGCTATCGGCGTACGCGACGAGCAGCCCACCACGATCCGCCGGTGGGAGCAGCGCGACGAACTTCTTGAACGTGTCGCGTACGGCGTCGAACGAGGGGAAGATATCGACGTGATCGAGCTCGATGCTCGTGAGGATCGCGATGTTCGGGCGGTAGTGCAGGAACTTCGATCCCTTGTCGAAGAATGCGGTGTCGTACTCGTCGCCTTCGATCACGAAGGGGCCCTGGCCGAGCCGCCATCCATGGCCGAGGCCGACCGGCACGCCACCAACGAACAGCGATGGATCGCGACCTGCCTCGAGCAGCATGTGCCCGAGCAGCGACGTGGTCGTGGTCTTGCCGTGCGTACCGGCGACGACGATCGAGGTCTTGCCCGGGAGCAGCTGGTCGCCGATCACGGCCGGGAACGACGTGAGCTTGAGGCCTCGCGCCGTGGCCGCGGCGACCTCGACCTGGTCCTTGCCGTGGACGTTGCCGACGACGACGTAGTCCGGCCCCCAATCGAGGTTCTCGGCGGCGTACGGGATCATGACCGGGACGGCGAGCGCGGCGAGCTGCTCGCTCATCGGCGGGTACACGGCGGTGTCGGAGCCGCGCACGTCGTGACCGGCTGCCTTGAGCAACCCCGCCACGGCGCCCATGCCCGTCCCACCGATGCCAATCAAGTGCACCTTCACGATCGCCCGGACCCTACCCAGGTCCCCATGGCGGGTAAAGCCCTGAGGTCGGGGAAGATCGCGTATGATTTTGTTGCGGAAATGGACGGCCAGGGGCGGTGATAAGACACGAGCGTCGGCAGCATTTCCGAGCGGGTCAGCGAGGGCGACCGGATCGGATCATGGCGATCCGATATCGCACTCCCGCTGGCACATCCTGGGTCGAGACCACGACGCGCAACATCGGCGTCGGTGGCGCGTTCCTCGAAGGGCCGGCGCCTCCGGTCGGCACCGCGATCACGATCGAGCTCACACTACCGACCTCGGATCACGTGTTCACGCTGCCTGCGGTCGTGCGCTGGGCCGCCGCCGAGGGCGGCGCCGGCGTGCAGTTCAAAGACGTCGACGTCGACATCCTCCTCGAGTTGAACGACTACTTCGGCAGCCTCACGTCGTCGTAGCGACGTCGGTCGACTCGAAGATCTTGTCGGCCGAGGCGGGCACGAAGCCGTGGAAGACCTCACCGGTCGCACTGTCGACGTAACGCTTCGCGAATTCGTAATAGCAGGACGGAAGGAGCAGGGTCTCGCCCGCGAGGTCGACCGCGACCGTGTCGGCGCGGGTCGAGCTCTGCTCGAGATGATCGGCGGGCGTGCCCTTGATCGCACCGCCGGCATTGTTGAGCGTGAAGCCCTCGGCGACGAGGAACGCGCCGAGCTCGCGCAGCCCGGAGAACGTGGTCAGCGTATTCACCGCGACCGTGAAGTGGTTGACGCGGAAGCCGAACGCCGCGAGCCACGCCGCGTACTCGCTCTCGGCAAGCAAGGCCTCGTAGTCGGCGCGCGTGCACCGCCACGGTCGTCCGGCCCAGGGCAGATCCGCACGGTCCGCGAACCCGGCCGGCAGCTGGGTGACCAGGTTCGCGATGATCGCGCGCGCTTCGGGCGACAGCTCGGCGGTGCAGAGCTCGCTGATAAAGATCTTGGGCAGCGTGCGATCGGGATGCTGCCAATACTTCGCGATCAGCTTCTTGTCTGCGAAGCGGTAGCGATCGCGTTCGAGGTAGCCGAGCCGCTCGAACGGAGCGGCGACCGCGGCGAGCCCGAGGCCGGCACAGTCAAAGGTCCGGAACGCGACGTGATCGTTCTGCACGTGTTCGCCCCGTGCCGCGAACAAGCGCTGGATGCGCGCGGCCTGCGGCGTCATCGCGACGTAATCGGACCACAACGCGGCGAAGACTTCGGCGAGCGTCATGTCGGCCATCCGGGATCAGGGCTGAAGCGTGAGCGGGAACAAGATCGTCGTCTTGCTCTTCTTCACGCGCGGGAAGTGCGCCTTGGCCATCGCCTTGTCGATACACGCGCCCGTCGGGGTGTTCGAGAAGTCGCCTTGCTGCTCGTACTTGCCGATGCCGCCCTCGGCGGTCACCGTGATCTTGAGCTTGGCCTTGCCGGTCACCGCGAACTGGCCGTAACACTTCCATGCGGCATCGACGACCGGTTGCATCGCTTGGTCGATCATCGAGGCGGTGAGCTGCTCGACCTGGGGACCGGCCTCGGCCTCGGCGACCGTGGGCTGTACGCCCGGTGCCGCGCACGCCTTCTTGTCGGGCTCGACCGACGAGCTCGGCGGCGCCGACAAGATCACCGAGCCATCACAAGGCGTGAACACCCGATAGCCGATGACGTCGAGCGCGAGCCCGTTCTTGCCATCGACCGACCATCGCGACTTCGCGGGGAGCTTCACGAGCATCTCGACGCGCACCGTGGCGACCGCCTTCGACCACATCGCTGCGGTCGCGTCGTCGCCGAATCCGCGCGCGTTGTCGTGTAGAGCGACCGCCTTGAGCTTGCCGGCCTCGAAGTGCGGCACCGCTGCACCGCCGCCGGTGACGTACCAAGTCTTGCCATCGAGCTCGACGCCCGCGCACCGGATGCAGGCGGTCAACGAGATCGGGACCGACTTCTTCGCCTTGTTCCACGCCCCGACATCGAACGCATCGGCGTCTGCTTCGACGAGCCAGGTGCCGAGGGAGAGCTCCTTGAACCGCGCATCGCGCACGCGCCGACACTGGCGCTGCTGGACATCGTCACCCGCGTCGCAGACCGAGGTCGCCGCCCATACCAGGCCTTCGATGCGGTGGAGCTTCTGCGCGCTCTGCGCCTTGGCTTCGAACGTCTCGTCGTCGGCGTAGGCGCGAGCGCCGAGCGTTAACAGGGCGGCGAGGACGGCGGCAAAGACGAACGACTTCATGACAGCTTGTGGGTCAGGTACGACTTCAAGCGGAGCTCGGCATCGGCCGGATCCTTGATCACGATCGGGACGTTCTTCTCGAGCTCTTCATCGAGCTCCTTGTAGAGCGTCTTGCGCAGGGTGGCATCTTCGACGAGCTGCGCCGGCGTGCGATTGCGGACCTTGGCCTCGCCGAGCTTCGCGGTGTACGCCTTGAGCTTGTCGTAGACCGGACCGCCGAGGAACTTCACGATCGCGTCCGCCTCGTTGGTCAGCCGCTCGAACGCCGCTTCGGCACTCGCCGGCAGATCGCCCTTCGCGTGATCTTGCGCGAGCTGCGCCGCGACGCGAAGGATCATCACGTCGTCGATGACTCCGATGCCCTCGTTCCAATCCGGGATGAGGTCCATCTTCGACACGAGGTATTGCAATGCTCCACCCGCGAGCTCGCGCGCTTTCGCGTCGGCCTTGCCCGCTTCGAGGAGCGCTTTGAACGCCTCGATATCCTGACGGATGGTATCGGCCCAGCTCTTGAAGACGTCGATGTGTGCCACGCGGCCTCCTGAGGAGGACCGTACTACAGATAAGATCGAGGAATGCGGAGCCTGGCGTTCGTGTCCCTGGCGTTCGTGACCCCGATGGCGATCTGCGCGTGCAGCGGTGACGAGCCGCCTGCGGCGGTGAACAAGTGCACCGGTGCGACGTACGACTCATGCGCCAGCGAGCACGATTGCACGGGGTTCGACTGCCGCCCGTTCGGGTCATTCCAGGCGTGCACACAAGCGTGCAGTGCTTCTGCGCCGTGCCCCAAGGACGAGCATGGGGACTCGGCGACGTGCACGAACAGCGTGTGCGTACCGAACGTCGCGAACACGTGCACGCTCTGACCTGCGTCGTCGCGAGCTTCAGTTCGCGAGCAGATCTTTGACGAGCTTCGTCGGCTGACCCGCGTTGATCTGGATCATCACGGTCTTGTTGATCCCGGCGGCCTCGTTGACGAGCGTGATCTTGTGCGTCCCCGCGGGCAGCTCCATCGCGCGTTGCGGCGTCGCCAGCCCGGTCGGCTTGCCGTCGACGAGGATGTCGCACGGCGGCTTGCTCGACAGCATCAGCGTGCCCATCCCCCCACTCGGTGCGGCGGGCGCAGTCTGGGCGGGCGCCGCATCGAAGCCCGGATCGGCGAGCGTTGCGGTGGGTGCGGAGTGCACGGTCTTCGCGATCGCGGCGTGGTGATGCACGACCGGCGCGACGACCACGGGCGCTGCGGCGACCGTCTTCGCGACGCGCTTGAAGTCGAACGACACGCGCGTGGTCTTCGCGGGATCGAGGTGCGTGGTCTGCGGCGCGTGACCCGCGAGCTCGAGCTCGACCTCGAACTGATGCGAGGTATCGACCGAGGTCGCGATCGGCGTCGAGCCGATGAACGAGCGCTTGTCGCCCGAGGCCGTGTGCTCGACGAGCGTGACGGTCGCGCCCGCCGGCTTGGAATCGATGCGGACATCCGCGAGCTTCACGACACCCCGCGTGGTCTGGACCTCGTGGACCTCGTGGACCTCGTGGACCTCGGTGCTCGGCAAAGCGACCGGTACGGCAGCCACGCCTGCAACGCTTGGCGGCGTCTCCGTGATCGGCGATGGGACGCCGGTGTTCGCACCATTCGCGATCGCGGCGGCGCGCTGGAGGTTCGCGGTGGTGGCTCGCGCCGCGACCGGTGTGGAGACAGCCGCAGCGACGGGTGTAGCGGGCTTCTTGTCACCGCGGAACGCGATGAAGCCGCCGATCGCCGCGCCGATCACGATGAAGCCGATCGCCGGGAGGATCAGCTTCTTGACCAGGCTGACGCTATCCTTGCCGCGTTCGTACTTCACATGTGGCGACGTGCCGACGTAGGTCACGTCTTCGAACTTCTCGACGGCGCGGCTCGATTCGAACCAGTTCTCGGCGCGCACGACATCGCCGGTCATGTCGACCGCAGTCGGCCGCGGCATCGGCATCGCCTGCGGCGAGCCATCCGGCGGCCGGCAATCGGGTGCCCGGCCATCCGGCATTCGAGTCGTGAACACCGGTTGCGAGATTCGCGCGTTCGGCGTGAACACGGGCGCCGAGGTTCGGTGGGTGTTCGGTGGAGGAAGTGCCGGAACGGTCATGCTACGGCGCGCCTGGTGCTCGGGCAGCGTGAGCTGCGAGGTGCCGATCGGTGCGCGCATGCGCGGCAGCGGAGGCACTGGACCCGCGGTCTGGAGCGCTGGCAAGTTGCCGGTCATCCGCGACGGCGCGGCGGTCGGTTTCGGGATCACGGGCATCGCGCCCGGCGTGTTCTTCAGCTGCTTTTTGGTCGGCGGCTTGGCGAACAGATCATCATCGGGATGAACGATCGGCTTCGACGTGCGCTCGTTGTTCTGGGTCAGCGCGATCAGGTTGTTCACCGCAGTCGACTCGGTCTTCGCCATCGTTCGCGAGATTACGAAACGCCCTCAGTCGTTCAATCGAAAACGTGCGGTCGATGCGGATCAACCGAGATCGAGCGAGGTGAGGTGCCCGGGCGCAGCGCTCGGAGAGCGTTTGTGATGCCGTTTTGCGTCGGGCGGGTGTCTTTCGATAAGTGATCGTGCGGCCTGGAGAATCCGCTTCGGATCCACAGGATCCCTAGCTAAGTTCATGAAAATTCATTGACGAGTGAATGACCATACATCTAGTGTATGGCCACAGATGGGTGCGGAAACCTCGTTCGTCGACCTGCGCAGGCTCGCCGAGTGGTTCGCAACTCATCCCACCCGTCCGTCACTCCACATCGAGAAGATCGTCGAGCGGCTCGGCGCCATCGGCGTACCGCTGCTCGGCCGCGAGCTGTGCTCCGCGCAGCCGCAGCGTCGCGACGCCGCGCGCACGGCGCTCGCCCTGCTCGCGAACCTGCGTCGCGATGTCAGGCCGCGGGTGATAGCCGAGCTCCGCGCGATCACCGATGGCGAAGCGCCGGATGCGGGCAAGGTCTGTGCGCTCGGGCTCCTCGGCGAGCTCGGCGAGCGTGGAGCGGCGCGCTTCAACGATCCAGAAACGATCCAGCGCACGTCCGCGATCAACCTCGCGTCGCAGCTCGAGACGGCGGCCGATGTCGCCTCGGCAGCAGACCTCATGGTCGGCAAGCTGTCCTCGGACGACATGGTTTCGCTGCTCTCGATCATGGCGCAGGCGGCACCGGATCGCGCGCATCGCCTCGCGACGGAGCTGTGTGCACGCCTGGATCTTTCCGCTGATCAGCGCGAGCGCGTGGCCGAGGTCGCCCTGCTCCACCAGACCCCCGCGGCTCCAGCATCGGCTACGAAGCGCCCGCCACGGCCCACGCACGTCACCGTGCTCGTCGATAGCGCGGCGCGGTGTGTCGTCGTCGCCACGCGCAAGATCAGCGGCGAGCGGCGCTGGCGTCGCTGGGCGGTGTTGATCGCCGGCAACGGCGCGATCGAAGATTGCATCCACGAGGATCACACCGGCGGCGATGGCGATGCCGCCGGCTTGATCGCGAATTTGTGCGCCGATGGCTATCGCGTTGCCTCGCACGAGCTCGAGCGGGCTCGCTCGCTGGTCGCGCTGGCGGCGCGCGGTGATGCCGAGCGCTTGCCGTCGCCGTACTACCTCGGCCGCGACCTCCTCGATCTCGGCGAAGCACATCTCTCGCACGCTCGAGTCAATCCGACCTCTGCCACGCTCGGTCGCGCGGTCGAGCTGATCGCCGATGGCGATCTCCCGCGCGCTCGCTTGCTGCTCGCGCGCTGCGAAGCGAATGCCGATGTCGAGGCGGCGAATGCCGCGTGCTTGCTCGCGCAAGATCGCGTCGCCGAAGCCGCCACCTGCCTGGGTCGTGCGATCGAGGCCGAGCCGAGCTGGCCGATGCATCACTGGAACCTCGCCGCTGCGCTGTATCGCCTCGGCGATCGAGCTGGCTGCCACGCCGCCCTCGTTCGCTTCGTCGCGACGAGCAGCGAGCCGACCGGGCTCTTCGGCGATCCCGATCAGCCGGCGCGCGTCGGTCAAGCCTCGCGCATGATGGCCGAGATCGAGCGAACCGCCCGGCTCTCCGGCATCCGCCTCACGCCGAAAAAACGCCGTCGCAAAGACCAGCTAAATTCGTAGCGTGAGCGGTCGTCTCGCGCGCAAGCGTCCGACGGCCAGGTTACGCGGAGAAGTTACTTCTTCGCGGGCGCTTCGAGCTTGGCCGCCGACAGAACGTAGTCGAGCGAGATCCGCGTCGAGCTCGGCGCGCCCGTCCCGTTCGCACGCTTCGGCAGCGTCCACTTCTTCGCGCGGTCACTGACGCACGTCGAGACCATCGCGAGCTCCTGGAGACCGCCGCGCGGCTCCGTCGAGACACCCTTGATCGCGCCGGTCTGATCCGACTCGAGGTTGAGCACGAGCGTGCCGGCGACCTTGGGGTTCGCCGAGAGCGCTTGCTCGTAGCAAGCCTGGACCTCTTGATTGTGGCGCTTGAGGAGCGCGCCGAGCGCGGCAGGATCGTGCGTGCCGAAGCCGGCCTTCATGACCTTGAACGTCCCGTCGAGGTTCGCTTGATCCTTCTGCGCGTCGGTGCGGAGCTTGTCGTTCATCGTGATGAGCGGCACCGCAGAGGCGTACAGATCGTGCGCCGGCTCGTAGTAGCGATCATCGTGCGCGGTCGCGTACAGGATGTGGAACAGGCGTCCCATGATGTAGACGCTCTCGACGATGTTCTCCTTGTCCTGATCCTTGCACTTGGTGCCGCACGCCGGCAGGGCCGTGACGGCCGCCGTCGCGAACTTCGCCGCGACCGTCGGGTTGTCGAGCCGCACCGTGTAGTCACCCTGGGTGTAGCGCAGCACCGGCAGATCGTTGACCGGCACCTTGTCGCCTTCGACCTCGATCGCCTTGTCGATCGCGGTCACGCCGTCCTGCCAGCGACCTGCGTACTGGTACGACTGGAGGCCAAGCTTCGCGAGCATCTCGTACTGCGCTTCCTTGGTCTTGCCGTAGATCGGCATCAGCGTCGCAACGACCTCGGTGAACGAGCCACCGGCGCGGCCGGCAAACAGCAGCACGTCGCGATCGACGACGTCCTTGTTCGCGTTCGTGCCCCAGCCCTTCGCGGCGACGACGATCGCGGCCCACGCGCCGGCGTTGTCGTTGGTGCGCCACTTCGCCCACGCGGTCACGTAGGCGAGCTCCGGCTGCTTCTCCGAGAGCGGCTGGTCCTTGACCGCAGCGAGGGCCTCGGCATTCTTGAAGTTCTTGAGCAGCGAGTACGCCCACCACGCGCGGTTGAACAAGGCGTCCTTGTCCTTCGGCGCGTTCGCGACGAGCGTGCCCCAGGCCTTCTCGGCCGCGGGGTAGTCCTCGAGGATCAGCTCGTAGCTGCCGAGCAGGCGCAGCGTGATCTCGTCGACCTTGTCGCCGGAGACCTGCGCGGCATCGCGCAGCGTGTCGCGCGCTTCCTTGAGCAGCGCTTGCTGATCGTCGCCCTTCGCGTCCTTCGACTTGCGATAGAGCATCGTCGCGAGGATCGCGCCTTGCGCTTCCTTGGTGACGGGATCCTTGGTGTCCTTGAACACCTGGCGCTGCTTGTCGAGCGTGAGCTGCCGCTTCGCATCGATGAGTGGCATACCGGGGCGGCCGAGCGCCTCGGGCTCGAACATCACACCCTTGATCTCGATCCCGGGGACTTCGAAGGTCACGTCGCCGGCAGCGTTGGGCTTCGCGCCACTGCCCGCACCGGTCGGCGTCTTCGGTCCCTCGGTTGCACCGCCGCCACACGCGGCAGTCAGCGCGATCAAGCCTGCAAGAAATCTCATATGCGCAGTGTGTACACCGGAACGGCCCGCTTCTGGAATCACTGGTGTTATGTTGCGCGCCCGTGCTCGGAGTCGGCCGTCGCTTGCTAGTCGTGTTCGCGCTGACCGGACTCGGGACCGATCTCGCGGGATGCGTCGCGGTCCGCGCTCATCAACGCGAGAACCTCGCGAAGCGGTCGATGACGAACGACCGCGATGCCGGCGAGACCCGGTTCGGCGCGCACGAACGCGGCGCACGCGAAGCTGCCGACGGCGGCACGGGCCAACCCGGTGGCGGATGCGGCTGCAACTAGCCCGCGTCGCGCGGCTCGCGCGGATCGTGGGGCTCGTGGGGATCGTGGGGATCGTGGTGATGAGCGCGAGCACCGCGTCGGCGGACGGCGAGGTCACGGTGCGCGGCGTCTACTACAAAGAGCGCTCGACGCGCGTGATGCAGCCGATGCTCGACGGCATGTTCGATGCGGGCGAGCGTGGCCTCGTCACGGCACACGTGCTCGTCGACGCGATCACCTCCGCGTCCGCCGGCTCGGGTGCTGCGAATGCGAAGCCGTTCACCGAGAGGCGGTATGAAGGCGGCGGCGGCTACACCCACGAGCTCGACGGTCCGAAGGACTCGATCATCGACCGCTATCGGATCGGCGGTGACGCGAAGTACTCGACCGAGTCCGACTACAATTCACTCTACATCGGAGCGCGGTTCGAAGCCGATCTCGCGCAGAAGAACGCGACGTTCGGCCTCGGAGTCGGCATCGGCGACGACACGATCACGAACGCGGGCGCGCAGAGCCCGATGGGCGGGCCGCAGATCCAGTGCGATGTCACCTCGCCCGCGACCGCGACGCAGTGCTCGTTGTCGACCTACTCGCTGTCGACCTCGCTCAGCCAGATCCTGTCCAAGAACATGATCGCGGCGGTCAGCTACGATCTCGAGAAGCTCGACGGTTATCAGGCCAACCCGTATCGCACCGTGATCACCGCGACCGGCCTCGTCCCCGAGGTCCATCCGAACCAGCGCCTGCGCCAGGCCTTCGCGGGCACGCTCCGGTACTACCTGGCCGCGACCCACACGACCCTGATCGGCGCGTATCGCTACTATCGCGATGACTGGAAGATCCACGCGCACACCCCGGAGCTGCGGATCATCCAGGCGGTCGGCACGATGGCGGACGCGTCGATTCGCTACCGCTACTACCGACAGACCGCCTCGTATTTCTACCAAGACCGATATCCGACGCTCGATACCGCGAAGGTTAACTACGTCACAGACGATCCGAAGATGTCAGGGTTTGATGGCTCGACGATGGAAGCCAAGCTCGGCGTGCGTGGCGAGGCTTTCGGGCTGTCCGGTAACTGGGCCGGCGCTCGCTTCGAGACAGTTCTCGAGTACATCATCCAGCACAATCGTTTCGGTGATGCCGTGGTGGCCCATGTCGCGCTTACTCTACCTTTCAGCTATTAGCTCGCTCGTGTTTGGTGGCGCTGCCTGCAGCGACACCGCATCGTGCGGTCAATCCGGCTCGAACTTCGGCCTCACGGTGTCGAGTGATCAAGTCAGCCTGATCTACGGCGGCTTCGCCTCGGGTGCGAACAACGATTGCCCCGATGCGAACGCGCCCGCCGGCGTCGTCAGCCTGACGGTGACCGGCACCCAGAGTGACAACCTCGGTGGCTTGATCACGCTGTGCATCCCACGCCCGGATCAACTCGCGACCGAGGGCGCGCTCGGCACCGCCGTGAAGATCATCGATCTCACCGGCACCGATACCAGTGCCGCCGCGTGCACGTACACGTACGACTCGTTCCATCCTCCGACCGGCACCGTCAAGGGCGTCGGGGTATGCTCGAATGGTACCGACCCCGCAGGCTACGGCCTCGTGTTCGACGGCTTCATCGGCCTCAAGCGCACGTGCGCGGGCACGACGGACTCGGTCTCGGTCGGGATGATCGGCGCGGTCGCAGTGACCGCGCAATAATCGCTACGCAGCCGCGCGGCGATCGGTCACCACGGGAGTCACGAGCGGCAAGCCTTCGCGCGACCACTCTTTGGTCCCGCCTTCGAGGCTGTACAGGTTGGTGTAGCCGAAGCGATCGGCGAGCTTGGCCGCGGCGAGGCTGCGCACGCCCTTCGCGCAGATGAAGACGATCGGGCGGGCCTTCGACAGGACCAGGTCCGGATCGGCTTGAAGCTGCGGCAGGGGCACGAGCCGGGAGCCATCGATGTAGCCGGTGTCCCACTCGTCGGGATTGCGGACGTCGACGAGGTCCACCTGGTGGGCTGCGACCAGGTCGGCGAGCTCCTTCGGTGAGACCGTCTGAATCATGGTCTCTGTTATAACGGAGACCGTGATAGTTGGCAAGGGGTCTGTTTGAACGGATCCGTTTAACCGGATGCCTGGATCCGACGGAGCATCGCGACCATCGCGTCGATGTCCTCGCAAACATTGTAGAAAGCGAGCGAGGCGCGGACGGTCCCTTCCTGCCCGAACCGTCGCAAGATCGGCTGGGCACAGTGGTGACCGGACCTCACGGCGATCCCGTCCTTGTCGAGCGCGTGGCCGACGTCTTCGGTTCGCTTGCCGTCCAGCACGAACGACATGACGCCGGCTCGGTTGCGCGGGTTGCCGATCATCCGGAGGCCGGGAACGGTCGCGAGTCGGCCGAGCGCGTACTCGAGCAGCGAGTGCTCGTAGCGCTCGATCGTCGGCATCCCGATCCGCATCACGTACTCCAGTGCGGCGCCCATTCCCGCGGCATCGGCGATATTGCCGGTGCCCGCCTCGAACTTCCACGGCGGCGGCTGGTACTGGGTCTTCTCGAACGTGACGTCGGCGATCATGTTGCCGCCGCCCTGCCACGGCGGCATCGCGTCGAGCAGCGCCTTCTTACCGAACACCGCGCCGATACCGGTCGGTGCGAACACCTTGTGACCGGAGAACACGTAGAAGTCGCAGTCGAGCGCCTGGACGTCGACCGGCATGTGCGAGACCGCTTGCGCGCCGTCGAGGACGACCGTCGCGCCCCAGCGGTGCGCGATCGCGATCATCTCCGCGGCCGGCGTCACCGTGCCGAGCGCGTTCGAGACCTGAGTGAACGCGACGAGCTTCGTGCGCGAACCGAAGAGCTGCTCGTACGCCTCGAGATCGACGTCGCCGCGATCGTCGACCGGGGCGACGCGCAACGTCGCGCCGACCTCGGCGCACAACATCTGCCACGGTACGATGTTCGCGTGGTGCTCGAGGTGCGTGACGATGATCTCGTCACCGCGCTCGACATGGCGCTTGCCGAACGTCCGCGCGATCAGGTTGATGCCCTCGGTCGCGCCGCGCACGAAGATGATCTCGCTCGCTGACGGCGCGTTGAGGAACGTGCGAGTGGTCTCGCGCGCGCCCTCGTATGCATCGGTCGCGCGGGCCGCGAGCACGTGCGCGGCGCGATGCACGTTCGAATTCTCGTGCTCGTAGAAGGACGAGATCCGATCGATGACTTTTTTCGGCTTCTGCGTGGTCGCGCCGTTGTCGAGCCAGATCAGCCGCTTGCCGTTGTGGACGCGCTCCTCGAGGATCGGGAAGTCGCGACGCACGACGTACGGATCGAATGCACCTGCGCTGCCGGCGCGGATCGGCGAATCGATCGGAGCCTGCGCCGCGGGCTCACCCCCTGTGGTGCGAGGCCGCTCGGCGTGCACGGGGTCGTTCACCAGCGAGATGCGCTCGGGTTCGGGCCCGAATGGAAATTCGGAAGGAAGATCTAACCGCCAAGGCGCCAAGGCGTTCGGCTGGTCGCGCGATCCGTCGCCTTGGCGGTCTTGGCGGTCTTGGCGCTTTGGTGGTGGATCCCCGAAATTCGTCGGCGATGTCGGAGTGCCAAACGGCGACGCGCTGCCGAACGGCGTCGCGGGTGCCGTCCCGGGTATCGCCGGCGCGCCGCCGAAGGGTGCATTCGACGCGCTTCCAGACGCGTCGACGAGCGGCACGTACGTGACCTCGCCGAAGGGATTATGCGCGCTGTCAATGGCGCGCAAGATCGTCGCGACGTCGTCGCCGGGAAGCGTCGGCGCAAACCCAGTCGGCGCGAACGCAGCGGTCGCCAGGCCCGGCGATCCAGCCGTGATCGCGCTCGGTCCGGGCGGATGGCCCGCCATCAGATCATTGCGATCGAGCTGGGCTGCGAGGGCAGCGAGCTCGTGCGGCGGCAGATATCCCGATGCGTCGCTCACTTGTATTCGTGGTAGCGGTCGACCTCGACGCCCTCGAGCACGCCGAGCGCATCCTCGGTCAGCACCGCGGCCGAGCAGTAGAGCGCTAGCAGGTATTGCGCCGCACCCTGCTGGTTGATGCCCATGAACCGGATCGACAGGCTCGGATTGACCTCGCCCGGGATGCCCGGCTGGAACAGGCCCACGACACCACGCTTCTTCTCGCCGGTGCGCATCAACAAAATGTCGGTCTTCTTGCCGCTGACGTGGAGCTTGTCGCACGGCACGATCGGGAGCCCGCGCCACGTCAGCACGGGCGTGCCGAACAGGTTGATCGTCGGGGGCGGCACGCCACGGCGCGTACATTCGCGACCGAACGCCGCGATGGCGCGCGGGTGCGCGAGGAAGAACGCGGGCTCTTTCCAGACGCGCGCGATCAGCTCGTCGAGATCGTCCGGCGTCGGCGCCGGGCCACGCGGCTTCACGCGCATGCTCTCGTGCACGCTATTGAGCAGTCCGTACGCCCCGTTGTTGATCAGCTGATCTTCCTGGCGCTCTTTGAGCTTCTCGACCGCGATGGTCAGCTGCTCTTTGGTCTGATCCATCGGGCTGCGGAACAGATCCGAGATCCGCGTGTGGACCTCGACGGTCTTCGTACAGGTCGAGAGCACGTACTCGCGCGGCTTCTCGTCATAACGAATGTGATCGAGCGTGCGCGGCTCGTCGTCATCGGGGCTGCACACCGTGTTCTGCGCGTCGTCGAGGACGCGGTTCACGCGGTAGACACCCGCTTCGGTCGGCGTCCACGGGATCAGCTGGGTCAGCCAGCGCGGCGTGATGCCGACCCATTGCGGGGGCGTCTTCGTGGTGTTCGAGAGCTGCCTCGCGGCGCGCTCGCCAAGGGTACGCGGCGGTTCGGTTGCGTCGGCCATGCAGACCCGTTCGTACACCTGCAGAGCGAGCGATGGCGCACATCCGGTGATCGATGGAGATCACGTACGTCGCTTTGCTCCGCAATCTTGGATCCGTGGTCTCCGCTCAGCCGACGGGCCAGTCGATATAGCCCTTATCTCCGGGCGAGAAGAACAACGTGTGATCCGCCTGCGCGAGCGGTGCGCCGGTCTTTAACTTCGTCACGAGATCCGGATTCGCGATGAACGGTCGACCGAACGCGACCAGGTCACCCTTGTTCGCCGCGAGGTCCGCGCTCGCCTTCTCGAGATCGTAACCACCGGACAGGATGTACGCGCCCGCAAAGCTCGCGCGAAGCTCCGCCTTGATCGCCGGGGGCACGGGCGGTGCGCCCATCGCGGCATGATCGACGACGTGGATGTACGCGAGCCCGATCCGCGACAGCTCCTTGGCCAGAGCGGTGTAGACCGCATCGGTCTCGGGATCGCTGACCATGCCGCCGTTGAGGCCGTACGGCGAGACGCGCATGCCGACCCGATCACCACCGATCGCCTTCGCAACGGCCTCGGCCACCTCCACCGCGAATCGGATCCGATTCGCGACGCTGCCGCCATACTGATCCGTGCGCTGGTTCGAGGCGGTGTTGAGGAACTGCTCGATCAAGTACCCGTTCGCGCCGTGGAGCTCGATACCATCGGCGCCCGCTTCGATCGCTGACCTGGCCGCGTGCGTGAACTCCGCGACGGTCGCCTGGACCTCCGCCGTGGTGAGCTCGGCCGGTACGGGATGATCGAGCATCCCCTCCGCCGTGAACATCTGGCCCGGCGCCGCGATCGCCGAAGGCGCGACCACGCGCGCGCCCTTCGGCAGGTTCTGCGCGTGCGCGACGCGCCCCGTGTGCATGACCTGGATGAACAGGTGGCCGCCCTTCGCGTGGACCGCGTCGGTGACGAGCCGCCAGCCCTTGATCTGCTCGGGGCTGAAGACCCCAGGGATGCTCGAGTAACCCAGGCCATTCGGTGAGGGCGCCGTGCCTTCCGTGATGATCAGGCCCGCGTCGGCGCGCTGCGCGTAGTACGTCGCGACACTCTGGGTAGGGATGTTTCCCGGAGAGCGCGAGCGCGTCATCGGGGCCATCACGATGCGGTTGGTGAGCTCGATCCGGCCCAGCTTGAACGGTGTGTACAGCGACATGGCCGACACGATAAGGACGAGGACCGCTCACGGCTATTGCTGGTTCGCGAAGAGACTATTGCTGATTTAGCGGCGCGCGCCGACGGGTAGCCCGCCGACGACCTCGTCGTCGCGGAGCTGGCCACGCAACCACTTGGTCCGGCTGACCATCTTGCGAAATACTTCGAGCATCGCCGCTTCGACGGCTTCGCCCCGGTCGCCTTCGAGGATCCGCATCGCGCGCGCGATCGCCTCGAGCGTCGCGAGTCCTCCATCCTTCGGTTCGCGCCGGAGGCCGTACTCGGTCGGGCTCGCAGCCACATCCTCGAGCGTGACGTGCTGCGCAGCGGCGACACCGGGCACGCGCTTGGCCATCTTCGCGGCCTGGCGCCAATTGCCATCGGGCACGATCAGCGTGCGCGGCACGTCGGGGTTCAGAGCGATCGCCTGCGCGATCGGGATCG
>JANXOP010000363.1 GCA_025357755.1 Kofleriaceae bacterium | reverse complement strand
CGGTCGAGCTCGCGAGCTCGATCGCCTCGGCATCGCGCCACGCCGCGAACCAGGTCGTCGCGGTCTTGACGAGCATCGCGTTCGGCGTGATCGGGGCCGGTGGTGAGATCGCTAGCTCGCTCGCGCCGAATGCCGGATCGCGCTTGTCGCGCTCGTCGGTCCCGGGGCAGGTCTTCGCGACGATCGCCGCGAGGTTCGGGATCGCGCACGCGTGCCACGCGCGATCGCAGACGTAGCCTTCATCGGCGCGGCAGTCTTGGTCGGTCGAGCAACTCGCGAGGCAGACCGGTCCGAGCGTGCCGGTCTCGACACACGTGCCGCCTTCACACGTCTCGCAGCTCGACGCACAGGTTCCCCCCGGTAGCGGCATGCAGGTGAGCGCCTCCGCACAGGGCTGCACCAGATCGCAACGGCCGCCGCGCGCGCTCGCCACGACGAACGCGGCATCTGTCGGAACCACGACAGGTGCTGGTACCGAGGGCGGTTTATGCACCCATGTTACGGGCGCACTCGAGCACGCCAGAAGCACCGTGAATAAACCCAGACCACGCATCGTCGAGTTATAACGCCCCCATGCGCTCAACTATCTATTCCCTCGCGCTTCTCTCCACTAGCTTGCTCGCAACCTCGGCCTTCGCCGACAGCAAGGCCAAGGCGCCCGCGACCGTCGCGGTGATGCCGAAGCTCGGCGACACGCTCGACCAGAACGGCAGCGCAGACTGGCCGAAGCTGCAGTGGCTCTACGAAACCCCTTCGGCCAAGGATGCCGCGGGCAAGGTCGTGCTCCATTGGTTCTGTCAGGCGAAGGTCCAGGCGTGCGTCGATGATCTCGCGCGCGTGATCACCCTGCGTGACACCGGCAAGGTCTACGTCGTCGCGTACATCAACGCGGCAACTCAAGCTGAAGCGAAGAAGCTCGATCCGATTCGCGAGAGCGAAGGCGTTGGCAAGGGCACCTTGGCCTTTGGCAAGAACGTCACGTTGATCGACAAGCAGCTCAGCATCACCGGTCCGGCGTCGTTCGTCTCCGATACCGATGGCAAGGTCCAGCTGGTCTCGACCGCAAGCGATAGCGCCGCGCTCGATGCGCGTGACGCCAAGATCGCCGAGCTCGTGAAGGGCATCAAGGACTACACCTCGTCGAAGGACGGCCCCGCGACGGTCAAGGCCGGCGAGAAGTTCACGCTCACGCTCAAGATCGCGCTCGCTAACTGGCTGACCTATTCGGCGACCCAGCCCAAGCAGTTCGATCTCACCGTGCCCAAGGACATCAAGTGCGACTCGGTTTCGCTCAAGGGTGATCAGGTCAAGGTCGACGGTCACGCGATGACCGCCTCGGTCTCGTGCTCGGGTCCGCACGGCACCTACGAGGCGCGAGGCGCGCTGCGCTTCGGCTACGATGCCCCGCGCGGCCCGGGCTTCGGCCAGGTCGACGGTGTCGTCTGGAAGTTCCAGATCAACTGACGGCTAACGCAGCAGCGTCTCGAGACGCTGCTCGAGCGCGCGAACGTTCGTGCGCTCTCCGACGATGATCTCGATCGTCCGGTTGAAGCGCTCGGAGAAGTGAGCCATCAGCTCGCTCGCTTCTTCGTCGCTACTCACCGCCTGCGCGAACTGATCGAGGTCGCCGGCGCACACGCGCAGCGGTGCCAGGATCCGGCTGCGTGCGGTGCGCGCACGCTCGTCGTGCTTGGCATCGTCGCGCGTCGTCTCGATCGCGGCGAGCGTATCGCCGAGCTCGCCCATCATGTCGCCGAGGTGCGCGCCGAGGAACCCGCCGAGCTTCTTCACGCCACGCGCGGGCGTGTCGATGTTGGCGCGTGCGATCTTGCAGATGTCATCGAGGTGGCCGGCGAGCTTGGTGTCGGGCGCGGCCGACGAGATGCAGCCCTTCATCTCGCGGATTCCGTAGAACGAGCCACCGACCACCGCGAGCGCGACCACCAACCTGGACGTCTTCATGCGTCGACAATAGCGTCGCCGCCCACCCGATCAAGCGATTTTACTCGCTGGCGGGTGCTGCCGCCGCGGCGGCGGGCTTCGTCACGGGCGGCACCTTGGCCGCGCCGGACTGGATCGCGGCGATCAGCCCGAGCAGCGCCGCGGTCGCAGCGACCATCGCCCAGCCGAGCGTGTTGTCGCTGTTGAGGAAGAAGCCGCCGCAGACCGGCGCCATCGTCATCGCGAGCGAGCTGAGCGAACCGGAGATGCCGAGCGCGATGCCCTGTTCGTGGCGTCCGACGAGCTGCGTGATCCGACTGGTCAGCACCGGGCGAAGGACGCCGTTACCGAAGCTGTTGACGGTCGCGGTGATCAGGAGGAACACCAGCGTGTACGCGAAGCCCATCATCACGTACGCGATCACCGAGGCGATGAAACCGAGGAGCGCGAGCTTGATCTCGCCGAGCTTCTTGACGAGCCGGCCCATCAGGCCGCCTTGCAAGATGATCCCGAGGAAGCCCGCGTACGCGAACATGTAGCCGGTCTCGCGCGCATCCCAGTGGAAGCGCGATTGTGCGAACAGCGCGAAGCCGCTGGTGAAGCAGCTGAACGCGAACGTGAACAGGAAGAACTGCCAGTAGACCGAGCCGAGGCCGTGGCGCTTGAAGTACTCGGCGTAGACCGACAGATCGAACACGCTCGGGCGCTTGCCCGCGGGGCCGGCGACCGTGGCCTTCGGGAGGTTGCCTTCTTCGTCCTTCTCCTTCGGCAGCAACCGCCACGTGCAGAGGATGCTGAGGAACGACAGCGCGGCCGAGAGCACGAACGGCGCGTGGAAGCCGTAGGCGCTGGCGAGCACGCCGCCGAGGAACGGACCGAACAGAAAGCCGATGCCGAACGCCACGCCGATCACGCCGAACGCCTTCGCGCGATTCTCGGGAGCGGTGTGGTCGGAGATGTAGGCCTGCGCGGTCGAGAGGTTGCCGGCGGTGACGCCATCGATGATCCGGCCGACGAACACCATCCACAGCGCGGAGGCGTTCGCGAGCACGAGGAAGCCGATGCACGTGCCGGCCTGGCTGATCAGCAGTAGCGGCTTTCGACCGAACCGATCCGAGAGGTTGCCGATGATCGGCGTCGAGATCAGCGAGCACACCGCGTAGACCGATACGATCGTGGTCGCGACCAGGTTCGACGCGCCGAACCGCTTCGCGAAGAGCGCGAGCAGGGGGATCACGATCGTGAAGCCGAGGACATCGACCAGGACGATCAAGAAGATCGGGAGAAGCGGAGACCGCTGCTTCTGCACGGTGGCCGCAGGTTCTCACAGGTGGGCTGGACATGCCCCGTCTCGGCGCCGATACTGGAGGTGGATGAGGTTGGTGTCCCTCGTACTGTGCGTAGCGCTGCTTGCAGGGTGCTTCGGCTACAACGGCTCCGCCAAGCGGTGGGCGTACGTCGGCGACGTGATCCTGATCGCGGGCGGTGGTGCGGCCCTGGCCCTCGACCAGACCAACAAGCCGGCTGCCTGCGAAGGGTCAAGTTGCCCGTACCAGTCGCCGATCCGGGGCGGCATGGTCGCTGGCGCGCTGCTCGTGGGCGCGGGGCTGCTCGGTATCATCTTTACCGCGACGCGCGATACCGTGAAGACCTCTCGCTAGACCGCGCACTCGCCTTCGCCGGCCTGGAGCTCGAACGGCTTGGACTCGCCGAGGTCGACGAAGTCTTCGTCCGTGGCATCGGCATCGGCGAGCTGCGTGAGGTCGGCGATCAGCGCCTTCAAGACATCGGCCGAGACGGTCGACCAGAACGCGTGGCTCGTCGCGCCCGCAGCGTTATAGAAATCGAGCAAGCGCTCGAGCGTGGCCGAGCCGCGGCGCGCGGGGACCTTGCCGATCAGGCGGCCGAAGTTGGCCTTGTCCGCACCGATGCCACCGCCGACGTACACGAGGTACTGCGGCGCCGGCTTGCCAGCGACCTTGCGCATGCCGCCCTGGAAGCCGATGCCCGCGATGTAGTGCTGGCCGCAACCGTGCGGACAGCCGGAGACCTTGATGTCGAGGCCCTTCGTCGCGGCGGTCAGATCCGGGCGCGCATCGAGGAGGTCGGTGAGGATGCCGGCGAGGCCACGCGAGGCGGTGACGGCGAGCTTGCAGCTCGACGCACCCGGGCAGCTGGTGACATCGGCGACGCTGTTCGCACCTGACTTGGCGAGGCCGACGAGCGCGAGCTCGCGATGGAGCGCCGCGAGCTTGTTGTTCGGCACGTAGCGGAGCACGAAGTTCTGCTCGTTCGAGAGCCGGACCTCGCCTTCGCCGTATTGCGTGGCGAGGTCGGCGACCGCGCGGAGTTGTGCGGAGGTGATGTCGCCGAGGATGAGGCGCACGACGACCGCCGAGAACCCGGCTTGCTTCTGCGGGCGCACGCTATCGGCGGCCCACTCGGCGTAGCCGGGCTCGGTCTCGCTGACCTGCGAGAGCGCGGCGCGGCGCACCGGCGGCGCGGGCTCTTCGAGAAGGACGAGGGGCACGCCACCTTCGGCGCGGATCACCTCGCGCTCGGCCTGGTACTCGGCGATGAAGGCCGGCACGCCGATCTTGTCGATCGTCCACTTGAGGCGCGCCTTCGCGCGGTTGTGGCGATTGCCGATGCGATGGAACACGCGGATCACGGCATCGGCGGCCTCGAGCAGCTGACCCACCGGCACGAACTCCTCGACGGTGATCGCGGAGCGGCGCAGCGTCGAGAGCCCGCCACCGGCGAGGACCTGGAAGCCGAGCTCGGTCGAGCCATCGGCCGCGATCCGGCTGCGCGCGAGGAAGCCGAGATCGTTGATGAACGCCTGCGAGCAATCGGTGCCGCAGCATCCGCCGAGCGAGGGCTTGAGCTTGCGCGGCAGCGACGAGGAGTACTTGCCGCGCAGCAGGTAGCGCGCGAGCGCATCGACGTAGGGCGTTGGATCGAACGGCTCGCCCGCGGCGACCCCGGCGAACGGGCAGCACGTCCAGTTGCGCACGGACGGACCGCACGCTTCCTTGGTCGTGATGCCGGACTCGGCGAGCAAGCGCAGCGCATCTTCGGCGTCGGCTTGCGGCACGAAGTGGAACTGGACGTTCTGGCGCGTCGTGACGTGGCCCTTGCCGCCGCCGTGCTTGTCGGCGATGTCGGCGAGTGCCCGCAGCTGCTTCGGGGTGGTGATGCCGGCGGGAATCTTCGCGCGGATCATCATCATGCCGTCCTGGCGCTGCCCGTAGACGCCGTTGAGCAGGCGGAACGTGCGCCAATCGTCGGGCGAGACCTCGCCGCGCTCGAAGGCTTCGAGGCGCTCGACGAACACGTCGACATCTTCGTGACGCGCGAAGCCGAGACGACCGATGGGGGGAGCTGATTCAGTGACGCTCATAAAGACCTCGCTGCGAGAGCAGCGTTCGAGAGATGTTCGTTCGCGATCTGGGTCGCGAGCTCGACGACGCCGCCGACGACGATGACGCCTGCGAGCTCGGAATCGATCTGGGCTGCGCCGAGCGTCGCGAGCGTGCCGAGCCAGCGCGCGGTGCCTTGATGCGACGCACCGACGACGATCGCGGCCGCGGTTGTCGCGCTCCAGCCGCGGGCGATCAAGCGCGCGGCGATCTCGGCGCGAGTGCGCAGGCCCATCAACACGACGATCGTCAGCGCGTTCGGTGCGATCGAATCGAGCGCCGGTGCGAACGCGGCCTCGGCATGGCCCGAGAGCACCGCGAAGCCGGTCGCGACCCCGCGATGCGTGACCGGAATGCCGGCGAGGGCAGGGGCCGCGATCGCGGAGCTCACGCCCGGGACGACCTCGTACGCGACGCCCGCCGCCTCGAGCGCGAGCGCTTCTTCACCGCCGCGACCGAAGACAAAGGGATCGCCGCACTTGAGGCGCACCACGCGCTCGCCGCGCTTTGCCGCGCGGATCAGCAACGCGTGGATGCCTTCTTGATCGATCGAGTGGCGACCCGCGCGCTTGCCGACGAAGAAGCGCTTCGCTTGCGGTGCGAGCTCGAGCAGCTCTTGCTCGACGAGCGCATCGTAGAGCACGAGATCCGCTTCGCGCAGGCGCTTGAGCGCGCGCAGCGTGAGCAGCTCGATATCACCGGGGCCCGCGCCGACGAGCGAGACGAACCCGCTCACGAGGGAACCTGCGCTTTGGGGCGGTAGAGGCGATCGAGGGCGCGCATCAACATCGGGCGCCGCTCGGCCATCACGATGCCATCGCGTCGCCATTCGCGCCGCGCGACGGCGGCGACCGCGGACCACTTCTCGAGATCGTGCGGCAGGATCGCGTCTAGGGCTTCGCGCAGCAGGCCGGCGAGAGCCGGCGCCGTGCCGCCCGTGGAGATCGAGATCTCGATCTCGCCGCGCCGCACGACGCCGCCGAGATAGGCGGATGCATTCGCCGGTTCGTCGACGGCGTTGACGAACAGGCCGCGCGCGGCCGCGGCGATCGCGACATCTCGATTGACGTCCGGCGTCGCTGCGGCGACGACCCAGCGCGCACCGTGGAGATGCGCCGGGCGAAACTCGGTCTCGAGGATCGTCACCGATTCGTGCGCGCGGATCGCATCGACGATCTGTGGCGCGACCACGGTGACGCGCGCACCCGCGACGAGCAGCCCTTCGAGCTTGCTCGCCGCGACGGGGCCACCGCCGACGACGACGACGGGGAGCCCGTCGAGCTTCAAGAACACCGGGTACAACGCCGTCATGACTTCGCAACTCCTTCGGCCGTGTGGAGCCCGCACTCGCGCTTGTCGGCGCCTCGCCAGCGCCCGGCGCGCAGGTCTTCGCCGGGGATGATCTTCGACGTGCACGGCTGACATCCGATCGATGGATAGCCCTGCTCGTGTAGCGGATTGAACGGGACGTCGTTCGCGTACAGGTGGCCCCACACCTCGTCGTGGGTCCACGCGACGAGCGGATTGATCTTCACGAGCGCGAACTTCTTGTCGGGCTCGACGATCTGCGCGGTCGCACGCTCGGGCGTCTGATCGCGGCGGATCGCGGTGATCCAGGCATCGAACTTCGCGAGCTCTGCGCGCAGCGGGATGATCTTGCGTTGCTCGCAGCAGCGATCTGGATCGCGCAGCCAGAGCTCGGGTCCCTCGGCGAGCCCCTGGGCCTCGACCGACTTCGCGGGTTTCACCGCCCGGATCGTGATGCCGTACTTCGCCTCGAGCCGATGCCACAGGTCATAGGTCTCGGGAAACAACAGACCGGTATCGAGCGTGAAGATGTCGATCGGTAGCCGCTGCGTCGCGATCAGGTCGATCACGACACAGCCTTCGGCCCCGAAGCCGGTCGCGAAGCCGACGCGCGGCCCGCCGTGAGCTGCGGCCCACGCCAGGATCTCTGCGGGCGATCTTCCCTCGAGCGCGGTCGAGGCTTCGGTGTAGTTCACGCTGCGAGCTCGAGCGGCGACGAGCTGCTCTGCACGGGGCCGGTCTCGGGCGGGATCGGGACGAGCTTCGGCACGCGCGGGCGACTGCGGAAGAAGGTCCACAAGAGGTTCGCGTCGACGATCGCGGTGGCTACGAGCAGTTGATACGCGACGCCCGGGGCGATTCCGAAATCGATCAACACGCGCGAGAGGCCGAACGCGACGAGGTAGGCGTCGAAGCTCATGCACACCCGGCGGAACGTCTCCGTCGAGATCCGCTTGATCAGCGCGTGGCCGATCGGGAAGCCGATCAACACGCCAGGCACGATATACGGCAGCAGGCCGCTCGACTCGCGCGTGAGCAGGCCGAGGAACGCGTAGGCGATCAGCGCGCACAGCGATTCGATCGTGCGGACGACCGCGAGGCCGACCTTGAAGTCATCCTTCGCGAGGCCCTGGTTGTTCCAGAACAACGCGAGCGGGGGACCCGAGATCGTGGTGAGGCCATAGAGAATGCCGACGCCCGCACCGAGCGGCACCGACGCCTTGCGCTCGCCGCGGATCGGCCAGCGCCGGCCCGACGCCTGGATCAGGATCAGCGGCAACAAGAGGAGATAGACGACCAGCTTCGCGCTCGCCGGAGCGACGTGACCGAGCAGCAGCGCACCGACGATCACGCCAGGAATCAGGCCGGCGGCGAGCGGTATCACGCGACCGATGACGCGGCCGATCGATTTGCGATTCCAGAACAGCGCGTAGAGGTTGATCGCGACCTCGACGATCACGAGCGCCGGGTTGAGCACCCGGCCCGCGACCACCAACAGGGCGATCGGCACCGAGATCGACGAGTAGCCGTAGCCGAGAGCGCCGTTGACGCTGGCGGCACACAGGCTCGTCACCGCGAGGACGAGCAGAATCGTAGCGTCCGCCATAACGGATATAGGTCTATACCCGAGCGGATGATGTGTCAACGATAGCGGATGCCGCGAAAAGAGCTCAATGTTTGAGCTGGTTTATCGCTTCCTTCACGCGGTCGCGATCAGGGTCGGTCTTGGGCGCGTACTTCAAGAACAGCTCGTAGTTCTCGATCGCGGGCTTCGGTTGACGCTTGGTCGCGTACAGGACCCCGAGCGGCAGATAGTTCGCTGGGTTCTTCGGCTCGCGGCGGACCGCATTGGTCAGCACGGTCTCGGCCTCGTCCAGCTGCTTGCGCTTGATCAGCATGGTGCCGAGCTTGGTCATCGCCTTGCCGTACGGCGGATCGAGATCGACGGCTTTCTTGTAGGCGTTCAGGGCCTCGTCATCGCGCTGCGAGAGCCGGAAGATTTCACCGTACGCGTACCAGAACCGCGATTCGTTGGGCGCCAGTTGCACTGCCTTGGACAGCGCGACTTCGGCCTCGGGTTGCTTGGTCTGTGCGTTCAAGAGCAGACCGAGCTCGAAGTACGCCTTGCTGCTGCGACCATCGAGCTGGATCGCTTTCTCGAGCTCGCGCTTGGCTTCATCGAGCTCGCCTTGCGAGCGCAGCGCGGAGCCGAGGAGGACGTGGGCATCCGCGTCGTTCGAGCCGGTCTTGATCGCGGCGCGGAATTCCAGCGCGGCCTCGTCGATCCTGCCGGCCTTGAGCAGTGCCTGGCCGAGCGACTCGTGGAACTGCGCGCTGGTCTTGTCGAGGTTGACCGCCTTGTGTAGCTCCGCGAGGCCCTCTTCATCTTTGTCGATCAGCAGCAGTGCGCGACCCTTCTTGTCATGCGCACTCGCATCGTTGGCGTTGAACTCAAGCATCTCGTCCGCCGAGACGATCGCGAGGCTGCCTTGGCCCGCCGCGAGCAGCGCTTCGGTGTAGAGCCCGACCCCTTTGACATCGCTGACGTTGGCATCGTAGTAGGCCTTCGAAGCCTCGACCGCCTTGGTCGCGCGGCCCGCGTGGATCAACATGTCGACGCGCTCCTCGAGCACGTCGAACGACTTCTTCTCGTCGTACAGCTCCGCATACTTCGCGTCGGCCGCGTCGTAGTCGTTGTTCTTCACATCCTCGCGTGCATCCGCGAGCAAGCCCTTGTCCACCGGTTTCTTGTGAGCTTTGTCGGCATGCTTGACCTTGGTCGCCGGGCTCGAGCAGCCCAAGCCGAGGCCGGCGGTCAAGAGAAGTGCCGAGAAGTACCGAACCATCGAAAAAGCGTAGCTAATCCGACGGTGCGACGCCACTTCGTGGCCGCCAGAGCGCCAGCAGGACCGCCGTCACGATGAGCACGTTGGCCACCACGGTGGTCCAGCCCAGCGGTTCGTGGTGAAACACCGCCCCCAAGAGGACAGCGATGATCGGGTTCACGAACGCGTAGCTCGTCGCGGTCACCGGGCGCGCGTTCGCGAGCAGCCACCCGTAGGCGGTGAAGCCGATCAGCGAGCCGAAGGACCACAAGTACAACAGGCACAGGTACGCCTCGGTCGGCGCATGGGCGGGCCAGGTCTCCCGGCGCAAAAGCCCGATCACGCCGAGTGCCGCGCCACCAGTGATCATCTGCATGGCAGGGCCGACGAGCGAGCGGTGGGTGCCGCCGATCTCGCGGTTCTTGCGCGAGAGCAGGCTGCCGACCGCCCACGCCATCGGCGCGAGCAACAGCAGCACCACGTGCGAAGACTCGCCCGCGAGGGAGGGACCGCCCATCAAGATGAGGACGCCGATGAAGCCGAGCACGAGCGTGATCCACTCGCGCACGGTGACGACCTCGCCCGTGAACCGTCCGAGCACGCCGACCCACAGCGGCATCGTGGCAGCGACCACCGCCGCACCGCCCGATGCGATGGTCTGCTCCGCGATCGCGATGAACCCGTTCCCGCCGACGAAGAAGCACACGCCGACCGGGAGCACGCGCAGCCAATCGCGCAGCGGTGGGATCGTCGCGCCGTTCCACAGAGCGATCCCGAGTAGCGTGACTCCCGCCGAGCCATAGCGCAGCCCGGCCATCAGCATCGGCGGCAGATGATCGACGATGCAGATCTGCATCGCGAGGTACGTGCTGCCCCAGATCACGTAGACCGCGAGCAGGCAGGCGATCAGCTTCGGCTTCACTCGGCACAGCTCAGCATGGTTCGCTCGGTCGGGAAGGGTTGACGAGTACTAGATTCCAATCACCCACTTCGAGATGGTCAGGACGACGAGCTTCACACTGGGAAGCGATCTCGAGGAGCTCGTCCACGCAAAAGTGGAGAGCGGCGACTCGTCGGCCAGCGAATGCTGCGCGAGGCGTTGCGGCGCATGGCCGAGGAGGAGCGCAAGGAGCGTGTGCTCCTGCGTGAAAAGGCGAACCGCTGAGCCTGGTCCACTACACCGAGGAGGCCGAGAACGACCTCTTCGAGATCGGCGTGTACAGCTTCACGGAGTGCGGCGAGCCGAGCGCTTCCTACAGGCCGGCGCCGCCATCGACATCGATGACGCGGCCGTTGAAGTAGTCGCACTCGATCGCGAACTTCACGGCGAGCCACAGATCCTCGGGGACCCCGATGCGGCCGACCGGGATCGACGCGACGATCGCATCGCGCGCCTTCTGGTTCATGCCCTGGGTCATCGGGGTCTCGACCATGCCCGGTGCCACGGCGTTGACGCGGATGCCGAACGGCGCGAACTCGCGCGACCAGGTCACCGATTGCGCGGCGAGCGCGGCCTTCGCCGAGGAGTAGTTCGACTGGCCGCGGTTCCCATGACGCGCGACCGACGACATGTTGACGATCACGCCCGGCTTCTGCTCGGTGGCGACCATCTTCGCGACGGTCTCGCGGACCATCATGACCGCGCCGGTCAGGTTGACGCCGATCACGGCATCCCACTGATCCTTCGTCATCTTGGTGATCGCACCGGTCGTCCGGTCCTTCTTCACGAGCAAGCCGTCGCGCAGGATGCCCGCGTTGTTGACGAGGCCGTTGAGGCCACCCATCGCGCCGTGCGCCCACTCGACGAACGCGCCTACGTCGGCTTCGTTCGAGACGTCGAGCTTCTTCGCGAAGAGCTTGCCCTTCGAGCCCTTCGTCGCTTCGACGAGCTCGGCGAGGAGCTCTTCTTTGACATCGCCCGCGGCGACTTGCGCGCCGGCTTCAGCGAGACGACGAGCGAAGTGCGCGCCCATGCCTTGGGCTGCACCAGTGACGATGATCTTCATGTCCGACAGCTGCATGCTGCCGGCTATATCACGTCAGGTTCCTCAGGGATCGCACTTGCCTGCGGTCGTAGCGCCACAGGAGTTGCTGTGGCAATCGGAGTTCATCGTGCAGGTCGCGTTCGCGCACAGCCCGCACGTGGAGGTGCCTCCACAATCGACGCCGGTCTCGCCACCATTCATGACGAGGTCGGTGCACGACGCGGCCTGACACACGTTGCCGGTGCAGACGCCGCTCTGACAATCGCCCGCGGCGATGCACGCCCTGGTGGCGGGGCAGGCCGCGCAGACACTGCCGCCACAATCGGTATCGGTCTCGAGCCCGTTCTTCACGCCATCGTTGCACGACGGTGCTTGGCACACGTTGCCCGTGCACTTGCCGCTCGTGCAATCCGCGTTACCCGCGCACGCGAGCCCGTTGCCGCACGTGTGGCCCTGGCCATCACACGTGGCGCCGCCGCAATCCGTGCCGGTCTCGGTGCCGTTCTTCACGGTGTCGGTACACGACGCTGCCTGGCAGGTCGTGTTGCACACCTTGCTCGTGCAGTCGGCGGCGACCCCACAGTTGATACCCGTGCCACACGTCTTGTTCAGCGCGTCGCAGTTGGTGCCGCCGCAGTCGGTACCGGTCTCGCCGTTGTTCAAGAAGCCATCGGTGCACGAGGCCGGACAATCGCCGGGGCAGGTCGCGTACGTCTCGCCCTGGCCCGCGCTGCACGTGCCATCGCCGCAATGGCAATCGCTCGGGCAGTTCGCGGGGGTCTCGCCCTGACCACAGGTACCATCACCGCAGCTGCACGCCAGCACGTCGAACTTGCAGCCGTTTGCGCCTGTGGTGCAGCCCGGGTTCGTGCCGTGCGTGTAGCCGAGGCTCGCGCACGTGACACCGTTGAGATCCGTGCCGTCGCACTGCTCGTTACCTTCGGCCAGGTTGTTGCCGCACACGCTCGTGCAGCCGACCGCGGTCACCTTGCACAGGGTGCATGTCGGCGTGCCGCCCGAGTACCCGAGTGCCGCGCAGGTCGCGCCGTTGAGGTTCGTGCCGTCGCATTGCTCGCCGGCTTCGACCGTGCCGTTACCGCACGTCGGCACGCACGACGTCACGTTGTAGTGACAAGCGTTGCCGTTCGGATCGGTCGACGAATAGCAGGTCGGCTTCGCGCCGGCGACACCGCCGCCGTACCCGAGCTCCGCACACGTCTTCGGGATCGTGGTGCCATCGCACTGCTCGTTGTCGGCCGAGGTCACGACGCCATCGCCACACGACGGACCACTCGTGGTGGTCAGCGCCGAGCACGTGCTGTTGCAGCGCGCGCACGAGGTCGCGTACGGGCACGCCGTGCCGTTCGCCGCACCTTGATCACAGACCTCGTGGCCCACATCGGTGTTGCCATCACCACAGTACGGTGCCTTCAGCGCCGTGTTCAGCGCCGAGCAGTCCGCGTTGCATCGCATGCAGGTGACGAGCCCCGTCGTGGTCGTCGTGTACGTACACGGCTGGCCATTGTTCGTGCCGTCGTCGCAGATCTCGCCGGCTGTCGAGTTCAGCGTGCCGTCGCCACAGATCGCCGCGGTGCAGTCCGAATCGCAGGTCGCCGACTGGGTGGTGACGGGCGTCGTCGTGAAGCCGTTGTGTGGATCGCACTGCTCGCCCGGATCGACGACACCGTTGCCACAACCGACGACGTGACACTGAAGATCGCACGCACCCATCGTCGCCGACGTCCCGTTCGCGGCGCCGAGATCGCAATCCTCGCCAGGACCTTTGAGGCCATCGCCGCAGACGTTGATCAGGCACTTCGAGGTGCATGCCTTGTTGTCGGCGTTCGCGGTCAGTGGCGGACCGCTATCGCACTGTTCGCCGATGGTGCTGCCCATTTCGATGTGGGTCTTGTTGACCTTGCCGTCGCCGCACATAGCGGTCGTGCAATCGAGATTGCAAAGCTGCGTCTCCTTCTGCACGCCTAGTACGCCCGTATCGCAGTCCTCGTGGTGCGCGCCCATCGAATCGGTCACGCCATCGCCGCACACGTTCGGCGTACAATCGTTCTTGCAGTCGTCGATGTTGACGGCGTTACCGTCGTCGCACTGCTCGCCGGTATCGAGCACGCCGTTACCGCAACCGGCGCCGTGCAAGCAATCGTCTTCGCAGCCGCCCGGCGCGTGGGCGTCGTCGCAGACCTCGCCGAGATCCTTGATCCCGTTGCCGCAAGTCTCGTTCGACTTGCAGTCGCTCGAGCAGCCATCTGGCACGCAGGTGCCAGCGGTGCAGTCCGCGGTGCTGTCACACTCGTGATCGTCGCCCGTGCACTTGCCCGCGTGGGTGTTGCCGTCGTCGCAGACTTCGCCCTTCGCGGTATCGATGATGCCGTTGCCGCAGACTTCGTTCGATTTACAGTTGGCCGAGCACCCGTCGCCATCGACGGTGTTGCCGTCGTCGCAGACTTCACCTGCGTCGGTGTTCGTCACGCCGTCGCCGCAGGCCTCGGCCGACTTGCAGTCGGCGGCGCAGCCATCGCCATTGATGATGTTGCCGTCGTCGCAGAGCTCGCCTGGATCGACGATGCCGTTGCCACAGCTGTTGCTGATGCACACCTTCTGGACCGCCGCACATTGCAGCGGATCGGGGCAGACAATGCCGCTCGCACATTCGTGGGCAGCAGGTTTATTCGCGCAGCCGCTGGTGGCAGCGACCACGAAGAACGCGAGTGCGAGGAAGAGTGACTTCACTTAGAACCTCCCCGTGAGCGCCGCGCCAGCGAAGCTGGGCGAGACGACGGGCGTGAACGAGACGACCCCTGCGTTGAGATCTTCGGGCCGAACTTCGTAGCCCTCGGGACGATTGATCGCCCACAGGATCGCGCCGGTGATCACCGCCGCGGCGCCGACGCCGTACATCACGTAGCCGACGCCCTTTTTCGTATCGCCGCTGTTCTGCAAGTTCTTGAGCTCGGTCGATTGGGCGCAGCCCGTGTTCCCGGTGGTCATCGCGTTGCACGCCTTGACCTTGTCGTCGTACGACTTGTAGTCGTTGCTCGCGAGGAGCTCGACGAGCCCACCGCCCGCGCCGACGAGGACGCCCGCGCCCATCACGGCGTATGGCATCCACGTCGCTTCCCACTTGCGGCGATAGCGGGTGAGCTCGGCGGTCGTGTAGAGCTTGAGCTCGATCCGGAACGGCGCGCCCGACGAGATGTACGGCGCATCGACGCGGGTCGGGTGGCCCTCGAGCGTGCCGACGATCGTATGCTTGCCGGCGCGCACTTTCCCCTTGTAGGTGCCGGGTGCGGTGAACACTTCTTTGCCGTCGATCGAGACCTTCGTGCCGGCCTTCTGGCACGTCACTTCGACTTCACCGATCTGCTTGTCGAGCAGCAGGATGTAGTCCTTCGCGTGATCGAACTTGTCCTTCGATTGTAGCGGCGCTTCGCCGAACTTCACGGCGGTCTGGAAGTTCGCCGCCGCCTCGATCGGTTGGTCGAGGTTCATCAGCGCGAGCGCGAGGTTGTAGTGAATCGCCGGATGGTCCCAGTGCGTCAGCGCTTGCTTGTACGCCTCGGCCGCTTTCGCGAACAACGCGTCGTTGAGCTGGACGTTGCCGTCGTGGAACAGCTGGAGGGCGGCCTTCTGCTCGCTCTCCTTGACGCCGGCCGCCCACGGGCGGGCATCGCCGCCGTTCTGCAGCGATTCGTCGGTGCCGGCTTTCTCCGAGGTCGTGGTCTGGTCGCCCGACCCATCGGCGTGCGCGGTCCCAGCCTGGAACGAGGAAGTTGCCAGCACGAGGCCGAGCCCCACCGATAAGCGAATCGCTCTGGTCATCACGTAATCACCCTCTTCGTGTGTCGCTCTGAAACAGTCGCTACTTCAAATCATCGACGATCGAGCTGCCGATCTGAGCTTGGATCTTCTTCACGCGTTCCTGCTCCTGGCGGAGCAAACCTTCGGTCTGTGACTTCGCCGCCACGGCGTCGGCCTTCGCGTGCTCGGCCGCGGCGGCGTTTTCCTTCGCGCGTTCTTCGCTCTTCTTGCTCTCTTCGAGAGCCTTGGTGAGCTCGCCGTTCTTCTTCGCGAGGTCCTCGGCCGATTGATGCTTCACATCGACGACCTCGGTCAACGCCGCCTGGCGCTCGCGCTCCTTCTCCTGCATCGCGTGGAGCGCGTCTTCGGCTTCCTTCTGCTTCTGGACGACCTGTGCGTTCGCATCTTCGGCGGTCTTCTTCGCCTCGACCGCGATCTTCTTGTCGCTCTCGGCCGCGGCCTTGGCCTCGGTCGCGACGATCGCTTGCTTCTTCGCTTCGGTCCGCGACTTCTGGATGAACACGAGCGCGACCATCGCCGCGACGACGAGCAGGCCGAGGCCGACGAAGCCCGCGATGATCGCCGACCTGCGCCGGCGCTGGACCGCGGTCTCGTAGCTCGTGATCTCGTCGAGGAACGCGCGCTCGACATCCGAGAGCGGGCCCTTGTAACGCTTGCGGAACTTCGTCGCTTCGTCGGCGGTATCGCCACGCCACAACAAATCGGGCGAGCGACCCTTGACGTGCCACTGGCGCGCCGCGGTGCGGAGCTGATCGATCAGCACCGCATCTTCCTGGGTCTCGTCGAGCCAGCGCCGCAGCGCCGGCCAGCTGTGGATCAGCGACTCGTGGACGATCTCCACGGTCGTGCCCTTGCCGCCTTCTACATTCTGGACCACGAGCAAGCGCGCATCGACCATCTGATCGACGAGGCGCTGGACCTCACCGACCTCGCGCGACAGCTCGCGAAGCTCCTCCATCGGCACGATCGAACGCGTGCGCTCCGGCGATACGAGCCGCAACAGCAACGCGCGTACGAGCGCATTCTTCGTCGGCCCGATCTCCTGGATCACCCGATCGGCGTGGCTCGCGAGCGCGCCCGCGACGCCGCCCATCGCAGCATAGGCCTGGTGCGTGAGCATGCGCCGCGCGGTATCGCGGTTCTCCCACAGCTTGCTCGCGGCGAACTGCAAGAGCGGCAGCGCGCCGGGCGTGGTCTCGAGGTGATCGAGCATGTCATCGACGGTCGCGGCGAGCTCGAACTTGAAGCCCGCGAGCTCGGCCGGCTGCAAGATCGCATCGCGCAGACCTTCGCGGTTCGGCGGCCCCAGGAAGAACAAGCCCTGCGTGAGCTCGTCGACGAACTGCTGATCCTCGGCGACGCGATCCAAGAAGTCCGAACGGATCGAGAGCACTACGCGCAGGGGCGAGGTCGCGTCGTCGGCGACCGCGGACAGACATGCCGTGAACGCTGCGCGCTCCTCGGCATCGGCGACCTGGGTGTAGAGCTCTTCGAACTGATCGACGAAGAGCATGATCCGCCGCGAGTCGCGCCGCGCACGACCGCGCAGCAAGTGACCGAGGTGACCTGGCTCCTTGCGCAGCTTCTCGACGAGCTTCTTCTGCTCGATCATCTCGTCGGCGAGGTTCACCGCGGTGGCGATCATCGGCGAGATGATCGCGCCGAGTGCCTCCATCGGTTTGCGACCCGGGCGGATGACAAGCGTCTCCCATTGCTCGCCCGAGCGCTTGAGCGCGGGCACGAGACCGGCGCGCACGAACGAGCTCTTGCCGACGCCCGAGCTGCCGACGACCGCCATCAACGGCTGATCGCGGATCCGCGTGACCATCGCCTGGATCTCGCGGTTGCGGCCGAAGAACTTGCCGGCGTCCGCTTCCTGGAAGGACGACAGCCCAGCGTACGGCGTCTCGTCGAGCTGGAGCTCGGCGGCGCGGCGGCCCGGCATGAACGGCTGCAGCGCCTGCATCAGCTCGGCGACGCTCTGCCAGCGCTGTTCTTTGTTCTTGAGCAGGCAGCGGTCGACGATCTGGATCAGCTCGCGCGGTACATCCGCCGGCGCGGCCTCGGCCATCGAAGGCATCGGCAATTCCAGCATCGCCGTGACGACCAGCTGGTTACCGTCGAGCGGGTGGAGCGGGTGACGACCGCAGATCATGCGGTGGAGCAACACGCCGCACGCCCAGACATCGCTCAGGCGATCGATCTCGATGCCGATGCCCCACTGCTCGGGGGACATGTACTTGAGCGTGCCCATGATCGTGCCGTGACGAGTCAGGGCATTGTTCGAGCCGGTCGCGAGCTCGAGCGGGCTCGGCATCCGGATCGATCCGGACATCACGGGATTGCTGGTGGTCTGCGCCTCGAGGACCTTCGCGATGCCGAAGTCGAGGACCTTCACGGTGCCCGAGTCCAACATGAAGATGTTGTCGGGCTTGAGATCGCGATGAACGATGCCCTGGCCGTGCGCGCAGTCGAGCGCCTTCAACACCTGCATCATGATCTCGATGACGCGGGTGTACGGCAGCTTCTGACCGTCCTTGATGATCTCGGTCAACGGCTTGCCGTTGAGGAACTCGAGCACCATGTACGGCGAGCCCACGTGCTCGCCAACTTCATAGATCACGACGATGTTGTCGTGTTGACAGCGCGCGGTCGCACGGGCCTCGACGAGGAAGCGCTGGTTGAGCTCGGGCTGGTTGCTCTGGAGGAACTTGATCGCGACGCGACGACCGAGACGAAGATCGCGGGCGAGGTACACGTACCCCATGCCGCCTTCGCCGATCATCTTGATCATCTCGTACTGATTGATCCGGACGCCCGGATGCGGCAGCGCGGACACCGCGTGCACACCGGTCGCGTTGGCATCGAAGGCCGGACCTGCCGAGTCGAGCGTGTCTGCCGAGGGCGCCGAGTGCCGGTCCCACTGGTTCCGCGAATCGGCGACCGAGCCCGCGGACGAAGTGCGCTTCGCACGCGGCTGTCCTGCGAGCGTCGCATTGCTGATCGGTGCGGGGGTGCCTTGCGGCACCGTCCCGGGTCCGGTCGGCAACGGTGCGGCGCCGTTCGGCATGATCGTCGTTGGCGCCGCGTTCGATTTCGGTGCCGGCGTTTCGCTCGGTCGCTTCGTACGTTCGGTTGGCCCCGACGGCGCAACGCCGGCATTCGTGCCGTTCGGTTTCAACAAGCCGCTCTGTTCGAAGCGACCGGTTGGTTTCCGCATGCTGTATTCGCTCGACGCGAGAGGCCGGCGATGAGCGCCGCTACCTTCCGTGCCGATGATCGTCTTCGCGTCCGTTGAAGACGGTTTGTCGTCACTCATCGTTGTTGGTCCCCGCGACCAACAATCCTACGTGTTCCGAATAATTAGATCATCCCCACAATGGGGTACGTGTGGGAGTTCCCTAAGACTAGCTGAGACTTAGATAACTATCAGAAGAAGCCGAGGGGCTTGCCGCCGGCGAACAAAACCTTGTTGTCCGCGGCAGATGGCGTCGTCAGCTCGATCTCGACCATGAAGCCGCGCTCGATCGTTTCATCGTGAGGGTGGGTGTCCTGGACCTCGCCATCGATGGTCGCCGTGACTTTTCCCACCCGCGAACACATCACGAGGCCCCACGAGCAGCCATACAGCTTGGTGCCGAGCGCCACGTTGCGGCGGTTGCTGTTCGGTACGAATGCGAGCACGACGTCGTGCGTCGTCGCGCGCAGATACGGCGATTGCTCGAGCCGGCGCACGACCGCCTTTTGATCTTCGACGCGCAGCTTCAGGCTCTCGCGACGGCTCGTCAGCGGTGCCTTCTTGCCGGTCTGGTTCGCGATGTCGAGCTTGGTGTTCTCGACGTCGTGATGGAGCGTCCACTGCTCCGGAGTCTTCGGCGCATCGGCGGTGACGCCGACGTCTTTCAAGAACTTATCGTCCGACGCGACGGTGCGATCGATCTGCTCGAGCGCGGCGGTGATCTCGATCTGCTCGGCATCGAGCTGGCTCGCGCGGAGCTTTGCATCGGCGAGTTGATTGGTCGCCTCGACCACCTTCGCGTGGTTCGAGTTCAACTTGATCGGGCGGACCCAGGTGTGATCGAAGAAGTAGAAGACGTTGACCACCAGGAAGCCGAGCAGGCCGATCAAGATCGCGGTCAGTGCGAAGAGGCCGGCGACCTTGTACAGCTTGACGATCGTCGGCTGAGCCGCTTCCCAAAAACCACGGCTCTGCTTTCGCGACGCTTCCACGGAGGTGTCCTACTCCAAAAACCGGGCCTACGCAGCAGGTAGTTGCCGAACAGCAACCTCGGCACCGGTCTGACGACCGACGTTGCGAGATCTCTCGGGAACCAGGTGCGCTGCAGAGGAGATATCCGTGATCGGCTCGACCGGAATCGACTCCGGCGCAGCCTCGGTGGTGCCCCGTGTTTCCCAGCTGCCGGAGTCGAGCGTGAACAGCGCCAAGGGTGCCAGGAGCGCGTAGGCGACCGGCATGAGCACCGAGAGCGGCAGGAAGTCGAACGCGCCGACGCGCTCTTCCTTGGGCAGATGGCGGACCTTCCAGCGATAGAACAGGCCGAACAGGGCCATCACACCGATGTGGATCTCGAGCGCCTCGAAGAACTTGTGCGAGGCGAGCGCACGGATGATCGCGAGCGGATAGGCGAACTGGAGCGCGAACAGCGAGAAGTAGTGGATCGCGATGATCGGGTTGAGCCGCCAGACGTGCGTGAAGCCGCCGGCATAATCGATCGTGTTCGAGCGGCGCCAGCGCAGCTGCTGCGAGAAATAACCCGAGAGATCGTGCGGGACGGTCGTCGCGCAGCGCGCGGTGAGGGTCATCGTGGTGAGGTAGCCGGCCTTGACGACCTGGCGCGTGAGGAAGCGATCCTCGCCGTACTTGATCGGCACGCCGCAGATCGCGCGGTTCTCGAGGACGGGCTCGAGCTCGATGAGGACGTTTCGACGATATGCCGTGAGGCAGCCCGAGAGGCACATCACGCGGCGGAAGCCCCACTCGAGGTTCTTCGAGAAGTTGTAGGCAAACCAGTACCGGATGACCTGCATGCGGGTCAGCCAGTTCTGCTGCTTGTTGCGGACATCGATCCAGCCGCCGACCGCCGCGATCTCGGGCTTGGTGAAGCGGCGAACGAGCTGGCGAACGGCGTCCTTGTCGACGACCACGTCGGAGTCGACCGACAAGATGATCTCGGCGTTCTCGGCCTCGCGGAC
>JANXOP010000285.1 GCA_025357755.1 Kofleriaceae bacterium | reverse complement strand
CGGCCTTTCTCGACACTGGCCGCCGTGTCGAACGACAGGCGTGCATCGACCTCGGTCGAGACTCGGCCGGGCACGATCTTGAGGATCCGCAGGCCGAACTCGATCGCGAGCCGGTCGAGCGCCCAGGCGACCGCCTTCTTGGCGTCACCGCCGCCTTCCGACTCGGCCGCCTTCAACGTGCCATCGATGATGTCGGCATAGCCGGACATCGCCGCTGCGGCCGCGATCAACGACGGGTTGGTCGTCGCATCGCGCGGCTTGTACTTCTCGATCGAGTTGATATCGCCGGTGTCGGCGACCACCACGGTCATGGTCTTGAGCTGGTCGAGTAGGGTCGTCATCGCGGGGATCCTTGCACGGTGTTGGTTTCGAACGCTGTCACGAGAGCCTCGAGCGCCGCGATTTCCGCGCGGAGCTCGTCGCCGGTTTCGGTATCGCCGACCACGCGGGGCACGGCATAGACCTCGACGTCCGACACGGTCGGCACGATGTCCTCGCCGCGGCTGACCGCCGCATCCAAACTTTCGAAGTGGTGGTGTTGCGCGAGGTAGATCCGGCTCGCGTCGAGCACGAGCGAGAAGCCCTTGTCGCCGTAGGCCGCGGCAAAGGCCCCATCGATCGTGATCGCGCGGCCACTCTTCTTCACCGGCGTTTCGCCGGCATCGAGCTTCACGGGCACGTGGCCGTTGATGATGTAGCCGTGCTCCGGGTCGACGCCGAACTCGGCGAGCACGCGCGCGCAGAACGCCTTGTCGCCGAGCAGCTTGAAGTACGGGTTCTTCACTTCTTCTTGCAGCGTCTTATCGGCGACGAAGTACCCCTCGAACGTTGCCATCTTGTCCTTGCCGAAGCACGGCGAGAGCGGCCCGGTCCACAGATAGAAGATCAGATCGAGGTCCGCGGGCGCGCGATGACGGAGACCGCGCTGGATCACGAGCGCGAGCGCATCGAACAGCTTCTTACCCGCGAGGGGCACGCCATCGACAGGGAACTCGAGGAACGTGCCATCCGCCGCGACCGGTACGCAGCCGTGAAAGATCGCGCAGCGATCGCGGCGCAACCACATCTGCGCCCGGCTGGCGACGAAGCTCCATTGCCGCCAGAGGACCGACGATGTCAGGAAGCTCTTCGCGAGCGCATCCATGCAGGCCTGCTCGTCCGCGCTCAGCACGTACGGCTGCGCCCAATCGACCGTCGGTAACTTCGTATCGAGCAACGGATAGCTCGTGCCGTAGAGCGTGACGGTGCCCGCCGCTGGATCGATGCGGTGGAGCACGGCGCGGTGCTCGAGCCCCCACGCCGGATAGCGCTGGAACAATGCGCCTTCCAGCTTGAACTGGATCACCGCGATCGCCTTCTGCATGCGAGCGAACAGCATCGCGTTCGCGCCGGCGTCGCCTTTGACGTGGAACTGGTCCGCCGGATCGTCGGCATATGCGCCGCGCGCGAGCACGGCGAGCGGCTCGAGCGAGATCGCGAAGCCTTCTTCGAGCTGAGCGATCCGCTGGTAGCGGAGCGAGAGCCGCACGACGGTCGCGATCGCGGCCGGTTGGCCGAGCGTGGCCGCCAGCCAGTCGACATCGTGATTGCCCCACGTGATGGCGACGTGCGGCTGCTGCTCGAGCAACTCGATCACCTTGTCGAGGCGCGGGCCGCGATCACCGAGATCGCCAGCGACGACCAGCTCGCCGACGGCGAGGTTGCGAATGATCCGTGCGAGCGTGCGCACGAGCTCGATCTCGCGATCGTGGCGCACGAACGGCGAGGTCAGCGCTGCGATGAATTGCGGTGACCTCCGGGTCTCGCGACTGAAGATCAGCTCGCGCAGGACCGGATCGAGCGGATCCGGAATGATCCGCTCGACGTGGTCGATCGTGTAGCGCCGCGAGAGCTCGCGAATGATCGTGATCGCGCGACCGACGAACGTGACGAAGTCACCCCCGTGCGAGATCCAGGTCTCGCGCGGATAGTAGATCGTCGTCAGCAACTCGTTGATCGCGGCCGCCGGGAGTTGCCCCGGGCCTACCGAGAAAATCTCTTCGACGAGGGGGCGTAATGCACCCGAGGCATTGTTGATCACCTGGCGCAGCTTCACGTACTCGCCGTGCACGTCGCTGACGACGTGGACCGTCATCTTCGGGAGGGTGAGGATCGCCTCGAGGTTCGCGAGCTCTGCGAGCGCAGCCTCGATCGTCGGGTACTGCTTCGCGAGTGCCCTGATGTACGCCGGCTCCACGAACGATCCGTACCATCGATTGCGGTGGGCAATGCGGAGTAGATCGATGGAAGCGCTCGTGTCGTTGTGGTCTGATCTCCCGCATGTCGACCTTGACGAGCTCTCCTGCCTGGCAGGCTCTGGTGGCGCACAAGACCGCCTTTCGGTCGACCATGCGCGAACTGTTCGCAGGGGATGCCCAGCGCTTCACGAAGATGTCGCGCGAGGCGTGCGGCGTGTTCGTCGATTACTCCAAGCACCGCACCACCGACGAGACGCTGCAGCTGTTGTTCGCGCTCGCGAAGCAGGCCGACGTCGCGGGCTGGCGCGACAAGATGTTCGCCGGCGACATCATCAACGGGTCCGAGCACCGCGCCGTGCTTCACACCGCGCTTCGCAACCGCTCGAACCGCCCGATCCTCGTCGAGGGCAAGGATGTGATGCCCGAGGTCAATGCGGTGCTCGCGAAGATGCGCGACTTCACCGATCGCCTGCGCAGTGGCGCCTGGAAGGGTCACACCGGCAAGCGGATCACCGATGTCGTCAACATCGGCATCGGCGGCTCGGATCTCGGCCCCGTGATGGTCACCGAAGCGCTCAAGCCGTACTGGCAAGCGGGCCTGAACGCGCACTTCGTCTCGAACGTCGACGCGACCCATCTCGCCGAGACCGTGAAACACCTCGACCCCGCGACGACGCTGTTCATCGTCGCCTCCAAGACCTTTACGACCCAAGAGACGATCACGAACGCGACCAGCGCGCGATCATGGCTGCTCGCGACGCTCGTCGACGACAAGGCGGTCGCGAAGCACTTCGTCGCGCTGTCGACGAACGCCAAGTCCGTGGCCGCGTTCGGCATCGACACCGCGAACATGTTCGAGTTCTGGGATTGGGTCGGCGGGCGCTACTCGCTGTGGAGCGCGATCGGGCTCTCGATCGCGTGCGTGATCGGGATGGACAACTTCGAGGAGCTGCTGACCGGCGCCTACGAGATGGACGAGCACTTTCGCACCGCTCCGATCGACCAAAACCTGCCGATCATTCTCGGCATGCTCGGGGTCTGGTACGCGAACTTCTGGGGCGCCGAAACCCACGCGATCCTGCCGTACGACCAGTACATGCATCGCTTCAGCGCCTACTTCCAGCAGGGCGACATGGAGTCCAATGGCAAAGGCGTCGACAAGCAGGGCCACCGGATCACCGACTACTCGACGGGGCCGGTGATCTGGGGCGAGCCCGGCACGAACGGTCAGCACGCGTTCTATCAGCTGATCCATCAAGGCACGCGCACCATCCCCTGTGACTTCATCGCGCCTGTCGAGACGTTCAATCCGATCGGTCGACACCACGAGATTTTGCTCGCGAACTTCTTCGCACAGCCCGAAGCGCTGATGCGGGGCAAAACGCCCGAGGAAGTCCGCGTCGAGCTCGTCGCCGCGAAGACGCCCGCCGATCAGATCGAAGCGCTCGTGCCGCAGAAGACGTTCACGGGCAATCGGCCGACATCGTCGATCGTGGTCCAGAAGATCACGCCGAAGACCCTCGGCTCGCTCGTCGCGATGTACGAGCACAAGATCTTCACGCAGGGCATCGTGTGGGACATCTACTCGTTCGATCAATGGGGTGTCGAGCTCGGCAAGCAGCTCGCCCAGAAGATCCTGCCGGAGCTCGCGGGTGACGCTCCGGTGACGTCTCACGACGTTTCGACGAACGGCCTGATCAACTTCTACAAGGCGCGCCGCACGAAACCGTAAATAGTGAGATGTTCACTCGGGGTATAGAGGAGAGAAATCATGCAGCTCGGAATGATCGGACTCGGCCGGATGGGCGCCAACATGGCGCGTCGGCTCATGAAGAATGGCCACACGATCGTCGCGTACGATCGCAGCGCGGAGGCCGTCAAGGCGCTCGCCGGTGAAGGTGCGACCGGCGCCGATTCGCTCGACGCGATGATCGAGGCGATGCCGAAGCCACGGCACATCTGGATCATGGTGCCGTCGGGTGCCGCGACCGAAGGTACGGTCACCGACCTCGCGAGTAAGCTCGAGGCTGGCGATACGATCATCGACGGCGGCAACTCGTACTTCAAGGACGACATCCGTCGCGCGAAGGCGTGCGAAGAAAAGAAGATCAACTACGTCGATGCCGGCACCTCCGGTGGTGTCTATGGCCTCGAGCGCGGCTACTGCTTGATGGTCGGCGGCCCGAAGGACGTCGTCACCCGCCTCGATCCGATCTTCAAGACCCTCGCCCCCGGCATCGGCAACGTCGAGCGCACACCCGGTCGCAGCGAAGGCACGAACAGCACCGCGGAAGAGGGTTACCTCCACTGTGGTCCCGTCGGTGCCGGCCACTTCACGAAGATGGTCCACAACGGGATCGAGTACGGCATCATGCAGGCGATCGCCGAGGGCTTCGACATCATGAAGGGCGCGAACAACGCCACCGTCGAAGAGCAGCACCGGATGGAGCTTCCCGTCGCGGAGATCGCCGAAGTGTGGCGCCGCGGCTCGGTGCTATCGTCGTGGCTGATCGATCTCACGGCGAAGGCCATGGTCGCGGACCCGAAGCTCGAGAAGTTCACCGGCAGCGTTCAGGACTCCGGCGAAGGTCGATGGACCGTCAACGCCGCGATCGAAGAGGCCGTGTCAGCCGACGTGATCGCCGCGTCGCTGTTCGTGCGCTTCCGATCGCGCCAGGACCACTCGTTCGCCGAGAAGCTCCTGTCCGCGATGCGCTTCCAGTTCGGCGGTCACGTCGAGCAGAAGCCCTAAGTCGTGAAGACCCAGACGTTCGCCGACCTCGACGCGCTGTCCCGGGCCGCTGCCGACGATTTTATCTCGTTGGTCGTGGCCCATCCCGAGGGCACGCGCTTCCACGTCGCGCTCTCCGGCGGTTCGACACCGAAGAAGCTGTTCGACGTGCTCGCTGCGCGCGGTCGCGATGCCGTGCCTTGGGACCGCGTCGAGCTGTGGTGGGGCGACGAACGCTGCGTGCCGCCCGAGCATCCCGATTCGAACTACGGGATGACCAAGGCGCACCTGATCGATCCGCTGCAGCTGGATCCTGCGAGGATCCATCGCCTCGAGGGTGAACGCCCGCCGCTCCAGGCCGCCCACGAGTACGAGAGCGCGCTGGTCGGCGCGCTCGGTGTGCCCCCGATCTTCGATCTGATGTGGCTCGGCATGGGCCCCGATGGTCACACCGCATCGCTCTTTCCCGGGAGCGCCGGGGTGCGCGAGAAGCAGGCGTTCGTGATCGCGAACGAGGTCGACTCGCCCCTCACCAAGGGCGCGACCACGCGCTTGAGTGTCACGTTCCCGGTGATCGATGCCGCGCGTCACGTGCGGTTCCTCGCGGGTGGTGCGGACAAAGCTGCGACGCTCGCCGAGGTCGCCAAAGGGCCGAACGAGAGGTTCCCTTCGTCGCTGGTCGCCGCTGCTGACACGGTGTGGATGATCGACGAGGCCGCAGGCCAGAAGTTGCGCCAGAAGTGAGAAGCTCGACGTGATCCTCGCGGGTGATATCGGCGGAACCAAGACCACGCTCGCACTCTGCGACGACACCGGCGCGATCCAGCGCGAAGCGACCGAAGCGAGTAACGACCACGCGTCGCTCGAGGCCGTGATCGCGAAGTTTGCTCCCGGCGAGGTCACCGCGGCGTGCTTCGGTGTGGCTGGTCCGGTCGTCGACGGCGCGGCGAAGATCACGAACCTGCCGTGGGTGATCGCGCAGAGCTCGCTCGAGAAGAAACTCCACGCGAAGGTGACGCTGCTCAACGATCTGCAAGCGACGGCGCTCGGCATGCTCGTGCTGCCGGACTCCGCGTGGAAGACCCTGCAAGTGGGTGCGCCCCCCGAGCACGGCCCCGACTGCCGAACGATCGCCGTGATCGCACCGGGCACGGGTCTCGGCGAGGCGCTGCTCTTCCACGACGGCCGCACCTATCACGCCCTGCCCTCCGAGGGCGGGCACGCCGACTTCGCGCCGACCACCGACGAGGAGATCGAGCTCCTGCGCTTCTTGCGCGGCAGGTACGGCGAACACATCAGCAACGAGCGCGTGCTCTCGGGCAACGGGATCGGCGACCTCTACGACTTCTGTCGAATGGAGGCCGGTAGCGATGGTGCCGAACCGCTGGTCACGGATCGCAATGCCGCGATCTCGAAGGCCGGGCTCGCGAAGACCGATCCGTGTGCGGTGCGCGCCCTCGAGCTGTTTGCCGCGATCCTCGCGGGTGAAGCTGGCAATCACGCGCTGCGCGGCCTCGCGCTCGGCGGCATCGTGATCGGCGGCGGCATCCCGCCGAAGCTCCTGCCCGTACTCGAAAGCTCGGCGTTCCTGGATCGACTGACCGCGAAGGGTCGGTTTCACTCGTGGATGCGTGGTCTCTCGGTGCGCGTCGCTCTCGAACCTCGCGCGGCGCTGCTCGGTGCCGCGCATCAGGCCTCGCTACTCTTGTAAGGACATATGGCGGAACAACCCAAGCGTAAACCTCCTAGCTCGTCGGTCGTCGGGGAGATTCTCGGCACGGCTTCGACGAAGCGCAAACGACCCGAGCCCACCGCGATCGTGATCTTCGGCGCCACGGGTGACCTCGCCGGTCGCAAGCTCGCACCCGCGATCTACAACCTCCAGGTCGACGGTGCGCTCACCGAGCCGACCTTGATCATCGGCGTGTCGCGAACGCCGATGCCGGCTGCCGATTTTGCCGACAAGATCAAACCGAAGGTCGCGGAGTTCTCGCGCCAGAAGGTCGACCCCGCACAATGGGACAAGTTCGCGAGCACGATCGACTATGTCGGTGGTGAGTTCGGAGACGACGCGCTCTACGAGCAGCTCAAGATCCAGCTCGAGGTGGCCAAGAAGAAGGGCACCAAGGGCAACCGGGTCTTCTATCTCTCCACTCCGCCGTCGGCGTTCGCGCTGATCCTCGAGAAGCTCGAGAAGCACAAGCTGATCGAGAAACAGGTCCAGGGCCCCGGCGTCACCGCGTGCCGGATCATCGTCGAGAAGCCTTTCGGCCGCGATCTCGCGAGCGCCCGCGCACTCAACGAGATGATCAGCAAGTACGTCGACGAGTCGCAGATCTATCGCATCGACCACTACCTCGGCAAAGAGACCGTCCAGAACATCTTGGTGCTGCGGTTCGGCAACTCGATCTTCGAGCCGCTGTGGAATCGCAACCACGTCTCGCACGTCGAGATCACGGCAGCCGAATCGATCGGTATCGAGGGTCGCGGCAACTTCTACGAGCAGACCGGCGTCGTCCGCGACATCATCCAGAACCACTTGCTCCAGGTCATGGCGCTCGTGACGATGGAAGTGCCAGCCTCGTTCTCGGCCGACGATATCCGCGACGAGAAATCGCAGCTCCTGCGCTCGATCCGCAACATGTCGCTCAACGACGTCGCGAACTCGTGCGTGCGCGGCCAGTACCGCGGCTATCGCGAGGAGCAAGGCGTCGCGCCGGATTCGCAGACGCCGACCTACGCGGCGATGCGCTTCATGATCGATAGCTGGCGCTGGCAAGGCGTGCCGTTCTTCCTGCGCGCGGGCAAGAAGCTCGCGGAGCGGCTCACCGAGGTCAACATCCACTTCAAGGCCGTGCCGCTCGTGCTGTTCAAGGAAGAGGCCGCCGGCGGCGTGCTCCAGCCCGCCGTGCTGTCGCTGCGCATCCAGCCACACGAAGGCATCTCGCTCCGGTTCGTCGCGAAGGTCCCGGGCGAGAACATCAACGTCGGTAACGTGGTCATGAACATGACCTACGCCGACGCGTTCAATCGCCCGATCGCCGAGGCGTACGAGCGGCTGCTCCTGGACTGCATGCGCGGCGATGCGACGCTCTTCAATCGGCGCGATTCGGTCGATCGCGCGTGGGAGCTGATCCAGCCCGTGCTCCAGGTCTGGGAAGCGACGCCCGGCGTCCACTTCTACGAGGATGGTACGCAGGGTCCTTCAGCGACCGACGAGATGATGGGCCGCGAAGGCTACAGCTGGCGCGACCTCGTGCCGCAGCACTAGCGATCTTAGTTGCCGGCGGTCTCGACGGTGATCCACGCGTTCACCGCCGTGGTGAACGCAGCCAGCGTAGGCGCCGTCGTCGCGCTGAGCTTGCCGCCTGCCGGATGCGCTGCATCCTGACCGGGGGTCGGTGCGAGCAACACGCCACTCGATGCCTGGGTCTGGAAGTTCACGTGGGCGCGGACCTGGAGACATGTGTTGTTGTCGGTCGTCGAGGCGAGGCCTGACAGATCCATCGCGTTCTTCGCGCCGGCGTTGTTACCGCCGTGGCAGCCTACGCACACCGGCGAGAGTACTGGCTTGACCTTCGCGAGGAACGAGGCGAAGCCGTTCGTGCCACAGCCCGACGACGGCGGCGGCGCGCTGGTATCGGGGTGATACGGGTCCGCGACCTTGAACGTGATCGAGAGCTGATTGTCCGAGGGAAAGCCGATGAACGCCGCGGCACCTGCACCGATGTGATCGCAGCTCGGCCCTGGACAGGTCGGCGTCGTCGTCGCGGCGGCGAGGTTGAGCTTGACCGCAAAGAACCGATCGAGCGTGTCGGGAATCGGGTCGCCGGTCGTGGGCCACGACACGAACAGCGGATGCTCGAGGTACGCGCCCTGCGTCGAGGCCCTCACGTAGATGTCGGACAGGTAGAGGCTATCGGAGAGCTGTTGCGCGACGAAGTCGATCGTCGCGCCCGTGAGCCCGACATCCTTGAGATCGAGATGGTTGATCGGGCATGTCGCATCGACACCGGCCACGCCCCCCGTACAGATCAAGGGCGTGATCTTTGCGGTCGTGATCGTGACCACGGTCGTGCCGGTCGGGTTCGCCGCGTCTTTTTCGGCTTGCACCCAGGTCAGCAGGTTCGAGGTCTGGGTTGCATCGAGCGCGGGCGTGCCTTCGTGCGAACCCTTGCTGAGCACGCGGCTCGACTGGGGTGCATCGGTGTTGACGACCGCGGGGGTCCAGGCGAGGAGCGTGGTCCGCATCGTCGCTTCGTCCGTCGCCTTCACGAAGGCCGGCGCCGCGACCATGCTGCCGCCGTGGCACGCGACGCAGACCGTGTTG
>JANXOP010000247.1 GCA_025357755.1 Kofleriaceae bacterium | reverse complement strand
AATGGACCCAACGTACTCGCCTCGGCTGAGCAGGGTTGCCCAGACTTCAGCCGGCGGCTGGTCCGCGAACTCGGGAAGGTGAAGCGTATCAAGAAGGTGCTGGCGTGCCGCATCGTCGAGCCGGCGCGGACTCGGTGCACGCACTCGTGCGACCAGCGTCTGCTTCACGGCGGATCCCCACGACCTGTACAGCGATGCGCGGCTCACGTTCAAAGCGCGGCACGCCGCGTCCACGGGCACCTCAGGATCGCGATGCTCGACGAGCTGCATCAGCTCTCCTCCTCGGGTTCCGGCAGTGCCAGTCCCAGCAACTCGTGTGCTTTTTTTTGGAGTTCGATGAGCGCGTTCGCGATGCGGAGCTTGCGCTGCAGTACCTCATTCTTCTTGGTGATGGCGAGTAACTCTCGGTCCTTCGCGTTCAACTTCGGCTTGCGGCCTGGCGTCCGAGATACCAAACCGGATTCGCCGCGAGCGAACTGCAGCCTCCAGGCGGCGAGCTGGGAACTGTAAATGCCTTCCGCGCGCAGCATCGCTTCGAGGGCACCGCGCTCGCCGCTCCCAAGTGCAACCTCGGCGGCTTTCACCAACCGCAACTTCTCTGACGCCGTGAACTGCCGCCTTGTCTTGCTCGGAACCGACTCCTGCGACGAGCTGTTCACGCTCGGCGCCGGCTGCTTACGCTCGCGCTCAGCTGGGACTTCTTGTTTAGGAACATGGGGTGACTTCGGCACGCTTGAGAAACCATTCTCCGCCCATCGGTACAAAGATATCGGGAAGCGACTGTCTCAAGCGACGTTGGCACATAGGGTCTACCCTGGCGACGGCGAGTGGACCCGCATGTTCTCCGACGTCGTCGGTTCCAAAGGACGTGTCTACAGTTTCGTGCCGGCCGAAGTCGCCCACTTCAAGAACGATCCGCTCGGCCGGATGCGGGCGCTTGCGAAGGAACCGGGCCGAGAGAACGTCGAGGCCGTGTCGTCGGAGCTCGTTGCGATGCCGGAGGCCATGCAGCCAGCGGATGTTCTGTGGCTGCACCTCTTCTATCACGATCTCCACACCGAGCTGGCCCAGGCCAAAGGCGCGACGGCGGTTGCATTCAATCGCGCCGTCTTCGATCGGCTGAAGTCCGGTGGCTACTACGTCATCGTCGATCACGCCGCGGCCGCCGGAGCAGGCACGACCGCCGCCCAATCCCTGCATCGGATAGCGCCTGCTTCCGTTCGCGAAGAAGTGGAGGCGGTCGGTTTCGTGTTGGACGGGGAGACCGCCATGCTCGCGAAGGACACCGACCCTCACTCGGTCAAGGCGTTCGAACCCTCGATCAAGGGCGAGACCGATCGCTTCGCGTTTCGATTCAAGAAGCCCTGACGGTCGGTCTCCCTACGGGCGTTCGCCAGGCTCGGATCTTCGCTACGCACCCACCGATCGCTTCGTCACGCCGAAGGCGGACGACACGGTCGACCTCTCGCTGAAGCGGCCGACCCACGATCTATCTTCGAGACCCAACCCGGCGGCGCGATCGTGATGATCGACGGCCACCGCGGGCACGACGCCGACGATGATGGGCTCACGACGCTGACGATCGAGAAGCGCGGATTCAAGCCGACGACGAAGAAGCACTACTCGAAGTTGGAGTTCGATCGCATGCTCGCGCGTTAACCGAGCCGTTCGGAACGTCCGGAACCTGACACGCCGGCGCTCGCAACGTGCTGGAAATGCATTGGCGCCGAGCGGCACGTGCGTTGCTTTGGAATGGCACATGCGGCGACTGTTAATTGCGTTTGCGCTGGTCGTGTTCACGTCGGCGCATATCTTTGGTCATGCGCATCTCCTCGGGCCGCAAGGGCCCGAAACGCGACGAGGCCCACCCCGGTACAGGGCAGGCCTCGTCGCGTCGTTTGTTGTGGTGGTAAGTGGTTTGCGGTCGATCTACTGGATCTTGCGGAGGCTCTCGGCCACCGCGATAAGCAGGGTGAGCACGAAGGTCACGACGACCTCACGCATGAGCGTGGCCAGCCACTTCATGCGGCCCGCCCCATCACGGCCCCGGCGGCCTTCATCAGCTCGAGCTTGCGCTCCGGTTCGGTGGTCATCCCTGGCGAGCCAGGAGATCGCATTCGACGCCCGCCACATCGTGTTGCCCGCGGGGAGGAGCTCGACGTCAGGCCCCTCGAACGCCTCGATGGCGCGCTCGACCTCGCCCTTGTGGAGATACTTCTTAAGCAGGGCGCCGACCTGTCGAGCATCAACTTTGTCGGCATCGGCTCGGCGGATGACGTCCTGAACCCCGTTGATGCGCTCGATCGAGAGCTGAGACTTGACGATGTCAGCGATCGCCGACGACATCCGCGCAGTATCGAGCGAATGCGTCTTCTCGGACCATGCGATGTCGTCGGCCAGGCGCGACCCGAGATGGACCTCGCGCATGCTCTCGTCGGTTATTGCGAAGTTGGTGCACCAGAGGCGCAACGCGAATACCCGGAGCGAGAGCGCACCGGCCCCGAAGTCCGAGTTCTCGAGGACGATCCCGAACGCCATGATCTCGTTCGGCACCGGCTCGAAGACCTCGGGCAAGACTGCCTTGATCGCGATCTTGACGTCAGTGCGGTAGCCCTCGACGGGCAGCGCGCCGACGCCCTTGCACGCTCTGGCGAACGAGTCGACGATCTGCCGCGAGTCGATCCTCCTGAAGCGATCGCTCAGCACGGCCATCGTGCTGCCGTTGACCGAGCGAGTCAGCAAGCGCGTCTCGGCGGGGAGCTTGCCGTAGAGCGCCTGCAGGTTGAACGCGAGCAGGTCCGGGCCCCACTCGCGTCGCTCGTCCTGCCGCAGGTGCTGCGCGTACGTCAGCGGCAACCCAACCCGGGATGCCGCCTGCGCCAGGGCGTGGTCGTGCATGGGCTCGACCTCGTCACCGATGCGGACGCGAATCTGGTTGCCGTCGGGCGCGAACTTCAACGCGGCCCCGCGCACGATTCGATCCAGGGGGTTCGACGCCTGGACGGCGGCGACGACATCAGCCGCCCGACCTCGGCCGCGATCGATGATCGCGTTGAGCTTCGTGCGGCCGTGGTTTGCCGCGTCGGAGGCGGCCTGGTGGAACGGAGCTGTGGTGATAGAGCATGCAAATGTCCTTCTGTGCCCGAGGGCACGGTTGCTCCTGCAGCGACGTATCGGCATTCGCCGAGCGACGCATCAAGGAGTTGTTGCTGAAACGGCGCCGCCACTACGCGGCGTAAGCCGCGACGCGACTGCGCAACGGCATGGCACTCGCCATGACATGGAACTAACTGCGGGCGCCGATTTGCCGCGTGCGCATGACTACGCGTCTACCGGGCAGTCACCCGTGTCGACGAGTAGCCAAGCACTGCGCCCACTGCTTCTCGTCATCGAGCGACACCAACGACATCGCGCCGTTGCGATTGTCTTGAGGGCGCGATTGAGCACGCCTGCGGCGATCAGCATGTTGCCTCCTGAGTGCGCCTGGTAAGGCGCGGGTGGACCTCGACGGATGCCGAGGTCGATGGAGAACCGCACGACGTCAGGTGACGTCAGCGGTTTCCCATCAATCTTATGCCAACGATCGAGCCGCGATTACGGTTCGCGTCAACGCGCGATGCCAGACGGGGATTGTCCGTATCTGAAGCGTCGCCTCGTGTTCGCGTTGCCAGGGATCTCGCTTGCGGGCGCATGCCACGCGAAACCCGAGCGAGTCGAACCGACTGCTATGACCGCCGACAACGCCTACGCCGAGTCGCTGTTTCGCACGATGAAGTACCACGCGAAATATCCGTCAGCTGGCTTCGCGACCCTCGAGGATGCATCCGACTGGGTGCGTGACTTCGTCACTTGGTACAACCACGAACACCAACACAGCGGCATCGGCTACGTGCCGCCAGCGGCTCGTCACACCGGTGAAGACATCGCGATCCTCGCCGCTCGCCGCACGACGTACAAGATTGCACGCAGCAAGCACCCCGAACGCTGGGCTCGGCACACGCGAGCGTGGTCGCGCCCCGAGACCGTCATCCTCAACCAGAAAGTCGATCAAGCCGCCAACAACACCGCTTCACTCGCAGCCTGAAACTTCACGCGACAACTATCTTGATTCCTACCGTTATCCGAGGGGACTGTGGTAACCGCGAAAGGCATCATCTACACGCACCAGTCAGGAGCGCGAAACTCATCTCCGTGATCGCTGGTTCAGACGCGCGATTCCGGGAAGGCGGAGCTCGGGCGTGCGCTAGTGCTGAGCGACAATTACATCTCCCCCCGTTCCCGCCGTAGTGCGCCTCGTTGGTATGTCGCGCTACGGGCGTGATCGTCGGCGAGAGATGCGCACGAGGTTTAGACAGCTCTCGGCGTCCTCACAAAATTTGAGCTCGCGTTCCTACGGAAGGGGCACGAACGCGAACTTGGTCGGGTCCCAACCAAACGGCTGTTTCTTGGTCTCGCCCGGTGCCGAGTACACCAGGTTTCCTAGCGCGCTCTGCCACACGTGGCCGGCGCCGTTCGCGTCGCTGCTCGCCACGAGACGCTCGAACACTTTGACGAATGCCGTGTCGCGCCGCGCGTATACCGCGACGTTCGTTTGCCATTCTCGTCGGCCACCGCTCGTGTAGGAGACCACGAGCAACTGGAGCTCTAGCGCTGGAACCCGATGCTCGGGGGCGCTGTCGGTTGGCTCGTACACCAGCGTGGCGAGCTGATCCTGAGATTCACCGGGCCCGGTGCACCCCAGCGGTTCGCTTCGGGCGATCACCGCGCCGCTCGGGTCAACGAGCGCCACTCCATCCTTCAGTGACCCCACCGCGGTGTGCTTCGCGAGCTTTCCCCACCGCACCGCTAGCGCGAGTATCTTGCCCTGCTTAGCGTCGGTCGGATCGCACTTCGCGTCGTGCGCACCCGATGTAGCCGCGAGCAACGCACCCATTTTTGCACGCTCCGCATCCGGCAGCGCACGTGCGAGGTGCGCGGTGTCGGCTGGTTGGATGAGGTCGGTCGGGGAGGTCCACTTCATCCCATCGATTCCCAGGCCGTCGATCGAATCAAACACCCACTTCAGGTCGTCATCGTTCTCTGCTTTGTCCGCTGCAACCTTCGCTTCCTTATCCCACGCCGCCCGATCGCCTACCCATGTGAGCTCCCGTAGCGCCGTGTCAGAGTCATGCGCGCGCGCTGCGGCAGATGCCAGGTTGTAGTGTGCCTTCACGCTCGCGGGATCTTCGGCAACCGCGGTCTTGAACTCGGTCTCGGCCGCTGTCCAATTTTTCTTGGCCATCGCCGCCATGCCACGACCGTTCGCAGTCTTGCTCGTCGCGGGGCTAGCGAGCGCAGACGTGCAACCCACCACCGAGAGCAATCCAATCATGAACGTGCGCATCAGCATCATCCTTGTTTCTTACTGTATGCCGCAGACGGACCGAGTACTTCCACGTTGCACACCGATCCGCCCTGACTCGCTCCGAGCGAAGTCAATTGGATGTGGTGGTCCTCGCGTCCAACGAAGAAATCGAACTGCTTTCCGGGCGGCGCCATTCCGCCCTGATCGCCGACGACACACATCCCGTTGTGCTTCTCACCGGTTGGCAAGACGATGCCGTCGAGCTGCTGGACATAGACGATTCGCCCGTAGAGCGCCGGCTCGGTCCTGGCGTTGTGCGCGAGAACGCGAAACGGGATCAACGGCATTCGCGCGCCCGAGCCCCACGGATGGTGCTCCGTAACATCGACCCAGATCGACTTGGTCGGATCGAACTTGTCGAGCGTCGGTTTCATCTTCGTGACGGTTTGGCCGTTGACCACGCGCGTGACCGGTTTGTCGTAGACGTTGCCCGATTGCACGATATTCAGGATCCGACCCTGCCAGCGCAGCGTGCCTTCGATATCGGCGAGGTAGAGCCCGAGCTTGTCGACGGGGGCGAGCGGAAGCGCGACCACGTTCTTGCCGACCTTACCCATGATCGGCACGTCGCCGGGCTTTAGGGATTCCTTGACGCCATACTGTGTGACCTCGCGTAGCGTGAATGCACCGGGTCCCTTAGGGGTCGCGCGCAATTCTGCGATGACGCCGCGCATGTAGGGATTCCACTTTGCTTCGTCCCACGGCCACTCGTCTTGCGCCGGGGCCGCAACACCACCGACGTAGAGTGGAACCATGGTGGTCTTGTCGACCAGGGTACCGTTCGCATTTCCGCGCAGGCGGGCCGAGAGTACCGAGCCGACACCGAACTCGGCGGGAATCGCAACCGCGGAACTACCGCGACCGTAGAACGTCGAGATCGGGATCGGGACCTTGGACGACTTGTTGTGCTGATCGGTGAGCGTGATCTCGAACGACTTCCACCCATCCTTGTTCGGGATTTCGATCGTCAGGCCGCTCGTGCCACCGGGCGCGACTCGATTCGTTAGCCAATAGAATCGGTCGATCTTCGGCGGTGGCGGCGGCTTGCTCGGATTCGGCTTGCCGGCGCGCAGATCCGCGAGTGCTCGCTCGAGCCCAAGACGGGTCTTGGGGCCCGCGATGCCGTCGACAGGAGGAACCTTGAACTTGCGCTGGAAGTCTTCCACCGCTGCTTTGGTCTTCGGATCACCGACGGAGGTCGGCTCGCCTGCATGAACCTCGATCCACTTGTGCTCGTAGAGCTCTGCGAGCGCGTCCTCGACGAAGTGCTGATGTGCGACCACCTGCTCTTTCTTTTGCGGAGGCGCGGGCTTCGGCGGCGTGGCCTTGATCGGGTCGGGATGACTCTTCGGAACCTGCGCAGGTTGTAGCTTTTCGATCCGTCCTGGCGGTGCGCTCGAGCCCATACAGTGGGGCTCCGGTGGTTGCCACCTTGTCAGGTCGTGCGCTGGGCCAGCTTTGGCGCCAAGCAAGGTGCCGTGGGGAGCGCTCGGCGGAGCCACGCCCCAGAAACGAACCACGCGGAGCGAGCCCACATACTCGGCGCCCATCGTCGTGGGCGAGCTCGAATCGACGATTATCGTTGGCTGGACGCGGAACGTCTTCAGATCGATTTCGGACTTGGCTTTGTTCGGGAGCACGTGCCAGGCACCGTGCTTGGTGTAAACGTCGTCGTCGGCAGCGTCGTGGTCGGCGAACACCGGCGATGCTTTGCACGCGTATTTCCCGTCGGACAACGTGAAAGTCTTTGTCCAATTGCCGCAGTAGACCGAGATACCGGCACCACCGTGCGCCGACGTGCCGTTCGAACTACAGCGTTGTGAGCGGCGGCGAAAAAGTCAACGAGAACGGGTACCCGGCCGACAAGCGTACGTTCAATCGCGCTGAGGGCGAGTTCAAGAACGCTAACCACGGCGCCGCTATCGCCTTCGTCGGTAGGCCTGAAGAAAGCCATGCCTCGATCATCGTCGGCTCGTGCGCGACCGTCGTCGCACCGGTCGCAGGTGCGATTCGCGTGGGCATCAACGACAACGATGTCACCAACAACCGTGGGACGCTTTCGTTCGAGGTCACGGCGGGTCTGCCAACGATAGACCAGTGGCAGTCCGGCGGCATTTTCCATGTGCCGCGACACCGCCGGCGGTCTCGACGCCTAGCGCAACATCTGACACGAAGCTTTCAGAGGCTCTGGATCGCGCGACCATCGGCGAAGGCGTCGCTGCGATCAAAGCAACCGTAACTGCGTGCGGCGCGAACTTCTCGGCAAAAGGCGTCGTGAAGGTGTTCGTCCAAGTCAACGGCGACGGAACTGTGACCAGCGTATCCGTCAAGGCTTCCCCAAATGCGGACCTTGGCAGTTGCGTCGCGACGGCGATGTCGAAGGCGAAGTTCGCGAAGACCCAAAGCGGGGGTTCGTTCACGTACCCCTTCGTGTTCTAGGGGAGGCGACTCGATCAGTCCTTCACGCGCGATAGCACGATGCGATCAGAGTTGGGCCGAGTAGCGGCTGCGTTTACGACGGAGGTCGGACTGTAAACAGCATGACCAACAAGGCGCTGAAGGCTGGCGCGGCCATGAAAGGCGGTAGCCTGCTCTTCAACGTGGACTGGCGCTCGACTACATTCGAACAGGGGGACGTGTCTGGGATGCCATGCCAATCCTGCTACACCATGATGTGTCATGCCGCGACCGTTTGCGATATTGAAATCTTCATCTGCGACAAGGACAAGCAGCCGCAGAAGCTACCCGACCCTTGCGAAGACGGCACCGGTTATTCCGACCTCTGTATGCGCGTGGACGGCAACGAAACCCCGGGCCGAGGCTGACCAGGCGATCACACCGGCCCCATTGGAGAACCCATGCTCGAACGCTACCTTGGCACCCTGCCGTCGTTACAGCGTCCCGTCGACTACGAATGGACGCGCCTCCTGGCCAATTCCTACCAAGCTAACCCTGGAGAAGACCACCCCAAGCTCTTCGATGCGATGCAACTCATCAGCCAGCGGGCAGGGCACGGCCTCGCCATTGCCTGTGCCGAGTGGACGGCCGCGCGGCTGAGCGGCCTGACGGATGTGCAGGATCTCCACTGGCGCATCGAGTCGGCGTGGGCGTCCACGCTCGACTGGCGCTACGCTAACGCGACAGCCCCGGTACCGCCCAAGACGATCCCGCCTAACCCGGTGCTTGAGCCGATCTGGCTTGCGTCCCTCTTCCTCAACTACGCGCACGGCTTCCTGGACAAGTCGCTGCGTCACGTCAAGAACAACGGACTCCGCGGTATGGCGTTGCGCCTCTCGCTGCTAGCAAGCCACGTGCACGGCAAGGGCTCCCCGTTCGAGGCCTGGCTCTCGTCGACACTGCGGCGGCTCCACCGGAATTTCCCAAATCGCCCCGTCTTCATCGAGCAGGAAGTGCTCGTGCCGCCCGACTACTTTGATCCGGCGTATCCCGACGACGCGAAAGTTACGCAGACGATGGTCGACATCCTGCGCAGCGGTCTCGATCGCAAGCGCAACCCCCACCTGCGACTTGCAGCCGACATGCAAGCGGATGGTTTCGAGGGCGCCCCTTATCCAGGCGCCGAATGAGCTTCAGTCACGCCTTGCTGAGTCGCCCGCATTGGGCGGGGCCAGCTCCCCAGGCCGGTCAGGCGCTCGACTACCTCTGGGGCGACGCGCGCATTGAAGAAGACTTTGCCGGCGACGCATCGGAGGTCCTCGCGCAGGCCGAGGCAATGTCGGTGCGGGCGCGCATCGTTCTGACGGTGGGTCTGTACGAGCAGGTGCTTTGGCGCTTCGAAGGCCTGCACGCGCACGAGGAACCCTGGCAGATACTGGAAGCTGCATGGTGCGCGACTGTTGACCCGCGCTACCTATCCTTTTTCGAGCTGCCGCGCGACGCATGGGCCGGCCCGATTGACAGCCCGCTATGGTGCGCCTGCACGTACCTGCAACACGGCCTCGACCGCGCGCAGGATTTTCCCCAGGATCAGCTGGAAGCGATCGAGTTCCTATACCTGCTAGCCGAGCACGTGGCGATGGATCGGCCGGCGCTCGCGGGGTGGGCGGAAGCCGTGTCGCGCCGCCTGGCGGCTCGGCATCCCGACATCGAGGCTGATCCGTTCGACGACCTGTTCGAGCGCCGCGTCGGCGCCGATCTGGGCCCCTTGATCGGTCGCGATAGCCTGGACCCTACGATGCCGGACGCGGTGGCGGAATACGACGCTCCGGCGTTCCTGCAGGCTGTGCTCAATGGCGCGCAGCAACGCGCTGAGGCAGACGAAAACCCCTTTCTATCGACACCCGAGGATCTCGCCGACCTCGACTTCGAGGGACCCGCCTACCGGTTGCCAGAGATTCGCTGAGGCTGGCCCATCCCGGGTGCCGACGAGGTGGCGATAAAGCTGCGCACTTGATCGGGCTCCATTGGGGTCGATCATGGTCGCATGAACAAACCCAACCTCCCTGGTCTGGCGCTCACCCCGTCCGCAAGCGATCCCACGACTGCCGCCGCGAGCCCTGCGCTCGCTCCCGGAACCAAGAACCACTTCGGCGCGATACCGCTACGCTTTGGTGAACCGTCCCGCCGGCATCGGCACCATCCCCCGCCATCTGACCTGCGTCGTCACGCCTCGACCCGCCGCGGGCCAGCCCCACCCGACATGCCGCGACACGGGATCCTGGTGACCGCCCGACTGCTGACGGTCCAGGAGTGCAAGGACTTCGAGCTGGCGCCACTGGTCGACGGCGACGCACTGCGCCTGCTGGCGCCGACCCACGCGTGAGCACGGCCCACAGGATGCGCGCGTTCTTGTTGGCCAGCGCGACGGCGGCCTTCTGCCAACCCAGCGTCTCCTTGAGCTGCAGGAGCCACCGGCGGATGCGATCGCCGCGCTTGCCGGCCGTCATGACCGCCGACTTGGCGCCTTGGATCGGCAGTGTTCGCAGGTAGTCGTCACCACGCTTTGTGATGCGCCCCAAGCTGGCCTTGCCGCCGGCGGGGTTCTGGCTGGTAACCAGTCCCAGCCACGCGCCGAACTGGCGTGCGTTGGCGAACCGCTTGAAGTCACCCACGCTGGCGGTGATCGTAGAGGCGGTCGTCGGCCCGATGCCCAGCAGCGTGGCCGCGATCCTGGCGCGTTCGTCCGAGCGCACGTGGCTGGCGATGTACTTCGGCGCTCACGAGAATTGACCCACTAGCGCTTACTCGAAGTAGTCCACCTCGCCGTTCAGGATCGCGAGCACGATCGGCAGCGCGAACCACTTCCGATGGCATCGCCGAAAGCAGCAACGCCCTCGGCGCGGAGCGACGAGGGCGTTGTGAGCTACGGGTGATCGGAGTCAGGCCAACGGATCACGCAGCGACGGGCCGTCGATCTTCACGGTGTGGCACTGGTGCCGGAGGCGGCTGAGCAGCGCCTCGACGAGCGCCTTGTTGCCGAGGAAGTTTCCCCATTCGGCGTAGTCGAGGTTGGTCGTGATGATCGTCGAGCGCTGGCGATAACGCTCTTCCATCAACTTGAAGAAGATGTTGGTCTGCTCGGGCCGAAGATTTAGGTAACCCATTTCGTCGATGACCAAGAGGTCGACCTTGACGAGCCGGTTGAGCAAGCGCCGCGTCGAGCGGTCCGCGATGGACGCGTACATCTCGTCGAAGAGATCCTGCGCTCGCATGAACACGCCGCGATGCCCGTTCTGCAACGCCTTGAGCAAGAGTGCCGATGCGAGGCCGGTCTTGCCGACACCCGTCGGTCCGACGAACACGATGTTCTCGGCCTTTGGCACGAACTCGAGCTCGGCGAAGGTTCGAATCTGCCGCGCGTTCACGCCGGGCTGGCGCTTGAACGGGAATGTTTCGAGCGTCCACTGTTCGGGAATGCCAGCGCGTTTGATCCGCCACGCGAGCGCGGCTTCTTGATTGGCTTGCCACTGCGCGCGAAGCAAGCGCGCGGTGAACTCTTGATACGAGAGGTCGGTCTTGTCGGCGCGCTTGGCTTCCTCGTCGAAGATCTCGGCAATCTTGCGGAGGTGCATGCTCCGAAGCAGCTGCTCGAGATCATCCTTCATCGCGGTCCTCGGGGAGCTGGAAGTATGTGGCGGCGATGTTTTTCAAGATCACGCGCTCGACGCGATCGAGGTCGTAGAGGCCGTAGTGGATCGCGGTCTCGATCGCGGCGGCGAGTGGAGCGGCAGGATAGTCGCGTCGGAGCTGGGCGAGTCGACGTAGTGCGATGGGCCATCGCAACGACCGCTTTCGAAGCACGGCCGCGAACTCGGCAAACGGCGTGCCCGCGGCTGCAAGCTCGTCCTCCTCGGGTGACCTCAACGCAGTGGCGACCTGTCCGCGCGGCGGACGATGATCGACCAGCGTGGTCCGCTGACGACCGCCCGTCGCGGCACGCAACGCGTGGGATGCGACCTCACGCGGTCCGATGAACACGCGCACTGGTCCTTGGTCTCGCGAACCTCGACGGTCTTGCCGATGAGCTGGTAAGGCACCGAGTACATGTGCCCGTCGACGTGAACGTAGCCTTCGAGGTCGACGATGCGCTGATGCAGCGCGTACACCTCGGGGATCCACGCGGGCAGCGGGCGCAGGCGGGATACCTCGACGGCAAACAGGTCCCGCGGCGAGGCGTGGAGATGCCGCTTGAACGAGGCATTGACCTTGTCGCACCACGTGCGTGCCTGCTGATTGGCATCGGCGAAGTCCGAGAACTCGCGGCCCGGGATGAAATTGCGCTCGATGTGATCGAACTGGCGTTCGACGTGGGCCGAGCGATTCGCGTCGCCCTTTTCGTGCGCGACGAAGCGGAACCCGAGTCGCCGACCGAACGCTTCCATCTCAGGAACCGGCACCATCTCCTTGCCGGTGCCGCGCAGCACGACGACGTGCGTGTTGTCGATCATGCAGTCGGCGCACGCCCCGCCGAAGTACTGCACGGCCTCGGTCAGAAACACCTTGCAGTGGAATCGCGTGAATCGCGGATACATCTGCATGAACACCATCCGCGAGTGTGCGAGCACGAGCGATGCGGTCTGCACGCGCCGCACCGCGCCGCTGATGTGCACGTCGTGCGGCGAGGTGTCGTGCTGCATCTCTTCACCGGGCTCGAACGGATAGTGACCGACCGGCGTGGGTGGCTGGTGGCCGATGCCGTGCCGACGACAAAACGCCGTCAGCGCTTGGTACGACAATACGATCGGATGCCGCGCGAGCAACTCCTCGTGCACACGCACGAGATTGCCTTTACAGCTCGCGTGCAACGCGAGGATGTCGTCGCGAAAGCGGTCGGCTTTCTCGTCGCGCTCGATGGGTGGCGGGGCTGCATGGCCATCCGCGATGACGGCTTTGACCGCGCCTCGCGAGATGTGCAGTGCGCGGGCGATCGCACGGGTGCCGTGCCCCGCCTCACGTAACGTCAGGATGCTTGCTCGTATCGTCTGGTCCAGCATGAATCTCCTCGATGGCGGCGCCGAGCGATCCGAATGCATCGGTCGCCGCACGCCAGGCCTTGGTGTGATCGGCGGTGAACGCGCCGCCGTGATGAACATGTCGTCGGGTGCGCCACGCGACCGCGGTCAGCGTGGTCAGATCCTTGAGGAGGGTCGAGGTCGCATCCTCGTCGTCGAGACTCGTCGCTGCAGCCTGCAACGCACGCAAGCACAGTAGCGGTTCGGTGACGATCCGCTTACGTGTGGCCGCATCGGCTGCGCGCCACGCGCGATACAGCGCTCCGACCTCGCGCTCGGTGACGCGCGTGTCGCCGAGCCCTGCGATCAGCAGTTCGCAGTGCCGGCGGTTGGCGCGCGCCAACGGCACTAGGTATTTCATCGCCGCGTGCGCCGGCACGATGCCGGCGCGAACGCTCGCCTGCGCGGCGGTTGCGAGCTCGTCGAGCAGCGCGAGTCGACGCGATACCCAGGAGTAGAACCCAGTCTCCGCGCAACTAGCCCGGCTCGTAG
>JANXOP010000234.1 GCA_025357755.1 Kofleriaceae bacterium | reverse complement strand
TTCCGCGTCGAGAAGGCCGGAATCATCCAGACCCCGTTCGGCAAGGCGTCGTTCACGGGCGATGCACTGGCGAAGAACCTCCGCGCTCTGCTGGACCAGCTGATGAAGCTCAAGCCGCAGACCTCGAAGGGCACGTACATGAAGTCGATCACGATCTCGACCACCCACGGTCCGGGCATCAAGATCGATCCGACCCCGTTCACTGCTGGCGCCGCGGAGGCCTCGGCGTAACCACTCTCGATACGACTCACCGTCGAAGAACGCCGGCATTCCAATAAGCCCTGCGGAGACGAGTGGACGATTCACGAGCTGTTCGTGAAGCCGACCCTCTTGTCTCACGACGAGAGGGTTGCTGCTTTTTAGGAGATCACATGGAACGAGCTAAAAAAGAAGAAGTTCTCGGCGAGATCATCGAGGCGTGGAAGAACGTCTCCTCGATCGTCGTCGCCGACTACCGCGGCATCACGGTCCCGGTCGTCACCGCCATTCGCGATGACTTCCGCAAGGCAGGTTGCCACTACCGCGTGATCAAGAACTCGCTGGTCAAGATTGCGGTGAAGGGCTCCAAGATGGAGCCGCTCACGCAGCTGATGGCAGGCACGACGGCCGTGATCTGGACGACGGGTGAGGCTCCGCAGCCGCCTGCCGAGATCGCGCTCAAGTGGGCCAAGACCGAGCCCAAGTTCAAGATCCTCGGCGGCTACTACGAGGGCAGCGTCCTCGACGCCGCCGGCGTCAACATGCTGTCGAAGCTGCCGACCAAGAACGAAGTCCGCGCCTCGATGCTGATGACGTTCCTTGCCGGTCCGCAGGGCTTCGTCGCCCAGATCAATGCGCCGGTTCAGAACTTCGCATACCTCCTCGATGCTCGCCGCCGGCAGCTCGAAGAGGGCGGCGAAGTCACCGCCGCGTAACTTCCGAAGCCAAGCCTTCTTGGCTCGTCTTCCGGAGCCAAGCCTTCTTGGCTCCTTACTAACCTTCAACCTCCCTCACACAGTTTTCAAACCAATCGGTTTCTAGGAAAGAGATAAAGTCATGGCGTTCAATCAGGAAGAGTTCATTTCGCAGCTTTCGGGTCTCACGGTCGTCGAGCTCGTCGGTCTCACCAAGGCCCTCGAGGACAAGTGGGGCGTCAAGGCGGCTCCGGTCGCGATGGCAGCGGCTCCGGCCGCGGCTGCGGCCGCGGGCCCGGCTGCTGAAGAGAAGACCGAGTTCACCGTTGTCCTCAAGGGCAGCGGCGCGAACAAGATCGGCGTGATCAAGGTCGTCCGCGAAGTGACCGGTCTCGGTCTCAAGGACGCGAAGGATCTCGTCGATGGCGCCCCGAAGGACGTCAAGGCAGGCATCAACAAGACCGAAGCCGCCGACATCGAGAAGAAGCTCAAGGACGCAGGCGCAGAGGTCGAGGTCAAGTAAGGCTTCTTGTCACCGACACAGCCCCGGGCTGAGTCGGGCAGAAGGTCGCAGGTTCGCCTGCGGCCTTTTGTCGTTTCGGCGGTCGTGCCCTGACTGATCTGACTGGTTGCTCGGGGCCTCTTCGTCCGGTAAAACGCCCGTCCGATTGCAGCTCAGATCATCAAGGATTTTGGCACGATCACTTGCATTACACTTTTCGGTTCACTTTTACGGGGACATGCTATACGCAGCCCCGATTCTTGGCGCGTACGTCGTTGACTAAGCAGTAAATCCGGCCGGCATCACGGGATCTCAGAGCAGAGAGCCCATGTGTGATGTCCGGCCATCGGCTCATTTCGGCTCGCCACGGCCGAAGAACGGGACAGCTCTCACTATGGCGTCTTTGATCCAGATGAACTTCCGTGCACGGAAGAGCTTCGCGAAGTTGAAGCAGGTTATCGACATCCCGAACCTGATCGACATTCAGAAGCGCAGCTACGACAAGTTCCTGCAGCTCGAGATCCCCGCGGACAAGCGCGAGGACATGGGCATCCAGGGCGTCTTCAAGAGCGTCTTCCCGATCAAAGACTTCTCCGAGACCAGCTCGCTCGAGTTTGTCTCGTACAACCTCGAGAAGCCGAAATACGACGTCGACGAGTGCCGCGCCCGTGGCATGACGTTCGCGGCCCCGATCAAGGTGGTGATCCGCCTCGTGGTCTGGGACGTCAATGAAGAGACCGGCGTCCAGTCGATCCGCGACGTGAAGGAGCAGGAGGTCTACTTCGGCGAAATCCCGCTGATGACCGAGTCCGGCACCTTCATCATCAACGGTACCGAGCGCGTCATCGTTTCGCAGCTCCACCGGTCGCCTGGCGTGTTCTTCGACCACGACAAGGGCAAGACCCACTCCTCGGGCAAGCTGCTCTACAGCGCCCGCGTGATCCCGTACCGTGGCTCGTGGCTCGACTTCGAGTTCGACCACAAGGACATCCTGTATGTCCGGATCGATCGCCGTCGCAAGCTGCACGCGACCGTGCTCCTGCGCGCGCTCGGGTACTCGACCGAAGAGCTGCTCAACTACTTCTACGACACCGAGACGATCCACTTCGAGGCGAGCAAGAAGTACGCGCGCCAGGTCAACTACGACCTCTTGATCGGTCAGCGCGCCACGCGCGACATCAAGCACCCGAAGACCAAAGAAGTCCTCGTCAAGAAGAACCGTAAGTTCACCAAGGGCGCGATCCGGAAGCTCCAGGAGTCCGGCGTCGAGATGCTCCCGATCGAGCTCGACGAGCTCGTCGGCAAGGTCTCGGCAAAGGACGTCATCGACGAGTCGACGGGCGAAGTGCTCCTGCAGTGCAACGAGGAGCTCACCGAGCAGAAGCTCGAGGAGCTCCGCGATCGCGGCGTCGAGCTCGTCGAGGTGCTCTTCATCGATAACTTGAACGTCGGTCCGTACCTCCGCAACACGCTGCTCACCGACAAGCTCCAGGGCCCGGATGAGGCCGTGATGGAGATCTATCGCCGCCTGCGTCCCGGCGATCAGCCGGCGCTCGATTCGGCGCAGACCTTGTTCCACAACTTGTTCTTCAATGCCGAGCGCTACGACCTGTCGCGCGTCGGCCGCCTGAAGCTCAACTACAAGTTCAAGATCGACGAACCGATCGAGACCCAGATCCTCACGAAGCGCGACATCCTCGAGACCGTCCGCTACCTGATCGAGCTGCGCAACGGCCGCGGTGTGATCGACGATATCGATCACCTCGGTAACCGTCGCGTTCGCGCGGTCGGTGAGCTGATGGAGAACCAGTACCGCATCGGTCTGGTTCGCATGGAGCGCGCGATCAAAGAGCGTATGTCGATGTCGCAAGAGATCGAGACGCTCATGCCGCACGATCTCATCAACGCGAAGCCGGTCAGCGCCGTCGTCAAAGAGTACTTCGGCAGCTCGCAGCTCTCGCAGTTCATGGATCAGACGAACCCGCTCTCTGAAGTCACCCACAAGCGCCGCCTCTCGGCGCTTGGACCCGGTGGTCTCACTCGCGAGCGAGCGGGCTTTGAAGTCCGCGACGTGCACCCGACCCACTACGGCCGCATCTGCCCGATCGAGACCCCGGAAGGTCCGAACATCGGTCTCATTGCATCGCTGTCGACCTTCGCTCGCGTGAACGAGTACGGCTTCATCGAGACGCCGTACCGCTCGGTCGAGCAGGGCAAGGTCTCCGAAGAGGTGACCTTCTATTCGGCGCTCCAGGAGGAGGGCCAGATCATCACCCACGCCAGCGTCGAGCAAAAGGCCGGCAAGCTGACCGAAGACTTCGTCTCGAGCCGTAAGGGCTCGGACGTCGTGATGAGCCGCCCGGACGACGTGACGCTGATGGAAGTGTCGCCGAACCAGCTGGTCTCGGTCGCCGCTTCGCTGATTCCATTCCTCGAGCACGACGATGCAAACCGCGCCCTCATGGGTTCGAACATGCAGCGTCAGGCAGTGCCGCTCATCCGCACCACGTCGCCGCTGATCGGCACGGGTATGGAGCACATCGTGGCGCGTGACTCCGGTGTCACGGTCGTCGCGAAGCGCGACGGCACCGTCGACTGGGTCGATGCGAACCGCATCGTGGTTCGTCCGTCCAAGGTCGATCCGAAGGATCCGAACTCGGTCCGCCCCGACATCTACACGCTGGTGAAGTTCCAGCGCTCGAACCAGAACACGTGCATGAACCAGAAGCCCATCGTCCAGCCGGGCGACAAGGTCAAGGTTGGTGACGTGATCGCGGACGGCCCGGCGACCGAGACCGGCGAGCTCGCGCTCGGCCAGAACGTGGTCGTCGCGTTCATGCCGTGGGGTGGTTACAACTTCGAGGACTCGATCCTCATCAACGAGAAGCTCGTCAAGAACGACGTCTTCACCTCGATCCACATCGAGGAGTTCGAGTGTGTCGCTCGTGACACCAAGCTCGGCAAGGAAGAGATCACGCGCGATATCCCGAACGTCGGTGAAGAAGCGCTCAAGGATCTCGACGAGTCGGGCATCGTCCGCATCGGTGCAGAGGTCAAGTCGGGCGACATCCTCGTCGGCAAGATCACGCCGAAGGGCGAGACCCAGCTGTCGCCGGAAGAGAAGCTCCTCCGCGCCATCTTCGGCGAGCGCGCCGGCGATGTTCGCGACACGTCGCTGCGCGTCCCCCCGGGCGTCGTCGGCGTCGTGATCGGTGCTCGCGTGTTCGCACGCAAGGGTACCGAGAAGGACGAGCGCGCGCAGATGATCGAGGACGCCGAGAAGGAGCTCTTCATGCTGAACAAGCGTGACGAGGTCAAGATCATCTCGGAGGCCTACTACAACAAGATGCGCGAGCTGCTGGTCGGCAAGACCACGGCGTCGCGCCTCGTCGACGACAAGGGCAAGGTCCTGATCGCCAAGGGCGACAAGATCGAGCTCGAGGCCCTCAACGAGGTGCCGCATCGTTACTGGCACGAGATCCAGCTCGACAGCGGCGACGGTAAGATCGAAGAGCAGCTCGAGCAGCTCGCCGCCAAGCGCGAAGAAGATGTGTTCAACATCGAGGCGCAGTACTCGGAGAAGATCTCGAAGCTCACCAAGGGCGACGAGCTGCCGCCGGGCGTGATCAAGCTCGTAAAGGTCTATCTCGCGATCAAGAGGAAGCTCTCGGTCGGTGACAAGATGGCCGGTCGTCACGGCAACAAGGGCGTCGTATCGCGCCTCCTTCCCGAGGAGGATATGCCTTACCTCGAGGACGGTACGCCGGTTGACATCGTGCTCAACCCGCTCGGCGTCCCCTCGCGTATGAACATCGGCCAGATCCTCGAGGTCCACCTCGGCTGGGCTGCCAAGTCGCTTGGCAACCAGATCGAGTCGTACCTCCAGACCAACTGGTCGGCGGACATCCTCAAGGAGAAGCTGCGCAAGCTATTCCCCGAGCACGTCCCGTTCATCGACAAGCTGAACGACACCGATGTCGGCCGCTTCGCGAAGACGCTGCAGACCGGCGTCCACCTCGCGACGCCGGTGTTCGACGGCGCGAACGAAGCCGAGATCAAGACCGCGCTCAAGATGGCCGGCCTCCCGCTCTCGGGTCAGGCACAGCTCATCGACGGAAAGACCGGCGAGCCGTTCGACAACAAGGTCACCGTGGGCGTGATGTACATGCTCAAGCTGCACCACCTTGTCGATGACAAGATCCACGCACGGAGCATTGGACCGTACTCGCTCGTCACCCAGCAGCCGCTCGG
>JANXOP010000223.1 GCA_025357755.1 Kofleriaceae bacterium | reverse complement strand
CGAGCCAGAAGCCCACCGGGCCGAGCACGGACAGATCCGGATCCACGGCGCCGAGGATGGCGATGCGCGCCGCCTCGACCGGGATGCACGATCGGCCCCTTGTCGACGAGCTCGCCGGCGAGCGCGACAGAATCCTGGAGCAGCCCACCGCCATTGCCACGCAGATCGATCACGACGCCCGCGACCTTCTTCGCGGTCATCGACGCGAGCAGTCGACCCACGTCCTTCGATGCCGTCCGCGATTCGCTCGGGTCGGCGTAGAAGCCAGGCAAGTAGATGTAGCCGAAAGTCGGGCCGGCCCCGCGCTTGACGAACGCGCCGCGTGCGTACGAGGCCTCGATCACCACCACATCGCGCGTGATCTCGATCTGCTCCTCGCGACCATCCGGCTTGCGCACGTGCAGCCGGACCACGGTGCCCTTCGGCCCCCGGATCAGCGCGACCACGTCGGAGAGGTGCATGTCCATGACATCGATCCAGTCGTCGCTGTTGGCTTGCTGGATCGAGAGGATCAGATCACCGGCGGCGAGCTTGCCTTGGCGCTGTGCGGCGCCACCCGGCACGAGGTCGCTGACCTCGATCAGATCGTCATGTACGCGCAGCGCGGCACCGATCCCCTCGAGCGATCCGGTCATCGCGATATCGAAGTTCGCCTTGTCGGCGGGTGGGAGATAGTCGGTGTGCGGGTCGAACGTCTGGCACACGGCATTGACGAGCTCGGAGACCGCGTCGAGCGGACCGGGCGTCTTCTGGCGCGCGAACTGTGCCGCGTAGCTCTTCGCCAGGCTCGCGCGCACCTTGGCCTCGCGGGCCTCGGGGGTGGCCGGGATCTCGGAGGTGGGCTTGCTCGCCGAGCCGGCGCTCGGATGTGCTCCGCCGAGGCCGCGCTGTTGCTGCTCCATCGTGGCGACGCGTTGCATGACCTCGAGCTCGAGCCGTTGACGCCAGCGCTCCGCGAGCTGCGCTTCGGTGGTCGCGGGCTCGAGCTTCTTGGCATCGAGCTCGATGGTTTCGTCGTCGTCGTGGTTCATCGGCGCGGCGAGCGTGGATGCGACGAGCTTCTCGACCACGGCGACCCGCGCGAGAAAGATCGCTTGCCCGACGTGCGCGAGCTCGAGGTTGCCGGCGTGAAGCTCGTCGTCGATCTTGTCGCGATACGCAGCCAGCGTCGCGCGGTCCGCCGCCAGCAAGAACAGCTTTCCAGCATCGAGTCGATCGAGGTACGTCGCGAACGCTTCGGACGAGATCGTGTCGTCGAGGGTGCGCCCGAGCAAGTGACGGTGCTAGAGCAGCTCGACCACCTCGCGCGACAGCGCGCGCTCGCGCGGGTCAGGCTCGGCCGCAGGACTGACCGGCGCCGTACCAGGTTGTTCCTGATGCGGCGCGATGGGCGGAGGCGGTGGGGATGCGGTGCGTGCCGAGCACGCGACCGCGAGTACGAGGAACGCAACCCGATTCACGACCCCGAGTGTATGCCATCGCATCGCGTGTGCACGCTCGCAGGCGTGCTAGGACGTTTCGCATGACCGGCCAGCTGCGTGCGAAGCGAACCGTGGCAATCGCGCACGTGTCACGACCTGGAGGAACGCCACCCCCCACCCAGCAAACGCGGATCCACGTGCTCGACGTACCGTTCGCGATGCGTGGCGTCGCAGCCGCGCATCAGGCGTACTGGGATCCCAGCCACGGGGTATTCCTGTTCGAAGGTGCGGCCCTGCCGCGAGAGCTGCGGCCGTTTCGGGCGCAGCCCTACTCGTGGGAGCATCATGTCGAGCGCGAGCTCGCGGGCGAAGAGGCGGCACCGGCCGCGCGTGCCGGCGACGGCACGATCACGCTGCGCCCACATCAGCGAGAGGCGGCGACCGCGATCGCGGGTGCGCGGACCGCGCGGCGACCCGGGTTCCTACTCGCGGACGACGTCGGCCTCGGCAAGACGATCACCGCGTGGCAGGCGATCCTCGAGATGCCCGAGGCGACGCGGATCCTGATCGTGTGTCCGCTCGCAGTGATCGCGCACTGGCGCCGCACGATCGAGGCGATGGGCGATGGTGGCAAGGCGATCGTGATCCTCAATTACGATCGGCTCGGCAAGCTCTTCGAGGTCAGCGACGCGGCCCGCAAGAAGATCCGGAGCAAGAAGGGCCTCGCGCGCGCGGGCACCGCGCCGGAGCTCGACGTGATCGTGTTCGACGAGAGCCATCGCTGCAAGAACCCGACGGCGGCGCGCTCCAAGCTCGCCGCGAAGCTCGTCGCCAGCGCGGGGTTCTGCCTGTGGCTCTCGGCGACCGCCGGGCAGAACCCGCTCGAGCTATCGTACCTCGCACCGTTGCTCGCGAGCACCACCGGCGCGCGCGCCGCGGACCTCAAGGACTTCGAGCAGTGGTGCATCGATCAGCAGCTCGGGGTGGCCCGCGGCAAGTTCGGCAAGTGGGAGTGGCGCGGCGATCGGGCGGACTGCGAGAAGGTGCGTGTGATGTTGTTCGATCGTCCGGCCGCGGGCGGTGCCGCCGGGATTCGTCGTCGGCCCGAGGACATCGTCGGCTGGCCCGCGATCAACCGGATCCTCGCGCCGATCGAATTGGTCGGCGATGCGCGCGCGCTCTACGACGAAGCGTGGACCACGTTCCGCCGCGAGATGGAGCTCGTACCACGCGGTCGCGATCCGAAATCCGCGCTCGTCGCGACCCTGCGGCTCCGCCAGAAGAGCTCGCTGATTCGCGCGGCCGGCACGATCGAGCTCGCGCGCGAGCTCCTCGACAATGGTCATCAGGTCGCGATCTCGGTCAGCTTCATCGAGACCCTGACCAGCCTGCGCGAGGCGTTCGAGGCTGGCCTCGGCGCGGTCCGGTGCGCCGCGATCCATGGCGGGCTCTCGGCCACGGCGCGCGAGCACGAGCGCCTGCGGTTCCAGCGCGGCGAGGCCAAGGTCGTGCTGTTCACCGTCGAGGAAGGCATCTCGCTCCATCAGGGTGAGCTCCCGGGCGCGGCCGCCGATGTTCCGCGCTCCGAGATCATCCACGACCTGCGGTGGTCCGCGATCCAGATGGCACAGATCGAGGGCCGCTGTCATCGCGACGGTCGGTTCGCCCAGGTCTACTGGGTGTATGCCGACGCATCGATCGAGGCCCGGATCGCGACCGTCGTCGCAGGGCGGCTCCAGTCGATGAAGCACATGATCGGAGATGACGTCGAAACGCTGCGCGAGATCGAGAGCCTGCTGCGCTCGACGGTCTGAGGCGGTGTAACGCGCTCGCACCGCGGCCGCACGGAGGTGACCGTCGCGGGATTCGCGCGACCGATCCGGCCCTCGACTCCACTAATAAGATCGACGCCGTGGGCCTCGCGCAGATCGCGGACGATGACGACATCGAGCTCTGCGACGCGGGCGATGGCGCGCGCCTGTGGGACGCGCAGCCGTGATCTAATCCTGTCACGCTCGCGGAGGTGCCGCGTTGACCTGTTCATGATGCACTCCTTCAAGGTCGCCTCGCTCCTGCTGTTCTCGACGCTCGCTGCATGTGCGAGCGCGGACGCCACCCCGACGCCGGTCGCCCCGCAGAAGGCCCAGTCCGCAGATCCGGATCGCGAGCTGTGCGTGGCGGTGCTCCAGCACGCGCGGACGTGTACCGACCAATACATTCCCACACTCGTCGATGCGCGCGCGGCGGTCGATCATCCGGCGGGTATCAAGGACGAGGTCGCCAAGGATCGCGCGGGCGTGATCGCGCAGGCCAAGCAGGAATGGGCGACCGACTCGACCGACGCAAACATCGCGGCGACGTGCGCTGGACCGATGCTCCACGCCGCCGAGCAGCGCGATGCCGCCACGCGATGTCAGGCGACGACCGATTGCCGCGCGTTCTCCGCATGTTTGGTGCCGATCGAGCAGGCGGCCTGGCGCTGATCCTCGGGGTCGTCGAGGCCTGACCGAGCTGCCACACGCGCTCTGTCAGGATGGGCGTGCAACGATGTCGACCAGCGCGTCGCCGCGAGAGCACGGAATAACGTAAAGTCGAAGTAACAGATGCCCAGCTCCGATAAGAGGAAGCAGTCGCTTTATTTCCCCGAGGACATGCTCAAGGAGATCCAGCACGAGGCCGCTCGTCTCGATCGCTCGTTGTCCTGGGTAGTCCAGCAAGGTTGGAAGCGTGCGCGCGGTCCGATCAAGGAATTCCCGTCGACCAACGACGAGCCGGAGTCGCTCCCGGATCCCAAGGAGGAGTAGCTCACCGTCGGCGCCGCAAGAGGCCCGCGGCGCAG
>JANXOP010000088.1 GCA_025357755.1 Kofleriaceae bacterium | reverse complement strand
CCAGTCTGCTCGCGCAGGTTGGTTCGATCGACGTGGTCGAACGTGAAGCGGCCGAGGTCGCTCTATGGGACGCCGGGCTCGATGGCGCCAAGGCGCTCGCGCGCCTCGCTGAAATTCGAACCCTCGACCTCCCCGTCGTCGCCGTGGTCGGCGATCACACTCACGTAGCCCCTGCCCTCGCGGCAGGCGCCCGCGGCGTGATCCTGCGTGACCAGGTCGGCCCTGGCATCCAGGCCGCGCTCGCTGCGGTTCGCAGCGGACTGACGGTCGTCGACACCGCGCTCGCTCACACGCTCGTGCCGCCCACGCCGGTCAAGACCAGCAATGGTAAGGGGCGCGGCGAGCTCACCGATCGCGAACGCCAGGTCGTGCAACTTCTCTCCGAAGGCTTGTCGAACAAGCTGATCGCGGACCGTCTCGGGATCAGCGATCACACGGCGAAGTTTCACGTCAACGGCGTGATGATCAAGCTCGGCGCTTCGACCCGGACCGAAGCGGTCGTCGAGGCGATGCGTCGCGGCCTGATTCATCTGTAGCCGCTCGCCTGCTTGCAGGTCCGCTAGGGCCCCGCTTCGGTGGGGCCTTTGGTTGTTTCGGCGCTCGGGTCCCAGGCAGCCAGCCGTACACGTCGAGCCTGATGAGCCCGGTGTCGGCGATGATCACGCCCTCGTCGGCGAGGAGCTGACGCTGTACCGCGGCGCCGACCGGATCGCGGATCGCGATCCGACCGCGCATGCCGCTCGCTTTACCGATCACCCGTTGCCACGGGAGCTTCGCGCCCGTCTTGAGCGAAGCTGCCGCCACCCGTGCTCCGCCCGGGAGGCCCGCGAGCTCGGCGATTTGACCGTAGGTCGTGACCGACCCACGCGGGATCGAACGAATGACCGCATGCATCCGCACGAAGAGCTGATCCAGGTAACTCCGGTCGCTGGTCCTAGACGCCATCGCGCGACGCACGCTACCACTCGGGGGTGCAGATTCGCGTCCTCTACTTCGCGGTGTTCCGCGAGCGGCTCGGCCGCGACGAAGAGGCCCTCGAGCTGCCCACTGGCGCCACCGTAGCCGCGGCGGTCAAGAGGCTCGCCGCGATGCACCCGGTGATCGCGCAGCTGCATGGCAAGTACCGGATCGCGGTCAACCAGGAGTTCATCACGAGCGAGACCCAGCTGCTCGCCGAGCGCGACGAGCTGGTGTTGATCCCGCCGGTCGCCGGAGGGTCCGGTGGCGCCGATCGTCACGTGTTGCTGACCAGCGAAGCGCTCTCGCTCGACCGGTGTGTCGCCGCCGTGCGCTCGCGCGAGATGGGCGGCATCGTCACGTTCACGGGCACCGTCAGGATCGACAACCACGGCGCCACGATCGATCACTTGAGCTACGAAGCGTACGGCCCGATGGCGGTCCGCGAGATGACCCGGATCTGCATCGAGGTCGAAGCCGAGGTACTCGGTGCGCGCGTCGCGGTCGAACATCGGATCGGCACGCTCGCGATCGGAGAGCTCGCCGTCGTGATCGCGGCCGCTGCACCGCATCGCGCCGAGGCGTTCACCGCATGTCGCGCGGTGATCGACCGCTTGAAGCAGACCGTCCCGATCTGGAAGAAAGAATTCGGCACCGCCGGTGAAGAGTGGATCGGACTCGGGCCGTGAGCTTCCGCGAGTTCGTCGGCATGGCCTTGAACGAATCGGGCGTCGCGAAGCGCGTCGCGACCGAGGACTGCACCGCGCTCGAGCGACCGGCGGTCGCAGGGGACGGGCTCGCGTGGTTCTATTGTCGCGATCAATCGGATCTCAACGAGATCGCGAATCAGCTCCGGCCCGGCAGCGTCGTCAGCTTCTACTTCGATGATCGGATCGAGGCGCTCGTCGATTCCGATACCACCCGTTCGATCATCGCGACGACCTGCTCGGACCACGAAGTCACGGTCGGCGCACTCGGGATCGATGGCCTGCGGATCGAGATGAGCTTCGCAGGCAACGCCGAAGAGGTCGCGTCCGCGTTGCCTCCGCTCGACGATGCAGCCCAGCTGATCTTCTTCGGTGCCTTCCCAGGCCGCGACAACGACGGTACGTGGGCGATCACGTTGACCCTTCCCGACGAGGATGGGGTCGTGCGCGAGCCTGCCTAGGCAACGGGCGGCAAGGGTCGGTCCGCGGTTCCCATGATCGGGGCCACGCGGGTCGTCCTTTCATGAAGCTGAAGCTCGCCGCCGTCCTCGCAGGTCTTGCCGCTGTCACCGCCTGCAGCCAACATGTCTATTCGCCGCCGACGCAGGCCTATGCGCTCGCGCCGGTCACGACGCTCGCGACGGGATCGAAGGCGCTCGATCTCGAGGCATCGTCCCACACGCAGATCTTCGATCCCGGCGTGGGCGCGGCATCCGCACGCCTGCGTACCGGCCTCGGCGACGATCTCGAGCTCTCGGGCGAGAGCATGGTCGCGAGCATCGCGAACGTGGATTTCTATACGGCGCGCGCGGCGATGCGCGTCAACCCGCACCACGGCGCGGTCTCGTTCGGCACCGGCGTCGGTGGCGGCTACGCACCCAAGGGCGGCAGCTTCGTCGCGCTCGATGCGGGGGTCTCGATCGGCTACGACAATTGCTACCTCGTGCCCGTCGCCGCTGCGTCCGCCTACGTGTCGCAGCCGATCGTGGCGCGACCGATCGAGGTCACCGACGATCCGATGAGGCCCACCTTCTCGACGGCGCATCGCACGGTCGGCAGCGTCGTTCGCGTGGGCTTGCGGCTCTCGCTCTCGCCCGAGCGCTGCCGCGCGGGAAAAGAAGTTCCGTGGATCACCGCGGGGTTCGACCAAACAACGATGGTCGATGCGACCGACAACGCCGAGCTGTTCGGGTTCGGCGTCGGCTTCTCGATGCCGTTGTGAGGCGTTCTCGACCGAGCTAGCGCGACGGTTCGTGCGGCGGCTCGCTCGCGCCGCCCGGCGACGGCGCTCCCGCGTTTGCCGAGCTGCCTTCTGGCGAGATCGGACCACCATCGCTCGGCGCCGACGACGGCTCTCGATCTTTGGCTTCTTTGGCTTCTCTGGCCTCTTTGACCTCTCTGGCCTCGGGCTGTGGCGGATTCGCCGGTGGCGGTGGCGGTGGCGTCGTCGTGGGCGGCGGAATCGACGGCGTGATCGACGGTCGGGTCATGATGCCGCTCCCGTGGCCCGGCGAGAAGTCTTCGCCGTTGCCGATCTTGGAGCCCGGGGAATTGGGCCCGCAATCCATGTTGAGCCGCTTCATGTCCTTGAAGCGATCGGTGAGCTTGATGTGGAACAAGCCATCGGATCGCAGCTCCGCGCCGGTCGTCGAGATCGCGGCATAGGTCTTCTTGCCCTCGTCCTTCTTGAGGAGGCTCTCGTCGCCCTTGAACCGCAAGCAACCGGCGACGATCGACTCGTCGATCGTGGTCGCCATCGTCATCGTGTAGTCGATGTGGACCTCCCCATCGGGCGACTTGAGCTCGAACTTCGTGATGTCGAACTTGCCCGGCTTGTAGCCCGATGAGTGCGCATCGGGATCGCCGACCGCGGCGGTGAACACCGCATGCGCCGAAAGCGACGCGATGTGGACCTCGCCGAAATCGATGCCGTCGCCGACCATCACCTGCTGCGACTTGTTCTTGAGCAAAGGCTTCAACTTGGTGTGGCCATCGCCGAGCGTGCAGTTCGTGCACGACAGATCGAGCGAGCCGTCCGCCTTCGTCCAATCGGTGCTCGACCGGCCCATCTTGTTCTTCGCGGTCGGCAGATCGAGATCGATCGCGAAGTTGAGCTTGCCCACGATCGGTAAGCCCACCTGGCTCTTGAGCGGCAGGCTCTCGCCCGGCAGGTCCTCGCCCACGAGATCGAGATTGATGCCGGCCTTGCCGAACTTCGGCAGCGTGATGTTGCCGATGATATGGCCGTAGCCCTTCGGCGATCCGATCGTGAGATCGAGATCGAAGGACAGCCGCATCTTGAGCAGGGGCAACAGCCCGGCCTTGACATCGGCTTCCTTGATCACGATCACCGTGACCGGCTCTTCGGCCTTGGTCGGACGCGAGCGCAGCGTGATGCCGTTGAGCGTGAGATTGCCAGGGATGATGCCGCGATCGACGGAGCTGATCGTGACGTCCCAGTTCGCGGACAGTTGTTCGATCGCGTAGTCGCGCAACCGATCGACCGGGAACGTGGCCTGGAAGGCGAACAAGAACGCGAGCAGCGTGAAGACCACGATGCCGATCCACTTGACGATGCGCGTGCCGCGCCGACCCAGCCGCGAGCTGATCGGGCCAAGGATTCGCGAGGCAGCATCGCCAGCGGATTGCGCGGCCCCTGCAAAGGGCATCTGGAATGCCACGCTAGCTCCCCTTCTTGCTGTCGGACCCGGCGCTGTCGCCGGACCCCTTCGAGGCCGCGGGGGGCTCCTTCGAGTAGTTCGAGACCTCGATCGTGGCCGACAATTTATCCTTGTCGCGGAAATCGCGACGCAGCTCGAGGTGCGTGATCTGGACCGCCTTGGAATCGGTCTCGACGGCGGTCAAGAAGTCCTTCATCTCGTTGATCGACAGCTTGTCGAGCGATAGCGACGACGACGTGGTGACGAACCCGTTCTTGGTGGTCGGCGTGTGCGGCGTGATCGTGCTCTTGAGCTCGAACTTCGCCTTCTTCGCGGCATTGGTCAGATAGGTGTCGAGCGAGAGGGGCTCGGTGCCCATCGTCGCGACGACATCGTCGACGGTCGCGTGGGTCTGGCCCTTCGCGCGCATGTCCTCGACGACCGCGAGCGCCTTGCGAGTCTTGTTGTTGCGGGCTTCCATCGCATCGAGGCCGTCATGGATCGCGAAGCCGAGCCACAGCGCGAGCGTGATCGGCCCGACGATGGCTCCGATCACGACCAGCCGGCGTTCGCGCGGCGAGATGCGGTCCCAGAAATCACGTGCTTTATCGCGGATTGTCGACATGGCTACCTCACATGCACTGTGCGTTGATCGTGAGCTTGAACTTCTTGACGCCGTTGTCGCCGGTCTCGGTCGCGCCGCGATTGACCTCTTTGTTGAAGCACTCGACCTTCTTGAGCTCGCTCACGAGCAGATCGATCTCTTCGGGTGATTTCGCCGTGCCCGAGATCTCGACCTTCTGAGAATCGATATCGAGCTTGTCGACATCGATCGTGATCTTGTCCTTCGGCGGGATGTGCGCGTTGATCTCGAGCAGCACGTCGTACGCCGACATCTTGCCCATCGGCGAGCCGTTGCCGCCCGGGCCGCCACCTGGCCCGTTGATCGCGAGGACGTCGTCGGCGGACTTGGCCGAACCGAACTGCTCCTGGGTCTCGGTCGCGAGCCGCGTCGAGAGCGTCTTCTCGGCCTTCTTCAAGCGATAGAGATCCGCGTACGCGCTGATCGATGCGAACGCGCAGATCGCGAGTAGCGCCGCGCCGAGCGGGACCGCCTTCGCGCGCAGGAACGAGAGGTCGACCTTGACCGCGAGATCGCCGGAGCGCAGATCGAACTGCGGCCGGCCACCGGCGGCGTCGTACGCCATGCCGATCGTCATCGCCGCCGCATCGATCGGCAGCTCGTGCGCGACCGGACCGAGCCGCAGCCCACACAGGGCGCTCGCATCCTCGGGCGTCATCCGCCACGCAGGGATGCCGAGCTGCTCGGTCATGAACGAACCGAGACCGCGAAGGCGCGCCCCGCCACCGACGAGCAGCGCCGCGATCGGAGTGAACCCGGTGCGCGCTCGGCAGGCCGCGAGGGTCTGGCGCACGTCGCGCGCGAACGGCGACAGCTCCTGGACCACGACATTGTGGATCCGGCTCCACTGCTCGTTCGTCGGCGGCTCCGCCGTCGAACCGATGAAGCCATCGGCATGCTTCGCGGCCTCGGCCTTATCGAAATCGAGGCGCCAGAAGTTCGCGATCGCCTGGGTCACCGCTTTGCCCGCGCGCGCGATGCTGCGGCTGAACACGGCCTTGCCGTCCTGGACGACGACGACATCGGTACGGTCGTGACCGATATCGACCACCGCGACCGCGCCTTCGGTGCGCGCGCGCGCGAGCGAGGGCACGTGCGCGACCAGCTTGGTCGCCGCGCCACCAACCGGCAGGATGCCGCGCGGCTCGAAGCCGACGGACTTGCCGAGGGCGATCAGGCTGTGGGCCTTCTCGCGGTTCATCGCGTACGTCAGCACGCGCATGCCCTCGGCAGGCGCCGCGACTCGACCGCGCTGGGTGCCCGCGGCCGGGACCTCCACCCCGAGGTCGGGCGCGGGAGGCACCGGAATCTGCTCGAACGAGTAGACCATGTCTTCGAGATCGATCGGCACCACACCCTCGAGCTCGCCGCCGACGGCCTTGTCGAGATCCGCGCGGCGCAGACTCTTGAAGCCGAACTCGAGGATCTGGGTGAACACCGCATCGCCGACCACACCGATGTAGCCGCTGTCGTCCTTGAGCCGGAGCTCTTCGAGCATCGCGAGCAGCACGCGCCGCGAACGCTCGTCGGACGACTCGTCTCCTGGCGGCACGAGACGCTCGACGACGTTCAGCAGCTGGGCGCCACGAAGACCCGGGCTCGCGACCGCGAGCTTGACACTCCAGGCACCTAGATCGACCGCAAATACTCGCGAGGCCATGACTTCAGTCTTCCTTCAGATAGACCCACGCGCCGTTCGGCACGGGAGGCTTCCTGACATTTTGGGGCACCACTTTGGTGTCCCACACGCCAGTGATCGTGGTGCGGATCGGGGGAAACACCGGCGATCCATCCTTGTTCTTCTGCTTGCGCTCGATCTCGCCGTACGCGTGCACGCGATAGGTGCGCCGTGCGCCGACGCGCGCGATGGTGCCGAGCTTGGCCGGGTCGAGCTCGAGCCCGATCTTCTCCTGCAGACCGGGCAAGCCGGCCGTGAGCGCCGCGGACGCGGCACTGCCTTGCAGCGTGCCCGCACCCGAGCCAGCGGTCTGCACGACCGAGGCGCTCGGATCCTTCACGAACGTGATGAAGTCGTTGAGCGACGTGAAGTTCTCGCCGAACTCCGGCGCCTTCGCGACGTACCCGGCGAGGAGGAACAGCCGGCGCGGATCGAGGATCACCGGATCCGCCGGGTTCTTCGCGGAGAGGTAGAGGACCGCGGCGATCAGCTGGACGTTCGTGACCGATTTCAAGTTGAGCTGGCAGCCGCCGTACGCGGTGAACACGTCGCCGAACAGCGTCCAGAACCGATCGTCGACACCGCGCACGAGCTTGAGCTCCTCGACGGTGTCGATGTAGTTGTTCTTCGCGTAGTAGCGATCCTTGAGGCTCTCGTAGCCGTAGTCCTCGGTGGTGCCACGGTTGCTCCCCATCATCGAGTCCTTGTCGATGTAGTCCATGATCGCGGAGTTCTGCTGCGCGCGATCGCGCTTCCACCCATCGGCATCGCTGTCCTCGAACACCGAGTCGTAGGCCGGGAAGTAGGTCAAGGCGTCGAGCACGCTGCGGATCGCCGCGGACTTCGCGGTGACGTTCGCGCAGTTGATATCGAGCTTGCCGTCGTCGGTGCCGATCGGGCCATCGAAACCACACGTGCCGATATCGGCGCCGAGGCCTTTGACTGCGGAGGTCGAGAACCCGACGGCGGCCATCACCTCGTCCGAGCCGCCGCAGAACGGCGTGATCAGCGTATCGGCGTAATCGGTCAGCTGGATGCCGGCGAGCTGCGGGACCGACTTGCCGAGGTTATCGAACCGCTGCTGGAGCCGGATGATGAGCTCGCCGAACGCTTGCGCCGAGCGCGCGAGGAACCGCGAGCGGACCTGGTCGCGGTAGTTGCCGGCCGCGATCATGTCGACGTTGGCGGTGGTTCCGAACTGGCTCGTCATCACGAGCGTGATGGCGATCGCGATCAACACCGTGACGAGCGCGATGCCGCGCTGGCCTTGGCGGGACCGGAGCTTCTGTTTGATCACGGGCTGCTTCATGACGGCGACAGCGTGAGCTGCTCCTGCATCTGGAACCGCGCCTCGGTCGAGAGCTTCACTTCGCGACCCTCGCTGTTCTTCGTGGTGATCGTGATCCGCGCACGGCTCGGCAGGTAGCCGCGTTGGCCATCGCTCTGCGTGGTGTCCCAGGTCTCGACCCACTCAAGGTTCTTCCAGTTCCAGAACTCGATCTTCACGTTGACGATGTCGTGCGCCACGATGTCGTAGTCGCTCGGCTCTTCTTCGGGCGGCTGGTTCGATTCGCGGCGCTGCTCGCGCCGGATCCAATCGGTCTTGTCTTTTTCCTCCGGGTCGCTGCGCGACAGGTACTCGATCACGGTCTGATCGGACTCGTTCGCATCGGACCACAGCGGTCGATGGCCGAGAGTCGAGAACCGAACGCTCGGCACGGGCGTCTTCGGCTTCGCGATGAACATCGTGCGCGTGTGGCTCTGGGTGTTGTCTTCGTTCGCCGAGAGGTACGCGGACTCGAAGTCACGCACGACGCGATCGAGCGCCATCCGCAGCTCGTGGTTGCGCTCCTCGTACTTCTCGAAGTTCTTCTTGGTGTCGGACGTGTTCGAGATCGTCTTCCACGCGAGCGACATCATGATCACCATGATCGCGCTCGCGATCATGACCTCGATCAGGGTCAGGCCCGCCTGAGGATCGCGCTGGTTGCGTCGGTTACGCGCCTTCATCGGGTGGTTGTCCCCGAGCCCGAGCCCGTGCGACTGCTGCCCGAGCCGGACGACTTCGCCGACCCCGAGCCCGAGCCACTACCGCTGCCGGAATCCGCGGCACCCGCGCCATTGAGCACGTGATCCATCGCGACCGGGTCGGTGTAAAAGGCGACGAACGTGAGGTCGCGGTCGCTACCGAGGACCTGCCACTTGACCTTGAGCGTCACCTTGCGGACCGAGTCCTTCAGGATCTCCTGGAACTGTTGGTACTGCGATTGGATGAGCGCGCCTGCGGCACCGCCGGCGACATCCTTGCCGCCCGAGAGGCCACCCATCATCGTCATCATGCCGCCGAGGGCGCTGTTCTGGAACGTCGAGAGCGGATCGACGCTGCCGTTCGCGAGCGAGAACGCCGAGCCGGAACCGAAGGCGCTGCCGAACGCCGAGCCACCGGATCCGGTGTAGTAGCCCGAACCCGAGCCGTAGCCAGAGCCCGAGCCCGAGGCCATCGCGGTCAGCTGATCGAACGTAGGCATCTCGACCGCCTCGACCTTGTAGCTGTACTTGACGTTCGGCCAGCCCTGATCGTCGAAGCCCTTCCAGCTGTCCTGCGACTGGCTCGTATCCGAGAAGCCGTCCTTTAACAGGATCTCCTCGATATCGTACATCTGCGCGCGACCGAGGTCGGTCGCGACACCGAGCATGTGAGCTTGCTCGGCGTTGAAGATGCTGCCCGCGGCGCTCTTGATCAAGACGACGAGCCCGAGGCCCATCAGCGCGAGCGCGAACATCACCTCGATGAGCGTGAAGCCTCTACGCGCCTTCACTTGTCATCCTCGCGCTTGGCGTTCTTGTCGCCCATCGCATTGCGCATCATGTGATCGTTGACGTCCTTGAGGATGCCATCCTTGAGCTCGACCCGACCGGTGAGGCCGTAGACGAGCGTGCTGAACACCTCGCTGCCGTCGGTCATCTCGATCACGGCCTTTTCGGAGCCCCCGGTCGGGAAGAAGTAGATCGCGACCTGGCCCTTCGTGACGCTCTCGTCGCGATGCTGGACCCAGACCTCCTTGAACTTGATGCCCTTGTCAGCTTTCAAGTTCCGCGCCCACCCCTTGAGCTTGCCGTCCTGGGCTTCCTTGCTGTCGAGGATGCCCGTGATCGTGTCGTTCGCGGGAACGCATGTCCGATCGGAGATGTGGTGCCCCGCGACCGCGAGGGCATGCCGCTCGGCCTCTTCGGGATCCGCGGACTGCGCTTGATCGGTTGCTTGCGCCGGCATGTTCGAGAAGGCGTTCTTCGCTTTTTCGAGCGCCCGCTTCTTCACTTCATCGTCGGCGCGGAGCTTCTCGTTGCGCTGGATCGCGAGCGACCCGCGACAGACCTCGACCACGTAGAGTTGCTTGTCGAGATCGAGGGTGACCCGGTGGAGCTCGCCGTGCTCGACGGCGAGCGTGCTCGCACGTCGCAGCACCGCGGATAATTCGGTCGCGTCTTCGACGAGGTCTGCCTTCGTGATCAGGCGAAACCCCGAGCGCACCAGCACGGACGCGGCGGCGATGATGGCGAGGACCACCATCAACTCCAGCACGGTCATCCCTGTCGGGCCGTTATTTGAACGCGACCGAGTCATGGACTACCAGGACTTGACGTCGTCGGCCGTGCCTTCTTTGCCGTCCTCACCGTTGGACATCACGGCGAGACCCTTCGCACCGTTCGGTAGGTTCTGACCGCAGTACATCTTGTAGTCGTTGCCCCACGGATCCTTGACGTCCTTGTTGTTCATGTACTCGTTGAGGTCCGTGAGCTGCGCCGGGCAGCTCTTGTCGGAGTGCGATTGCGACCACGACGGGTACGCCTCGTTCGCGTACTTCGTGACGGTCATCTGCGCGATGTGGACCTTCGATTCGCCGAACATCTTCATGACGCGCGGACCGACGACGAGACCCATGACGAGCGCCAAGATCGCGAGCACGATCATGATCTCGAGCAGGGTCATGCCGCGCTGGCGGGTGCGACGAGCTGCGCGGCGGGTGATGAGGATGGTCTTCTTCTTGTTCAACATAACAGTCTCCTTACTTGGGTCCCGAGAGCTGA
>JANXOP010000218.1 GCA_025357755.1 Kofleriaceae bacterium | reverse complement strand
CGTCGACATCGTGCGCTCGAGCGGATTTGGCGCGCCGACATGGGTGCTGTCGCCCTGCTGGCCCATCGAGCTCGAGATCCCGAAACCGACCGCGCCCGCAACCACGAGGAGCACGGCGACGATCCCGATCACCATCCCGCGACCACCGCGCCCCACCTTGGTGCCGTGGCTGGTGCCGAGCGTTCCCATCTGGCCGACCGCACCACCGACCGACGAGCCGCCCGTGTTGTGCCAGCTGTGCGGCGTGAAGCTCGGAGGCGGCGTGATCGCGCCACTCGATCCCATGTGGACCGACGACAGCGAGAGATTGCTGCTGCGGCCATCGCGCGCGAGGATGCGCGACGCGCGCTCCGCGGATTGCGCCGCATTCAGCGGATCCGAGGCGTACGGGGCGATCATGCGCGCCAGCTCGCCGACGGTCTGGAACCGGTTGCGCGGATCCTTCTCGAGGCAGCGCATCACGATCTGCTCGAGGCCCGGAGGCAGCTGGATATGCAGCGGCGTGGGCGGATCGCCGTTGACCTTGAGGACGAGCTCCGCGTAGGACTCGGCCTCGAACGGCGGCCGACCCGCGAGCATCTGGTACATCACGACGCCCATCGACCAGATGTCGCTGCGTGAATCGGTCGAGCGTGCGGTCCGCATCTGCTCGGGCGCCATATAGGTCGGCGTGCCGACGACGGTCTGCGTGCCGGTGAGCTCGCTCTCGAAGCCACCCGCGGAGCTGATCCCGAAATCGAGGATCTTCAACAAGTTCGATCCGTCGGGCCGCCGCGTGATGAAGAAGTTCGACGGCTTGATGTCGCGATGGATGATGTTGATCGAGTGCGCCTCGGCGAGCCCTTCGCAGGCTTGCAGCATCAGATCGACGACCGGCTGCGCGAGCTGCGGACCGTGATGACGGAGGATCTGGTTGAGATCGAACCCGTCGAGGAACTCCATCACGATGACGGGCGTGCCGTCGCTGATCGTGCCGACGTCGATCACGCGCGCGATGTGCTCGCTGCGCAGCTTCACGGTCGCCTGGGCCTCGCGCAGGAACCGCGCGACCGTGCTCGGGCTCTCGGCCATCTGCGGCAAGAGCAACTTGATCGCCACCGGCGTCTGCAAGTACATGTGGCTCGCGCGCACGACGCGACCCATCCCGCCGACTCCGATCACGTCTTCGACGCGATACTTGTCGAGCAGGATTTCGCCGGGTGAACCAGCTGCCGCAGCAGGCATGCACTCGAAGTGTACCAGGCCGCGTACGCCAGATCCTGTGCGACTTCTGGTGGTCTAGATGTAGGTGCGCCGGCTCAGACGAACGTCAGCCAGTGATCGTGCTTGGCGTCGTTGCCCTTCACGATGGAGAAGAACGACTCCTGGAGGCGGCGGGTCAGCGGGCCGGCCTCGCCGCGACCGATCTTGCGATGGTCGATGTCACGGACCGGGGTGATCTCGGCGGCGGTGCCGGTCAAGAACACTTCATCCGCGACGTAGAGCTCGTCGCGCGCGATCATCTCCTCGCGGACCTCGACGCCCTGCTCGCGGAGGAGCTGGATCGTCGTGTCACGCGTGATACCCGCGAGGATCGCAGCCGCGAGCGGCGGCGTGCGTACGACGCCGTTCTTCACGATGAAGATGTTCTCGCCCGTGCCTTCCGCGACGTTGCCTTGCGGATCGAGCATGAGCGCTTCTTCGAAGCCGCTCTTCACGGCCATCCGCTTCGCGAGCACGCTCGAGACGTACTGGCCGCAGATCTTGCCCTTGTTCATGATCGCGTTCGAGTTCGCGCGCGTGAACCCCGAGACCATGCACTTGATGCCCTTCTTGAGGCCGTCGTCACCGAGGTAACTGCCCCACTCGTAGCACGCGACCATCGTGCGCACGGGCGGTTCGAACGAGCCGAGCCCGAGCGCGCCGTACCCGAGATAGACGAGCGGGCGCAGATAGCACGAGGTCATCTTGTTCGACTTCACGACGTCCAGACACGCTTGCATGATCTGCTCGCGCGAGAACGTGCACTCCATCGTGCAGATCGTGCAGCTATCGAGCAGCCGATCGATGTGCTCGCGAAGACGGAAGATCTGGGTCTTGCCGTCTGCGCGTTGATAGGCCCGAATGCCTTCGAATGCACCGACGCCGTAATGCATCGTGTGCGCGAGCACGTGCTCCTGCGCGCTGTCCCAAGGGAGCAGCGTTCCGTCGAGCCAGATCGTGTCGACCTTCTTCATGGCCATAACCGCTTCGTACCAACCTGGCTCTTAGATCACAAGCGCGAGACTTGCTCACAGGTGACGCGGTGCGGCTGCGCACACGCGTACGCACCGACGACAAACGTAGGCCGCGCGAATATCGCGTTGACCGCGCGCGAGCGCAGGAAAGACTCGTAGCGCTTCGAGCTCGCGCTTGATCCGTTGGTCGGGCGCATCCGCATTTGGTCCGTACCGCGCACACGCGATCGTCGGCGCTTACTTCCCGCGCAGGCCGGCGAGGGACCTGCCCATCAGGGCAGCTGCGACCCCGGCATCGAGGATCGCGCACGGCGAGGCCTGCGGGGGGCGCCCAGAGCCAGCGTGGCTGCCAGATCGGCGGGGGATGTCACTGCCCAGCACGATGCCTTGACAGCTGGCGCTGGCCGCATTACCCAAAGCCTTGAAAATCTTCGACGATGCGTGACCTCTACGAAGTACTCCAGGTCGAGAAGGGCGCGAGCCAGGCCGATCTCAAAAAAGCCTATCGCAAGCTCGCGCAAGAGTTCCATCCGGACAAGAACCCCGACGACAAGTCCGCCGAGGACAAGTTCAAGGAGTGCGCGAACGCCTACCAGATCTTGTCGGATGACGATCAGCGCGCGGCGTACGACCGCTACGGCTTCGAAGGCCTGCGGGGTCGTGGCCAGGGTGGTCCGCAGAATGTCGAGGACGTGTTCTCGGCGTTCGGCGATCTGTTTGGCGACTTCTTCGGCGGGCGTGGCGGGCAGGGCGCTCGTCGCCAACCACGCGGCGCCGACCTCCGCATCGATCTCGAGCTCGCGTTTCCCGAAGCCGTCTGGGGTGTGACCAAAGAGGTCAAAGTCTCGCGCGATATTCCGTGCGCGGGGTGCCATGGCTCCGGCGCTGCCGCGGGCACCAAGCCCGAGGTCTGCAAGACCTGCCAGGGCAAAGGCCAGGTCGTGCATTCGCAGGGCTTCTTCATGGTCCAGTCGACGTGTCCTCACTGTCGCGGCGCCGGCAAGCAGATCAAAGAGGCGTGCGCTGATTGCCGTGGCCGCGGAGTTCAGCCCGAGACCTCGACGCTCTCGGTCACCGTACCGGCGGGCGTCGACGATGGTCAGACTCTGCGCCTCGCTGGCAAAGGCGAGACCGCACCAGGTGGCACCACCGGGCATCTCTATGTCGTGCTCCACGTCCAGGGCGACGAGCGGTTCAAGCGCGACGAAGCCGACGTCGTCACCGAGATCCCGATCAGCTTCGTCAAGGCCGCGCTCGGTGGTGAAGTCGAAGTCCACACGCTCGACGACAATGTCACGGCCTCGGCGACCGTCGAGCTCAAGCCCGGCACGCAGCCGAACGACGTGACCGTGCGGCGCGGCCAGGGCATCCCGCGCATCGGCGGCGGCGGCCGTGGCGATCAAGTAATCCAGTGGAAGGTCGAGATTCCGAAGAAGCTCAGCCAGAAACAACAGGACCTGCTGCGCGAGCTCGCGACGGATCTCGGCGAAGACGTGAAGGCCGAGAAGCGCGGCTTGTTCGGCCGCAAGAAGTAGCTCGCGTCGGCGATCAGCGCGGGATCATCAGCTTGATCTCGACGCGTCGGTTCGCGAGGCGACCCTTCGCGGTGTTGTTGTCGGAGACGGGATCTTCGGCACCGACCCCATCGACGACGATCCGGCCCGCGGGCACGCCCGCTGCGACGAGCGCCTGACGCACGGCTTCGGCGCGACCGTGCGCGAGCTGGGTCGCGATCGAGTCGAGGTCCGGAGCCGGCTGACCCTGCTCGGGCGGAGTCGCGAATGCCTTGGCCTCGCGATCATCGGTGTGGCCGACGAGCACGACCTTGATCGAAGGATGGTCCGCCATGATCTTGGCGATCTTGGCGATCGACGGTTGCGCCGAGTCGCGCACCGCGGTCTCGCCTTCGGCGTAGATCAAGCCTTCGACCGTACCCTTGAGTTGCTCGACGTCCGGGGGGACCGTGTCGGGGCAACCGTCGTCGTCTTCGAAGCCGTTCATGGTCTCGGGCTGCATCGGGCACTTGTCGGCGATATCGAGGACATGATCGCCGTCGTTATCGATATCCGGGCAGCCGTCCTCGTCCTCGAAGCCATCGAAGTCCTCGGGCCGATCCGGGCACTGATCCTTCGCATCCGGGATGCCATCGCCATCGCGATCGGGCGGCGGTGCATTCGCGATCACCTCGGCCGAAGTGCGCGCGTGCTTCTCGCCGAGATGGAAGTCGATGCCGATGTTGAACTCGGCCTCGTAGCCGAGGATCGGCGGGTTCAGGCCGGGGATGACGGAGAACCGCGCATCGAGCCGGAACGAGAAGCCCTTGTCGGTATTGATCCGGCCGCCGGCACCGAGATAGCCCTCGCCGATCACACCGGAGTTGAGGGTCTTGCGCGCCGAGGACAGCCCGATGGGGACACCGCCACCGATCACGAGGAACGGCTGGACACGACGGCCTGGCATGAGCTCGAACCGGAACTGGACGCGCGGATCGAGCCAGAAGATGTCGGCGGGGCTCGCGCCCATCGGGGTGGTCGTCTTGGTCGAGCTGAACGCGAACTCGAGCTCGGGGAAGAACCACGCGATGCCGAAGTTCTTCGCGACGCGCGCGCCGAAGGCGACGCCATTCTCGAGCTGCGGATGGGCCGGCGCGCCATCGATGTAGCCGAGCGCCGAATGCTGGCTGAAGATTCGTGGACCGAGGAAGGCACCGAGCTGGGTCGAATCAGCCGAATCATCGGCCGCCGCGACGACAGGTGTGACCAGGACGAGAAGCGCGGCGAAACCCCGAAGCATCCCGGACATCATAACCGCCTTACAGACGGCTTACACGCCGCGGGGTGGTCACGTGACAATATGAGGTGTGCGCGTCCTGGTCGTCGAAGATGAACCGAGCTTGCGCGAGGGTATTTCAGACCTGCTGCGCGGCGACGGCCACACGGTCACCGCCGTCGGAGATGGCATCGCCGGCGTCGAGACCGGGCTCGCGGAGACCTTCGACCTGGTGGTGCTCGATCTGATGCTGCCTCGGCTCGACGGGACCGAGGTTTGTCGGCGGTTGCGCGCGGCACGTCCGGGGCTGCCGATCCTGATGCTGACCGCGATGGGATCCGAGGACGACAAGGTGCGCGGGCTCTCGGAGGGCGCGGATGACTACGTCACCAAGCCCTTCTCCGCGCGCGAGCTGCTAGCCCGAGTGCGCGCGCTCGGGCGGCGCGAGCCGGTCACCGAATCGCTCGATGAAGTCGTGGTCGAGGGCGCGACGATCGATCTGGCGCGCATGGTCGTCGTCCGCGGCGATCAGCGCAGCACGCTGACCCCGCGCGAGGTCGGCATCGTGCGCTGGTTGTACCAGCACCAGGATCGCGTGGTCACCCGGGCCGAGCTCCTCGAGCAGGTGTTCGGTCAACGCGGCGATCTGCAGACTCGCGCGGTCGACATGGCGATCGCGGTGCTGCGCAAGAAGCTCGAGCTCGATCCGGCGAAGCCGCAGCTGATCATCTCGGTCAAAGGAGCCGGTTACGCGTGGCGACTCGAGCGGTAAGGCGGCCGCCGCGGCAGGCACGACGTTCGAACATCGCGATCGTCGTGGTGTTGCTCCTCGGGGTGCTCGCGGCCTTGCTCGGCGGCTGGGGCATCACTGGATGGCACGACGTTCGCGCGCGCCAGGCGACGATCGAGCTCGCGCCGGTCGCGGCGGCGTCGGCACGTGCGGGCGAGCTCGCGCGCGAGCTCCGCGGCGAGCTCGATCAACTCCTGGTTCGCGAGGCACGGCGACCCTACTTCCAGTATCAGAACTTGTTCCACGATCCGCGCGCCTCGCCGGGACCGAGCGTGACGCCCTCGCCCCTCGCGATCGGGCCCGATGATCCGCTCGTACTCGGCTACTTCCAGATCGACGCGAACGCGAAGGTCACGACGCCCGCGATCAACGACGAGTTTCCGCAGCTCTCGGATACCAAGCGGCTCGTGGAACACCGCGCCTTTCGCGATGCGGTGACCGCGGAGCTCGCGGGGCCGCTCGTGCCCGAGCGTGCGCAGGATGTGGTCAACGTCGCGGAGACGTTCGAGGGCCCCACCTTCCAGAGGCCCGAGATCCGAGCCACCCAGACGCAGGTCGCGACCGCGCACACGTACGAGATCGATTCGGGCTCGTACGCCCAGAACACGAATGCGAACCGGGTCTACGGCAACCCCGACGTGCTCGACACGAGCGCGGCGAGCGTCGAGACGAATGGCGAGACGATCGGCGGGCCCCCGACCGGCACGCGAGCTCCCCCAAAACCGATCCCGCCGAGGCACATCGTGCGGACCGTGAAGTCGACGATCACGATCTCGTTATCCTCGCTCGAGTGGCGCACGCTGCCCTTCCTCACCTCGCGCGCGCTCGTCGCCGTGCGCCAGGTGTCGACCCCGGATGGCAACTTCACGCAGGGCTTCGTCGTCGATCGCGCCGCGCTCACGCGCTGGCTCGCGGGCCATGCCGGCGACCTCGTCGCCGAGCTCCACCCCGATGAACACGCGCGCGGCGCGACCGAGCTCGTGCCAGGCTGGGAGCTCACCGTCGCGCCGAATCCGAGTGCGCTGGCTGCGGCAAGCCACGACGCCGCGCGGACCGCGACGACGTTCCTCTTCCGGTTCGTGACGATCGGCGCGGTCGCGGTGCTCGCGGCGCTGCTCGTCGTGTGGCTGGTCGTACGCGCCGAACGCTACGCGCGCGAGCGCAGCCAGTTCGCCGCCGCGGCCGCGCACGAGCTCCGCACGCCGCTCGCCGGACTCCAGCTCTACGGCGACATGCTCGCCGACGGACTCGGTGATCCGACGAAGGTCCGCGATTACGCGAAGCGGATGAGCGAAGAAGCTTCGCGCCTCGGTCGCGTGGTCTCGAACGTCCTCGGGTTCTCGCAGCTCGAGCGCGGCAACCTCAGCATCGCGAGCAAGCCCGGCAACCTCGCGGTCGCGTTGAAGGGGCTCGCCGAGACGGTCGAGCCCGCGCTCGATCGCGCGGGTGCGGTGATCGATCTCGATGTCCCCGACGAGCTCACCGCGACCTTCGATCGCGATGCGCTCGCGCGGATCATCGGCAACCTGCTCGATAACGCCGAGAAGTACACGCGCGCGGCCGATGACCGCACGATCCACCTCGCGGCCGCGCGGGTCGGCCCCACGGTCGAGATCACGGTGCGCGATCACGGGGCTGGCGTCGCGAACCCGGCGAGCCTCTTCAAGGCGTTCGCACGCGGCGTCGCGGAGGATGGCCCGGCCGGCCTCGGCCTCGGGCTCGCGCTGTCGCGTTCGCTCGCGCGCGCGATGGGTGGCGAGCTCGCGTATCGCGCGGCCGATGACGGTGGCGCGGTCTTCGTGGTCACGCTTGCGAGGGCTTGAATGTGATGAAGTCCAGCGCGGCCTGCGCTGCAACAACAACTCGTACAACCTCGACTCGACCGCGACCTGGGTCGATTACTGGACGATCACGGGGAGTGGTACTCTACAACCGCAGCCTGGCCAAGGTGACCGTCACGTTGCCGGCCGCACCTCCAGGCACGAGCTGGTATCGCGCGGCGAACACCGCCTCGTTCCTCGAGACCACTGGCAACTTCACGCTGCCCGGCGCCGAGGCCTCCGTGACCGCGACCTACGACCTCGATAGCCGCGCGCTCGCGATCTTCGTCGCGCGCTGACCCGCTACTTGAAGTTGTTTTTCCACTCGCGGCGCTTGGCGAACTCTTCGACACTGTCCGCACGCACGAACGGGTTCGTATCGCGCTCGAGCTTGACCGTGGACGGCGTGGACGGGGTCGCGAGCGCGGCGATCCGGTTCTTGATCTTGTAGTTGTTCGGCTCCGCGGCGATCGCGAACTTGAGGTTCGCGGCGGTGTACTCGTGGCCGAAGTAGACCAGGGTCTCCGGCGGTAACGCCGCGAGCTTCGTGAGGGAGGCGCGCATCATCGCGGGGTCGCCCTCGAACACGCGGCCGCATCCGGCGGCGAACAGGGTATCGCCGGTGAACACGGCGCCAGGATCCTCGATGTGAAAGCTGATCGCCCCGAGCGTGTGGCCCGGGTTCAGGATCACGCGGGCCTTGACGTTTTCGAGCGCGACGAGGTCGCCGTCGCCGACGAGCTTCGTGATGCAGCGCCGGGTCTTCGGCTCGAGCTTCTCCGCATCGATGGTACTGATGACGACGTCGATCCCGGGATGCTTGTCGACGAGGTCGCCGATCCCGCCGGTGTGATCCCAGTGATGATGCGTGCACCAGATCGCGGCGAGCGTGACGCCTTCCCGCGCGAGCGCGGCTTCGATCGGTGCGGCTTCGGAAGGGTCGATGACGGCGGCACGGGTGCCGCTGATCACGAGGTACGCAAAGTTATCGCTGAGGCAGGGAACGACGACGACGCGCATGCCCGGAGGATGGCGTATGGTCGCTGCCATGTCGATGCTCGAGCTCACGGGGTTGGGCAAGGACTACGGCGATCGGACGGCGGTCAAGGCGCTCGATCTGGTCGTCAAGAAAGGCGAGATCCTCGGCCTGCTGGGACCGAACGGGGCCGGCAAGACGACCACGATCTCGATGGCGTGCGGCGTGATCACGCCGACGCGCGGGCGGGTCGTGGTCAGCGGCACCGACCTCGCGAAGCAGCCGCGGGTCGCGAAGGCCAAGCTCGGCTACGTGCCGCAGGACCTCGCGCTCTACGAGGAGCTCTCGGCGACCCAGAACCTGACGTATTTCGCCGCGCTCTACGGGATCCACGGCGCGCTCGCCGCCGAGCGGGTGACGTGGGCGCTCGGAGTGGTCGGCCTCGGTGATCGCGCGACCGATGTCGTGAAGACCTACTCGGGGGGCATGCAGCGACGGCTCAATATCGCCGCGGGCTTGGTCCACAAACCAGAGCTCCTGGTGCTCGACGAGCCGACCGTCGGCGTCGATCCGCAGAGCCGCAACCACATCTTCGAGACCGTGCGCACGCTGCGCGCGAGCGGGATGACCGTGATCTACACGAGCCACTACATGGAAGAAGTCGAGGCGTTGTGTGACCGAGTCGCGATCATGGATGGCGGCGCGATCACCGCCCTGGGCACGATCCCCGAGCTCGTCGCGAAGTACGCCGGTAAGGGCATCGAGATCGAGATCGCCGGGGATGTCGCGGCGGCCGAGACTGCCGCAGCGGCGCACGCGACGGTGACCCGCGAGCACAGCGTGCTGCGCGTCGAGCCGACCGCGGGCCTCGCCCCGGTGATCGCGGCGATCGAAGCGAGTGGAGTGACGATCGCCCGGATCGAGTCGCGGCAGGCGAGCCTCGAGACCGCGTTCCTCGCGTTGACCGGCAAAGCCCTGCGAGACGTCGCGTGATCGGCGCCTCGATTCGCAAGGAGGTCTGGTTGCTGATGCGCGACCGCGGTCGCTTGCTCAGCCTGTTCGCGCTGCCCGTCGTGTTCATGGTCGTGTTCGGATCGATGTTCAAGTTCGGCCCCGACGCGGCCGAACCGCAGAAGATCGGCATCGTGCATGGCGCCGCTGATGTGCGCGGCGCCGCGATCGAGAAGGCGTTGAACGAGACCCCGGGCTTCGTGGCCCAGTCGTTCGCGTCGGCCGACGAGCTACGCGCCGCGGTCGTCCACGCCACGCTGGTCGCCGGCTTGATCATCCCGCCGGGTTTCGGTCCCGACAACCCGATCGAGCTCGCGATCGACGAGGGCGCATCGATCCAGGTCCGGGCGCCGCTCGAAGGTGCGTTGACTGGCGTGGTGATGCGCGCCCTCGCGCCCGTCCCGATCAACGGCGTGCCCAAGCCGCTCGTGCAGCCGAAGACGCCGCCCGGCATCGCGCATCCGCTCGAGAACATCTCGAACTTCCAGGTCACGGTGCCCGGCAACGCGGTGCTGTTCGCGTTCTTCTTGTCGCTCGCGGTCGCGATCACGTTCGCGCACGAGCGTCACACCGGCGTATGGAAACGGTTGCTCGCGGCGCCGGTGCCACGCTGGCAGGCGCTGCTCGGCAAGCTCGTGCCGTATTTCTTGATCTCGCTCGTCCAGCTGACCTTCCTGTTCGGGCTCGGCGTCGGGGTTTTCGGCATGAAGATCGCGGGCAGCATCGGCGCGCTCGTCCTGATCTCGATCGCGTTGTCGTTGTGCTCGGTGACGTTCGGATTTCTGGTGTCGTCGTTCGGCGGGACCGAGCGCCAGATCGGGAGCACCGTGCCGGTGATCGTGCTCGTGATGGGCCTGCTCGGCGGCTGCATGTTCCCGCGCATCTTCATGCCCGCGTTCATGAAGCAGATCGGCAACGCCGTCCCACAATCGTGGGCGCTCGACGGCTACTACGACGTGCTGATTCGCGAGGGTACGGGCGTGGTGCAGATCGCACCGCAGCTGATCGCACTCGTCTCGTTCGCGGTGCTGTTCACGCTCCTCGGGCTGTGGCGCTTCGAGTTCGAGAAGTAGCGGCTGTGTGTCATTCGGCGACGAGCGCGGCGTCGCTCGCGATGAAGTATTCCTTCGTCGCGTTGTCGTCCCGCACGTCGGCGTAGATCCAGCCATCGCTGCGGAAGTGCGGCATCAGCGCGTACTGGCCGGGCTGCATGTTCGTGATCCGTTTCGGCACGCCCGTCGCGAGATCCATCAGGTAGATGTTCGCGGCGCCCTTCGTGAGGTAGGGCGCGAAGGCGGGATCGCTCGCACTCGTGAACCCGAGCGCGACCGCATCGGCGGCGGTCACGTAGTGGTGATAGGCGACCCAGCGCTCGTCGTACGAGAACCCGGGCTTGCCGCCCGAGAGGCAGTAACGCGCGATCTCGGGCGCCTGGATCGAGTAGACGTTGTTGACGAGCGTCGCCTTGATCGCGTGCAAAACGTAGCCGATCTGCCGGCTGTTCGGACCCGACACGCGCGTGAGCTCGAGCGTCGCCGACGGCGACAGCACCGAGTCGCCTTCGTAGGCCTGGTTGATCGAGACCTGCGTACCGTGGACGTACGTGTTGTTCGTCAACACGAACGGGTTGAAGTACGCCTTCGCCGTGCCGCTGAAGAACGCGTTCGGATCCTTGAGCGTCGCTTGGTGGCCACCGTCGTCGGATTCGAACTGGCTATCGATCGTGAAGTAGTCGCCGCCGTTCAGCCCCTTGCCGACGTGCTGGTAGAGGCCGATGTCGTCGGTCTGCGCGCAACCCGATTCGGTCATCGAGATCGAGCTCGGATTCGCGGTCAGCACGCTGATCGGGCACGTGTTCGCGGTGCCACCTTGGAATACGAAGCCGCTGTTGTCGGGGAAGAAGCCAGGGTCGTAGAGCGCGGCGACCGAGATGTGCGTCGCGGCGCGTTGCAGATCGGTGATGTTCGAGGTGTGCGTGTTACGTACGCCGTGGCCGATGAAGCGACCGTCAGGCGAGCTCCGGGTCCAGTACGACGATTGATACGTGATGGTGTCGAGCAAGCGCAGCGAGCCCGCGCCGGTGACGGCCCAGCCGGTGGCGAAGGCCTGATCGGTGATCAGCGGCTGGTTGGTCAGGCACTGCTTCGGATCGGTGGCGGTGCCGCAATCGAACATCGCCATCGCGGCATCGCGATTGATCGCGCGCCAGCCGGTCGTCTTCAACGCGGCGGTGTGCGTTGCCACGTCCGCAGAGATGCCGGCGGTGCACTCGGTCGGAGCGTTGTCTTGCGGCAGGAAGTTATCGAGCATCGGTTGGCCGCGCATCGTCCACTCGGCGACGATATCGAACTGGGCCTGGGTCAGTGGCGGCACCGCAGTGCCGTGCGGCATCGCGGCCATCTCGAGGAAGTTCGCCTTCTCGGTCGCGGCGCCATCGCCGTAGGCTTTGTAGAACACGTAGTCGAACCAATCGAGGCGTGCGGCGGTCGCGTAGATGCCGAGGTTCTGTGGCGCAAACGCCGAGGTCGACAGCTCCGGCATCGTACGCAGGCAATCGATCATGTGGACGGCGGACGCCTGCGTCGTCACGGCAAGATCGGTGAGGCAGGTGGTCATCGCGGTGTCGCCGAGCGCGCGCCAATAGCGCAGGTGCTGGCGCGTCATGCCGTGGCAGTTGTTGCACGAGGTGTTCGGCGCGCCGGTCGCGCCGAGGATCACCAGCGCCTGGTCGGCGAGCTGAGCATCGGGCAGATCGACGACGTTGCGAAACACGGGGACGATCCGCGGTGGGGCATCGGGCAACGCCGCGTCGACACTACTCGCATCGGTTGCTGCATGATTGCCGTTGCCGCAGGCCGCCAGCACCACCAAGATCCATGCGAGCTTCATCACTCACGCACTTTGCGCTCAGACCCCCATCGGTGGGGCAGATCTGGCACATTCATCCCCTAACCAACTGTAAGCCCGGAGAATCAATTCGCATGCTGCGTTCACGCATCCTCGTCACCATGTTCGGTATCGCCCTCGCCACCAGTGCTTGCGTCGCAAGCGGCTCGGCAACGATGGGCACGGAGACCACCGGCGTCGTCTATCAAGATCCGCCGCCGCCGCGCGTCGAGACGTATGGCTCGCGTCCGGGCTTCCTGTACGTCAAGGGTCGCTGGAACTGGCGCAACGGCCAGTGGGCGTGGGTCGATGGTCACTGGGAGCGCGAGCGCTCGGGGTACGCCTGGAACGAGGGTCGCTGGGAGCGTCGTGGTAATCGCTGGGAGTGGATCGAGGGCACGTGGACCACGTCGAGCTCCGCACCGCCGCCCTCGATGGCGCAAGGCGGCGTCTCGGTCGGTGAGACCGGCCCGCGTCGTCCCGTCGATCCGGGCTACACCCAGACCACCACGACGAACACGCACACCGAAGGTGGCGTGAGCGTCACCACCACGTCGACGTCGGAGTATCCGACCGCCGCGCCGCCTCCGATGCGCGTGGAGAACCAGGCCGGGCGTGCGGGCTTCGTGTGGGTCTCGGGTCGCTGGGATTGGAAGGGCGGCCAGTGGGCGTGGGTCGATGGTCACTGGGAGCGCGAGCGCGCGAACCAGATCTGGATCGCGGGCTCGTGGGAGCTCCGCGGCAATCGTTGGGTGTGGACCGAAGGGCGCTGGGATGTGCACGCTGCGCCTCCCGCCGGTGGACAGGTTCGCGACCACCGTCACTAGGAAGCGCGCCAACTAGCGGTTCGCGCGATGCGAAGCAAGCGGGCGCGCCAAACGCTGCGCCGGCGAGCAAGCGGGCGCGCCAACCCTGCCCCGCGCGCGGCGGGGGCGCGCCAACTCGCTGGTCGCTGCTGCTTCGCTCCGCGACGGGGGCTGGCTTCGCCGGTGCGATCGACCCGTCCAGTTGGAACACCTGCGCCGCACCGCGAGCGTCTGATGCCAGGAAGTAGGGTCTGTTGCTGAGCGACAATTACATCTCCCCGCTGGCGACGATTACATCGCCCCATTTCTGAGGCGGCCTCGGCGGTCGGCAACGTGCTCTTCACTTCGGTGGAGAGGCAGGCCAGTTGCGACCAGCGAGCGACGCTCAAGTAAG